>DASTBT010000111.1:0-45990 GCA_035711865.1 Actinomycetota bacterium
CGCGAGCGCCAGCACCAGAACCGATGCCAGCACGACCTTGGTCCGCAGCCCGACCCGCGTCTTCGGTTGCATCGATGGCACTCCCTCCGTCAACCCATCATCTCAGCCACCGATGCGAGGAAGGAAGGCGCACGGGCGCGCCTTCTTTCCTCCATCGATGCCGGGTGCGGTCAGATCTTGAGCTTGGCGATGCACCGCGCGCCCGTGACCTGATCGGTCGCCTTGACGCGGAAACGGTCCCAGCCGACCGTGTCCTTGACCCAACGTTCGATCTCGAAGTCGGGGCGATCGTCGTCGTCGAGGCGCGTCACCTTCGAGCCATCGAAGAACGTGACGCCGTCATGGCGCATGACGACCTTCCACCGGTGGCCGGCAGGACGGGACGTCACCTCGAAGTCCACTTCGATCCTGCCACCTTCCTTGTCGAGCGAGAGCTCCCAGCGGCCCTTCGGCGTGCATCGGCCGTGCTTCTCTTTCTCGATCCCCCCGGCGCCCGCAGCGCCTGTGGGGATCAACATCGCGATCGTCGCGACCGATGCGATCGCTGCGGTGATGAAGCTCTTCCGCATCGTGTCTCCCTTCGTCGGGAACGCCTCTTCGACGTCCTGCGGCCACACGCTAGGGACAGGCCGTGAAGCACCGATGACTGCCTGGTGACAGGCTCGTCATCGATCAAAGCTCCGGGGGCGCTCGGATCGACCTCGCCGTCGCAGCGGATCTACGACCGCTGGGCGGTCGCCGTTGGGGCTCGCTGCCTCGTCGAGCTTGCGCTCGCTCCGTCCGAGGGTCGCCTCCATCCGGTCGTCGCTGCCTTCGACTCGACGGTGCTCAGTGACAGCAGCTCCGCGAGGACGACTCGGCCTGTTCCTGAGCGAACACCGGCCACTGCACGAAACAGGACGGCGACGGCAGCGATGATGGCGCCTTACTCGGCACCCTCGGGGGACACACCCGATCGACCGCGCCGCATGGCGAGACACCTGTTTTCCGCGCCGGCGCGCGGGGTATCGGTCTCGATCTCGACAGCCGAGGAGGCGAGGATGGCAGGAGCTGGAGCGAGGCGGATCCTCCGCCCGTACCTCGAGGACCACCTGGTCGGATCGGAGGTCGGGCTGAGGACCGCCCGCCGCCTGCAGCGCGGCGCACACGGCGATCTGCGGGCCTACGCCCAGGAGCTCGTCACCCGCATCCACGAGGAGCAGCAGGTCCTCCGAGCGGCGATCGCTGTGGCCGGACGGACGGTGCAGCCGGTGGAGCTCGCTGCGCGAGCCTTCGGAGCGGCGAGCTCGCTCGGGGTCTGGGCCCGTCGAACCCTGCCCGAGCCCGTGCCGTCCATCCTCGAGGACCTGGAGGCGATGATCGTGGGCGTCCGCGGCAAGCGTCTCGTGTGGGACACGATGATCCGGGTCGCCGCGGTCGATCCCAGCTTCGATCGGTGGCCGTTCGCCGAGCTCGAGGCCGAGGCAGAGGAGCAGGAACGTCGCCTCGTCGAGTTCCGGCGGGAGGCCGTGAGCGGTCTGCTCGGAGGCTCCTCAGCCGCTTCCTGACCTACATCGGGTCGTCGACGACCTCGCGGCCGACCCTCGGCGACGCGCTGGGGATGGTCCGTCGCCGGGTGCAAGGCGACCTCGTCCGGCTCAAGGAGCTCATCGAGGCGCATGGGAACGAAACCGGCGGATGGCGCGGCGAGATCCATGCCGGCGAGGAGCGCTGACCCGGGCATCGAACCTTCAGCGACACCCCACCCGCGGGGGGCTCTGGAGTGGCCGGATCATCCGGCCGAGATCGCGAGATCCACAGTGCGGGCGGCCTCGGCGAGATCGGTCCCGAGGTACACGCCGGGGACCTCGCGACGGGAGGCGTCGGTGGCGAACGCGCCGCCCGCGTAGAAGGCGCGCGGCCCGAGCAGCTCGCTGGCCGCCTGGATCGACCCGATCGTGCTCTTCCGGTTCACGCTGCGCTGCGCGACCACGACCGCTGCCGCGGCTCGCGACCTCCCGATCGCCGCGCGGAGCGACTCGACCGGCGTGAGGGCCCCGAGGTTGACGACGGGCCGGCCTCGACGCGTCAGGAGCAGGCCGAACGACTCCAGCCCCACGGTGTGCAGCTCCTTCGGCCCGCATGCGAGCACGACGGGCCAGGGGCCCACAGGCAACGGCGCCGACGTCGCGAGGCGAGCGAGCCATGTGCGGACCGCATCGGTCAACAGGTGCTCGTTGGCCGCATCGCACGCGCCCGTCATCCACCGGTCCCCGACGGCATGCATCGCCGGCACCGCGACGCCGACGACGGCCGCTTCGGCGCCCAACCGCTCGGTCGCGTCGTCGAGCTGTGCCCGAGCGCCGTTGGCGTCCAGATGCATCGCCGATCCCAGCAGCTCGTCGATGCGACGATCCCCGTGCGCCCCTTCGGCCTCGCCTCGCCGGACGATCTCGACGGCTTCAGCGGTCGAGTGCCCGAGGGTGATCGCGTCGCGGAGCTCTCGAAGCTGCTGCACCTGCTCGACCGTGTAGCGACGATGCTTGCCCTTCGTCCTCGCTGGAAGCGGGAAGCCGTACCGCCGTTCCCACGATCGGATCGTCGGGATCGGAACCGCGATCATCTCCGAGACCGCCGCGATGGGCAGGGCGTCACGAGCCACCGAGATCGCCCACCTCCCCGTACGCCGGCCGCGCATGGTTTCGACCCGCGATCCTACGCATCGAGGCGACGACGTGCTCGCCGCCCTCGGGCGCAGGCCGAACACAGAGGACGTGGGACCGGATGCCGCCGGGTTGGAGCTCGACGACCGCGGGTTCGTCCGCATGGACGACCGGCGGACGTCGGCCAAGGCACGTTCGCGGGCGGGACGTCAACGGGAGGCCTCGGTTCACACACATGGAGGCGAACTGATGGCCGGCGAGCCCGACGGCGAGATGGACCGACTGAGAGGGCCCCGACGGCTCGCGAGGGAGCACCCCGCGCGCATCATCGGACGGGATGCGAGACTGACCGCCACAGTCAGGGAAGGAACCCGGAATGGCCCCCACACCTTCGGACGCGCAGGTCGTCGTGATCGGCGCGGGGATCGTCGGCAACAGCCTCGCCTATCAGCTGGCCCTCCACGGCTGGAAGGACATCGTCCTGGTCGACAAGGGGTCGCTGCCGAACCCGGGCGGATCCACCGGTCACGCGTCGAACTTCATCTTCCTGGTCGACCACTCGAAGGAGATGACCGACCTCACCAGCGACAGCGTCCGCCAGTACGAAGAGCTGGGCGTGTTCACGCGCAGCGGGGGGATCGAGGTCGCTCGGACCCCCGAGCGGATGGAGGAGCTGAAGCGCCGGATGGCGTCGAGCATCTCGTGGGGCATCGACTCCCAGCTGCTGTCCTCCGCCGAGGTGACCGAGATGGTCCCCTACGTCGATCCCGGCGTGATCCTGGGGGGCTTCTCCACCCCGGGTGTCGGTGTGGTCGACTCCTTGCGGGCCGGCACGTTGATGCGGGAGAAGGCGACCGAGCTCGGGGCCCTCACCGTCATGGCCGGCGCCGAGATCACGGGCCTCGACGTCGTCGACGGGCACATGCGCGGCGTCCGCACGACCGAAGGCGACGTCACGGCCGAGACGGTGGTGATCGCGTGTGGCATCTGGAGCCCAGCGATCGCGGCGATGGCCGGGGCGTCGATCCCGCTCACGCCGGCCGTGCACCAGATGATCAGCGTCGGGCCGGTGCCCCTGTTCGCCGACACGATCGGCGAGATCGCCTACCCGATCGTGCGCGACATGGACACGAACATGTACGAGCGCCAGCACGGCGGCGATCTCGAGATCGGGTCCTACGCGCACCGGCCGATCCTGATGGAGCCCGACGCGATCCCCTCGATCGAGGAGTCGGCGCTGTCGCCGACCGAGCTCCCCTTCACCCAGGACGACTTCGACCCCCAGATGGAGCAGGCGCTCGAGCTGATCCCGAGCGTCCTGGAGGACGAACGCGTCGGCATCCGCTACGCGATCAACGGGCTGCTCTCGCTCACGCCCGACGGCATGCCGATCCTCGGTGAGACGCCGGAGGTCGAAGGTCTGTGGTCGGCGGCCGCCATCTGGATCAAGGAGGCTCCCGGCATCGCCCGTGCCGTCGCCGAGTGGATGACCGACGGCACGCCCGAGATCGACGTCCACGGGGCCGACATCGCGCGCTTCTACGACCACCAGAAGACGTCGTTCCATGTGACGTCGCGGAGCGCCGAGGGCTTCAACAAGACCTACGGGATCGTGCACCCGCTGGAGCAGTGGTCCTCGAACAGGAACGTGCGCCTGAGCCCGTGTCACGAGCGCGAGCAGGCGCTCGGAGCGGTCTGCTACGAGGCCGCCGGATGGGAGCGGCCTTACTGGTACGGCGTCAACGAGGCCTTGCTGGGCGATTACGGCGACGCCGTGATGCCGCGCGAGGGCGAGTGGGAGTCGCGCTGGTGGTCCCCCGTCGTGAACGCCGAGCACCTCGCGCTCCGCGATCGGGTGGGCATGGTGGACCTGTCCGCGTTCGCGATCTTCGACGTGACGGGGCCGGGCGCGCTCGCGTACCTCGACGGGATGGTCGTCTCGTCGATGGACGTCGCCGTCGGGCGCGTCGTCTACACCCCGGCGCTCAACGAGGCCGGCGGGATCAAGGCCGACATCACGATCATGCGTCTGGATGAGGAGCGGTTCCGGATCGTCACGGGCGGCGGCTCGGGCATGGCAGACAGGAAATGGTTCTCGGACCACCTGCCCGCCGACGGCTCGGCGCAGCTGTTCGACGCGACCTCGGCGCTGTGGACGCTCGGCCTCTGGGGGCCCAACGCCCGGGATGTGCTCGGCTCCATCACTGGCGACGAGGTCTCGAACGATGCGTTCCGCTTCGCCGCCTGCCGCACGATCGAGATGGGGCCACTGCGTGTGCTGGCATCGCGGATCTCCTACCTGGGAGAGCTGGGCTGGGAGCTGTACGTGCCGATCGAGCAGGGCGTCCGCCTCTGGGACCAGGTCTGGGACGCCGGCCAGGCGCACGGCATCGTTCCCGTCGGGATCGGCACCTACGCCGGCACCGCCCGCCTCGAGAAGAGCTACCGGGCGCACGGCAGCGAGCTCGATCTCGAGCACGATCTGGTCGAGGCCGGTATGGCTCGACCGCACGTGAAGGACGCCGACTTCATCGGGCGAGACGCATACCTGCGGCAGCGAGAGGCAGAGCCGACCCGCGCGCTGTGCACGCTCACCCTCGACGACGCCACGTCGTCGAGGGGCATCGAGCGCTACATGATGGGCGGCGAGCCGGTGCTCGACCCCGAGGGAGCCCCGCTCACCGACAGCCACGGTCGCCGGTCGTACGTGACCAGCGCCGGATCGGGACCCTCGGTCGGCGCCCACCTGATGATGAGCTACCTGCCGCCCGAACTCGCGGTGCTCGGCACCAGGCTCCAGGTCGAGTACTTCGGCGAGCGATACCCGGTGACGGTGGCCGTCACCGGCGCGACACCGCTGTTCGATCCCGACGACGCCAGGATGAAGGGGTGAGCCGATGAACGTCCTGGTGTGCGTGAAACGCGTGCCGGCGCCCGGCTCGCGCATCGTCGTGACGGACGACGCCCTGGATATCGACACGACCCACCTCGGGTTCACCATGAGCCCCCACGAGGAGTGCGCCGTGGAAGAGGCGGTGCGGCAGATCGAGGCCCACGGCGGCTCCTCGGTCGTGCTGACGCTCGGGCCCGAGGCCGCCGTGGAGCAGCTGCAGCACGCCCTCGCGATCGGGATCGACCGGGCGATCCTGCTGGAGACCGACGCCACCGGGTGGGACGCGATCGCCACCGCCGACGCGATCGTCGAGGCGCTCCGCACCGAGGCGGCCAACAGCACGCCGTTCCACCTGCTGCTGTTCGGCAACGAAGCCGCCGACTCCGGCGACTACCAGGTCGCCGTCCGCGTGGCCCACGCGCTCGGGATGCCGTGCGTGAGCGGCGTGAAGAGCCTCGAGGTCGGGGACGGCACGCTGGTCGCTCGGCGGGATGTCAGGGGCGGCGCGGAGGTCTTCACCGCGCCCCTGCCCGCCGTCGTCGCCGTGAAGGAAGGCATCAACCTCCCCCGGTTCCCCTCGGTGCCCGGTCGGCTCAAGGCGAGGAAGAAGGAGATCGAGCGGCGTCCGCAGGCTGCGCCCACCCCCCGGGTCGAGACCATCCGGCTCCGGGTCCCGCCGGAACAGCGGAGCGAAGCGGAGATCCTCGGACGAGGCCCGGATGCGGCGCCGGCCGTCGTCGATCTACTCGAGCAGCTGGGGATCGTGGAGCGATGATCCTCGTCCTGATCGAGCACGACACCGGGGTGGTCGAGAGCACCTCACTTCAAGCCCTGACGTTCGCGCGGGGCCTGGGCGAGCCGCTGCGGGGAGTCGCGTTCGGCGACGGCGGCGCGCGGGCGCTCGAGGCCGCGGGCGCGTACGGGATCGAGGCCGGCACCCACATACGGGCGCAGGAGAGCCACGCCCCCGGCGCGTGGGCGCACGCGATCGCCGACCTCGCCGCCTCGACGTCATCGCCCGCGGTCGTGGCCGCGGGCACCGACCGCGGGCACGAGATACTCGCGCACGTCGGCGCACGAGCGTCCGCGCCCTTCGTCGCGAACTGCATCGCCGCCGAACGCGACGGCGATGCGTGGAACCTCGCTCGACAACGGTGGGGCGGGAGCCTGCTCGAAGACGCGCGCGTCCGTGGCCCGTTGACGCTGCTCACCGTCGCCCTGCACGCCGTCGCCGCGGACGCCGTTCCCGATGCGGCCGCGGTCGCGGTCGACGAGATCGAGCCCCCGTTCTCGGAGGACGACCAGCGCGTGCGCAAGACTGCATTCGAAGCCACGTCCACCGGCGCGGTGTCGCTCGGCGATGCCCGACTGGTGGTCGGCGGCGGCCGCGGTGTCGGCGGTGCCGAGGGGTTCGTCGACCTCGATGCGCTCGCGACGACGCTGGGCGGCACCGTCGGCGTCTCGCGCGCGGTCACGAGCGCAGGCTGGCGTCCGCACGCGGAGCAGATCGGGCAGACCGGCGAGCGGATCGCGCCGGACCTCTACATCGCGTGCGGGATCAGCGGGGCGAGCCAGCACATGGTCGGATGTCGCGGCGCGAAGAAGCTGCTCGTCATCAACACCGACGCCGACGCCCCGATCCTCGCGAGGGCCGACTACGCGGTGGTCGGCGACCTGCACCAAGTGGTGCCGGCCATCACCACCGAGGTCGCACGCCGCCGCACCGACGACCCGCCTGAACGCTAGAGCCCCACCGTTTGCGCGCCATCGGCACGTCGCCACCCTCGGTCACAGCGTTTGCCGTGTCGGGCTGCGCCGAGGCAACAGCCCGACGACTCCTCGCCGATCGAGCCGGGCCGCTACACCGACGATCCGACGTTCGGCCGCGACCGAACGGGCACAACCGGTACATCGAGACCCCTTGGTGGCTCACGCTCTGCCTTCGTCGACGGAGGCATGGAGTTCCCGCGGAGCGTCAACTGCCAGTGGAGCACGATGTGGGCGAGGATCGGCGCAAGGGCGTTTCCCGCAACGAGGAACGCGGTCGCCTGGATACCGCATCCGGCGAGCGCCCCGAAGAGCATCTTCCTCGACGCCTTCGCTCGGAACTCTCGATAGCCGAGGTGGTGGACGAGGATCACGAACAGAGCCCCGCAGACGGCGAGGACGCCAGAGGCTGCCTCCCCCAGGACCGTATCGGTCCAGGCGAGGGCATCTGCCGCCTGCCACACCGCCAGGACTGGCAGCGTGGCGAGCAGGATCGCTTCGGCCGTTCCGTACACGACGCCTTCCCACAGCAGCCGGCCGGCGAGCGCAGCACCCCCAGGGCGGGGTCTGGCGGGGAGGCGACGGACGAGCGGGGTGACGACAGCGGTAGCGATGGCGCCACCGACGAAGCCAAGTGCCCAACCGTCCGTCAGAAGGTCCGCGACCCTCGTGCCCGACCACGCGAGATATCCCGCAGAGAGGGCGACAGTCGTCACCGTCAGGATCGCCACGTAGGGCGTCCGGGGAACGTGGGCGAGGTCGGTGACGATCCACGTCACCGAGAACGCGACGAGCGAGACGAATCCGAAAGCGGCGAGGGCTTCCTGCCATCCGAATGAAGGATCGGCCACAGGCATGACGACATCTCCCTTCCGTTCGACGCCATCATCGGCCGCATCCCGATGGCCGAGGGGGGTCCGCCAGCCTCATACGGACAGGACGAACGGTCGAGGGTCTCGCGACGTTCACGATCGTCGGGCGACAGGTCAGCGAGTCATCCCACCAGCGCTGATGACCCCTCGCGGCTCCGTGCCCGGGGTGGGGGTCGAACCCACACGCCCTTTCGGGCCGGCGCTTTTAAGGCGCCTCCGTCTACCAGTTCCGGCACCCGGGCGGCACCGCCGATGCTATCCCGGCCTGCGCGTACCATCGTGGACGACCATGCGCGATCTCCACACGCTTCCCAAGGCCGAGCTGCACATCCACCTCGAGGGGTCGATGCGAGTGGAGACCGCACTGGAGCTCGCCGATCGCAACGGCGTCGCGCCACCGTGGGGAGCGGGCGCCGACCGGTGGCGCTTCGACGGATTCCTGGACTTCATCGATCGCTACATCGCGCTGTGCGACCTGATGACCGAGCTCGACGACTTCGCGCGGGTCGGGCGCGAGGTGGTCGAGGACCTGGCCGCCAACGGCGTGCGATATGCGGAGGCCGTGTTCACCCCCTCTGCCCATGCCGTGGCCTTCGACGACGACTGGACCTCGCCCATCGAGGCGATGCTCGACGGGCTCGCCGCGGGCGGCCGGGATCACGGCACCGTCGTCCGCGTCACCCCCGACGTCGTCCGCGACCTCGGGGTCGAGGCGGCCGAGCGCACGCTCGAGGTGGCCCGGAAGTTCGCCGACGACGGCGTCGTGGGCCTGAACTGCGCCGGCAGCGAACGCAGCGAGATCGCCCCGTTCGGCCCCGTGTTCCACGCGGCGAAGGACGCGGGGCTCCGCTCGGTTCCGCATGCCGGTGAATGGGCGGGCCCCGAGAACGTCTGGCAGACGCTCGAGCACTTCCTGCCCGACCGCATCGGTCACGGCGTCCGGGCGATCGAGGACCCGCGGCTGGTCGAGCGCCTCGCCACCGACGCGATCCCGCTCGAGGTCTCGCCGATCTCCAACGTCGCCACGGGGGTGTACCCGTCGCTCGAACAGCACCCGTTCCTGCGGCTGCGCGACGCGGGCATCGTGGTCACGCTGAACTCCGACGACCCCCCCATGTTCGGCGCGTGGATCGGCGATGTCTTCGAGGCGTCCCGTCGGGCATGGGGACTCTCCGACGACGCGCTCGCCGAGATCGCGAGGGCCGGGGTGCGGTGCTCGTTCGCCGACGACGCGACGAAAGCCGCGATCCAGGGCGAGATCGACGTATGGCTCGCCGAACCACGCCCGAGCTGATACCGCCTTCCGGGTACCCAGCGGCTCCCCCAGAGGGCCGATATCTCGTGCATGCCACTTCGAGGCACAGACGAGCGCGGCTTCTCGATGATCGAGCTCATGGTCGTCGTGCTGATCATCGGCGTGCTGCTCGCGATCGCGCTGCCGGTCTTCCTGGGGGCGCAGCGACGGGCGAACGACGGGGCGGTGAAGACCGACGTGAGGAACACCTTCCTCGCCGAACGCGTGTACTTCGCCGACGGCCAGACCTACACACAGGACCCGGCGGTGCTCGAGACGATCGAGTCCGCGCTCGACTACGCGCCCGGCGACACCCCGGTGGCGAGCGGGCAGATCTACGTGCACGTGCACATGGTCACCAACGAGCTGTTCGTCTCTGGCAGGAGCCGCTCGGGCACGTGCTTCTACATCCGCGAGATCGACGGCGATGGCGCCGAGTACGCGACGTCGGCGGGCTGCGGGGTAGCCGACGTGCAGACCTACACGTCGAACTGGTAACCGCGCCGCCGTCCGACGGCCGAACGACGGGCGGGACCTACGCCGGGCGTTCGTCGATCGTGACGGAGTCGATGTAGACCGCCTCGGTGGGCACGCTCATCTCCCCCGGGATGCCGGGGTTCTCGCTGCCCGGGACCTTGCCGATGCGCCGCACGACCCCGAGCCCGTCGGTGACCTCGCCGAAGATCGTGAACTCGCCGGCGCCGGCCCCGGGGTCGAGCTGCGGGGTGGGCGCGAGCGTCACGAAGAACTGGCTGCCGTTCGTGCCGGGGCCGCTGTTCGCGTACGCGAGCAGCCCGGGCGCGTCGAACGTGCGGTCGGGCGAGGTCTCGATGTCGAAGGAGTACCCGGGCCCGCCGGAGCCGTCGCCGAGCGGATCGCCTCCCTGGATCACGAAGCCGGGCACGATCCGATGGAACGTGAGCCCGTCGTAGAAGCCCTGCCCGGCGAGGAAGACGAAGCTGTTCACCGCCTGCGGCGCGATGTCGGGCCGCAGGAGCACATCGAACTCGCCGCACGACGTCGCGATCGCGGCCGTGTACGTGGCCGAAGCGTCGATCGTCATGGGCGGCGGCCCGGCGAACTGCGGCCGCTTCCCGCCGGCCTCCGGGGGGACCTCACCGCCGCACGCCACGGTCGCAGGCGGCTCCGCCACGGGCTCGACCGTGCCCGACCTCGTGCCGGGCTCGCCGTCGGGCGTCGCCGAGGCGGTCGCGGTCGGCTGCGCCTCGCCGTCGTCGCCCCCGGTCAGGATCGTGTACCCCACGACCAGCAACGCGAGCCCCGCGATGCCCCCGACGATGCCCAACGTGATGTCTCGGCGGCGCTTGGCCGCCTGCCGCTCGGCCTGGCGACGCGCCGCCAACCTGGCGAGCTGCTTGTCCCTGGAGCGCTTCGACATCCGGCGGCAGAGACTACCGGTCGAGCATCTCGAGGGCCAAGCCGTCGAGGATGTCGGACTCGCTGACGAGCGCCCGCTCGATGCCGAACCGGCGCATCGTGGCCACGAGGATCTCGGCGCCGGCGACGATCACGTCGCCGCGTCCGGGCGCCATGACCGGAAGGGCTGCACGCTCCGCGTTCGTCATCCGGGCGAGGACGTCGCGCACCTGCTCGGCGCGATCGCGCGCGAGCCACGTGCGATGGATCCGATCCGGGTCGTAGCGTTCGAGTCCGAGCGCGATCGCCTGCACGGTGGTGGCGGTGCCCGCGACCGCGACGAACGTACGGGCGCCGGCGACCGGCACCGTCGCCTCGACCTCGTCGAGCACGGCGGCGACATCGGCTTCCATGGCATCGAGCTCGGTGGCGGTGGATGGATCGAGCCGCAGATGCCGCTCGGTCATGCGCACGCTGCCCATGCGCGTCGAGATCGAACGCTCGGCCGCCCCCGGCCGGGAACCGATCACCAACTCGGTCGACCCGCCCCCGATGTCCTGCACGAGGAAGGGTCCGTCGGCAGCGTCGAGTCCATGGGTACCACCGAGGAACGAGAGGGCGGCTTCCTGCTCTCCGCTGATCACCTCGAGATCCGAACCGGAGAGGTCCCGCACCGCTGCCGCGTACTCCTCGCGGTTCGCGGCATCACGGATCGCGCTCGTGGCGCCGACCCGGATGCGTTCGGCGCCGACTGCACGGGCCCGGCGGCAGAACGTTCCCAGCACCTCGATCGTGCGACTGAGCGCCTCGGGGTCGAGCCGGCCCGTGCGATCGACGTGGCGGCCCAGCCGCGTGATCACCATGTCGCGCGCGAGCTCGGTCGGAGCTTCGCCCGGGACCCCACCTGGCTCGAGCACCAGCAGGCGGATCGAGTTCGTGCCCTGGTCGATCGCGGCCACGCGCCCCGACCGCCCCTCGGCGTGCACCGGCTCGACGTGTTCGGCCGTCCATGCACCCACCGGGTCGTCGCCGCCGGCCAGCCGGTACGCGTAGTGCGCATGCAGGCACTTGATGCCCATGGCCGTTCCCGCCACACCGCCCCACTCGCCCGCCTCGGCCACATCGGCGGCTCGGTCACGCGCGTACGAGGCGTGCGCGGCCTCCACGGCTTCCCGAAACCCGATGTCGATGCGCAGACGATCGTTGAGCCGGCCGATGGCACCGTCGGACTCGACACGCGAGACCGCCTTGACAGCGTCGGGACACGTGAGCCAGTACGTGGTGGGGAAGGGATCGCCGTGCGCATCGAGCGGTGCGTTCCGGATCACGAGCGGATGCCCGCCGGTGCATCGCGCCACGACGACGAACGGGGTGGTGGGCTCACGCCCAAGCTGCTCCCGCACGGCCTCGAGATCGGCGGCTCGCAGCTCCCGCTGTTCCGTCGGCATCGGCTCGGTCATGGCGGACATGTTCCCAGGGCCGGGCCTTCCGGGGGGCGCGTACCATCGCCGGATGCTGTTCGATCGCCGCACCTCGGCGGGTATCGCCGGCGGGTCCTTCACCTCGACGGCGCGCCGATGACGCGAGACGCGGGCTTCACCTCGATCGCGACCGAGCGGCTGAGGCTGCGACGGTTCTCACCCCGCGATGTGTCCGCCTTCCATGCCTACCGGGCGGACCCCGGCGTGGCGCGCTACCAGTCGTGGCGCGACTACACGCACGAGCAGGCGAAGCGCTTCGTCGAGCAGCTGGCGCGCACCGACCCCGGCGTGCGCGGGAAACCCTTCCAGTTCGCCGTGGCCCTGGTCGCGGACGACGCGCTGGTCGGAGACTGCATGCTCGCGATCGGCGCGGGCGACCCACCGAACGCCGAGATCGGGTACACGATCGCGCCGTCGCATCAGGGACGGGGGTTCGCCACCGAGGCGGTCATCGGCCTGCTCTCGTACGCGTTCGGGACCCACGGCGTCGGAACGGTCACGGCCGTGACCGACACACGAAACGCCGCCTCGAGCGCGGTGGCCGAGCGTGTCGGCATGAGCTTGGTGGGCACCGTTCGCACGACGTTCAAGGACGAACCGTGCGAGGAGGCCACCTACGAGATCACGCGTGACCGGTGGGGTTCGCGCGGGTGAGTCCGGACCGCTACTTGCGCTTGTGCTCGACCGCGCGTTTGTAATCGACCAGGCGTTCCTCGCTCTGGCGCATGAACTTCTTGAGCATCTGCTCGAACTCGGGGTCGGACCCGCGCCGCGGCCGGGGCGGGGCGGGGTCCTGCAACGCCTTGATCGAGAGGTCGATCTTGCCGTCTTCCTTGATCGCCCGAACCTTGGCCTGCACGACGTCTCCCTCGCGGAGGTGATCGTGCACGTCCTTGACGTAGTTGCGGTCGATCTCGGAGATGTGGACCAATCCGAGGCGGCCATCCTCGAGCTTGAGGAACGCTCCATACGGCGTGATGCGTTCGACGGTGCCGTCGACCACCGCGCCCATCTCGATCTCAGCGATGTCTGCCTTCCCCTTTCCCTTGCGATCCCGGCGTTTCCGGGACAGGCGGTCAGTCTGCGCGAAACCCCGATGCACGTCAATCGAACGAGTCGGGACGATGGCCTCCTGGCGCCGGGCAGGGGTTGGCGAGCATCCCCGGCGTGGGAACCGTCCGTCAACCTAGGTTGACGGCGCCCCAGACGGTCGCATAGGTTGCGCACATGGAGACCCTGAAGGACGCCGCCTACGAACCCGACGATCCGCTGGCCGCGTTGGCGGCGGTCGCGAGGCGGCGGCGTGAGCTGGAGGTCGAGGAGTACCACCACATGCTCCGCGCCAGGGCTGCCGGCGTCAGCTTGCGGGGCATCGCCGCCGCGCTCGGCGTCAGCAAGCAGGCGGTACACAAGAAATTCGCGCGACGCGCCTCCGGCTGACACGCGGATGGAGGTCGTCGCCCTTCCCGACGCCGCCGCGTTCCTCCGGGACGCGGGGCCCCTGCTGGGGAAGGACCCGGCCGCGAACAACCTCGCGCTCGGCATCGCGCAGCGGCTCGTGGACCGCCCGGACGCCTACGACGAGGCGTTCTTCTGGACGGCGGAGCACGACGGAGCGGTCGTCGGCGCCGCGCTCGTGACGCCGCCCTACCCCGCGGTCCTCGCCGATCCGCTCGACGTCGGAGCCGTCCCGGCGCTCGTCGCCGCGCTCACCGAGGCCCGACCGGGACTTCCGGGGGTGACGGCGAACGAGCCGTGGGCGAGCCGGTTCGCCCACGCGTGGACCGCCGCCACCGGAGCGCCCTGGCGGCTTGCCGTCGGGCAGGGCGTATTCGTGCTGACCTCCCTCGAGCCTTCTCGCCCCACCGCCGGCGCACCTCGGCCCGCCACGGAAAAGGACCGAAGCCTGCTCACCGCGTGGTTCCGTGCGTTCGAGCGTGAGGCGCTGCAGGCGACCATCCGCGACGAAGGCTTCGCCGACCGGGACCTCTCGGCGCGCCTGGGCCAAGGGGAGACGGCCGGACTCATGATCTGGGAAGACGAGGGAACGCCCGTCTCGCTCACCGGCTGGAGCCGCATCCCCGGGGGCGCCCGCATCGGCCCGGTGTATACCCCGCCCGAACACCGAGGTCGCGGCTACGCCTCGAACCTCGTGGCTCACGCCAGCGCCGAGATGCTCTCCGGGGGTGCCGAGGCGTGCTTCCTCTACACCGACCTCGGCAACCCGACGTCGAACGCGATCTACCGCCGGCTGGGCTACGAGCAGATCGCGGAATCCTCGATGATCGCGTTCGGCGACGCGTGAGGTCAGCGGGGTTCGCCCGGGGCGTCAGCAGCGGTTGGCCGGCGGAGGACCGTGCTTGGGCACCATGACGAACGCCGTCTCGCCGGGACGCACCATGCCGAGGCACTCGCGGGCGAGCCGCTCCAGATAGCCGGGATCGTTGAGCTGGTCGATGCGGGCTTCCAGCCGGGCGTTCCGGCGACCGAGGTCGTCGGCCTGGCGCTCGAGCTGCCCCAGGGTGTCCCGCTGATCGATCAGGGTTCGCAGCGGCGCGACCGCGAGCGTGAGCAGGATCAGCGAGACCACGGCGAGCACTGCGGCCCGGGCGGTGAGCCGAGGGTGCGAGATGCCCCCACGGGCGAGCTCGTGCCGACCGTTCTCGCGGCGCCACGAGGTCTCGCGACGCGCACCGGACCGGTGGGCCGCCGAGGCATCGCGCGATGCGCTCCTCGTCGCGGCGGTCGGGGAAGGGACCGCTGAGCTCATGTCTCAGGCGACCCCCGGAGGCGCGCCCGAGAGCGACCGGCCACCTCGGTACCGGGCGGTGTCGCCGAGCTCCTCCTCGATGCGCAGGAGCTGGTTGTACTTCGCCGTGCGCTCACCCCGGCTCGGCGCGCCCGACTTGATCTGTCCCGCGTTGGTTGCGACCGCGAGATCGGCGATCGTGGTGTCCTCGGTCTCGCCGCTGCGATGCGAGACGACGCTCGTGTAGCCGTTGCTCGTGGCGAGAGCCATCGTGTCGAGCGTCTCGGTGAGCGATCCGATCTGATTCACCTTGATCAGGATCGAGTTCGCGACGCCCTCGCGGATACCTCGCTCGAGCCGCTCGCCGTTCGTCACGAACAGGTCGTCGCCGACGAGCTGCACGCGCGGCCCGAGCTCACGGGTGAGATCGGCCCATCCCTCCCAGTCGTCCTGGTCGAGGCCGTCCTCGATCGACACGATCGGGAATCGGTCGACCAGGTCGGCCCAGAACGCGATCATCTCGTCGGCGGTCCGCTCGCCGCCCTCGAGCCGGTACCGGCCGTCGTCGCTGCGAAGCTCGCTGGTGGCCGGGTCCATCGCGAGCGCGACCTCGTCACCCGGCGTGAACCCGGCCTGCTCGATCGCGCGCAGGAGCCACTCGAGGGCTTCGGCGGCGGTGGCGATCTCGGGCGCGAACCCGCCCTCGTCGCCGACACCGGTGGCGAGCCCCTCGGCGTGCAGCAGCGCCCTGAGCGCATGGAAGCACTCCACGCCCCACCGGATCGCCTCGCCGAACGAGGCGGCGCCCACGGGCATCACCATGAACTCCTGCAGCTCGAGCTCGTTGCCGGCGTGCGCCCCGCCATTGATCACGTTCATCATCGGCGTCGGAAGCACGTGCGCGTTCGGACCGCCGAGGTACCGCCAGAGGGGCACGCCGCTGGACTCGGCGGCGGCCTTCGCGACCGCCATCGAGACGCCCAGCACCGCGTTGGCACCGAGCTCGGACTTCGAGTCGGTGCCGTCGAGGGCCAGCAGCGTCGCGTCGACCCCGCGCTGGTCGAGCGCGTCGGCCCCCTCGAGGGCGTCCGCGATGCGGCCGTTCACGTTCGCCACCGCACCGAGCACACCTTTGCCGCCGAACCGCGCCGCGTCGTCGTCGCGCAGCTCGAGGGCTTCGTGCTCACCGGTCGAGGCGCCGCTGGGAACCGCCGAACGTCCGAACGCGCCGTCGGTGAGCCATGCGTCGACCTCCACGGTCGGGTTGCCGCGCGAATCGAGGACCTCGCGGGCCTGCAGGGAAGCGATGGACGACATGGGACGACGATGGTATCCGACGACGCTCGGCTGCCATGTATTTCCCTACACCGGGCTGCATGTCCGCGCTTCGCTCACGGCGAAGCGTTCTCCGGCCGGCCCGACGCGTCGCCCTCGGGGGTGCGCATGAACAGCCGGCTCTGCCCGACGTCGTCGAACCCGAGCCGCGAGTAGAGGTGGCGGGGCCAGTCGTCGACGTCGGCGAACAGGAACACGAACGTGGCGCCCGCTTCGCGCGCCTCTCGCGCCGCCCGGAGCACGACGTTGCGCGCGATCCCACGGCCCCGGAACTCCTCGAGCGTGTTCACGTCTTCGATCTGGGCGGTGTCCCCCATCACGTAGAGCTCGCAGGAGCCGGCGAGGATACCTCCGACGCGTTGGCCGAAGAATCGCGCGCCGACGCCGCCGGCGAGCACCTTGCGGAACTCGGCCATGCTCTGCGCCACCGCGGGATCGCTGCTCCACGGCTGGCGCGCGTGGATCTCGAGGCTCAGCGGGCGGTAGTCGTCGAAGGTGAGCTCCTCGGTCGCGGCGAGGTCGGACTCACGATCGGACCCGCGGCGGAGCACCATGACGACGAGCCCCTCCACCGAGTACCCGTGTTCGGCCATGCCCAGGGCGATCGCATCGGCGTCGACCGCCGAGGCGAACTCCACCTCGCGGTGACGGAACCCTTCATATGCGTCGTCGAGCGCCCGCGCGATGTCCTCGGCGGTCGCCCCGCCGAGCGGACGGCCGACGATCGCCATGTTCGCGTCGTAGCGCAGCGGGAAGTCGTCGTTGAAGTACGCGGTCCCCCATGGGAGCGGCGTCGTGCGCGTGCTGGTGCGGGCCAACACCTGCTCCTGGAAGAGGAACGCTCGCATGTGGTCGGTCGTCATCGCCGGGCGAGGATACCCGTGGATCGGGTCGGGCCCGGAGCCGGGTCGATCAGGAGATCACGTCGGCCGGGTCGCCGTTGGCGCCGCAGACGAGCACGACGACGCGCTCGGTGGCATCGGGCACGAACGCACCGCACATCACCGCGGACAGTGCCGCCGCACCGCCGGGCTCGGCGAACAGGCGCAGCTCGCGCCAGATCGCGCGCTGGGCCGCGAGGATCGCCTCGTCGTCGACGAGCACGACCTGCTCGACGTGACCGGCGTCGGCGACCTCGAACGCGATATCGCCGACCCGGCGGGCGCCGAGGGAATCGGCGGCCCGGCCGGAAACCGGAACCTCGACGGGCCGGCCCGCGTCGAGAGCGGCCCGCAGGCACGACGACGCTGTGGGCTCGACGCCGATCACCTGCGTCGCTTCGTTCGAGAACCACGTCGCGATGCCACCGATCAGGCCTCCGCCGCCGACCGCCACGACGACGATATCGGTCCCGGGAGCCTGCTCGCTGAGCTCGGCGCCGATCGTGCCCTGCCCGGCGACGACCGGTGACTGGTCGTACGGATGCATCCATACCGCCCCCGTCTCGTCGCGGCGGGCGGCGGCAGCCTCGGCCGCATGGTCGTAGTAGCCGTCGATCACGCGCACGTCCGCCCCGGTGGTGCGGACCTTGTCGATCTTCGCGGCCGGCGACGTCGACGGCACGAAGATCTCGGCGTGGTGGCCGAGCTCGCGGGCGGCGTGGCCGACCGCCAACCCGAAGTTCCCGCCGCTCGCGGCCACGACGCCCGCGAGGCCCACTCCGGCCGTGAGCATGCGGTTGAAGGCGCCGCGCGGCTTGAACGACCCGGTCACCTGGAGCAGCTCGAGCTTCAGCGTGAGCGGAGCATCGACGCCGAACGTGCCTGCCGCCACGTCGAGCACCGGCGTACGGCGCACGTAGGGCGCGATGCGTGGCCGGGCGCTCGCGACGTCGTCGCGGCTCGGCGTCGCGGCGTCGCTCACGCTTCCCGCGCCTCGCGGAACAGGGCCCGCAGCTCCGCCTCGTCGGCGGCCTCGACGTCGACCCCCCGGGCGGCCGCGAGCTCCACGAACCGCTCGTAGCGCTCCGAGAACGACCGCACCGTGCGCCGCAGCGCGCTCTCGGCGTCGACGCCCAGCCTGCGAGCGAGCGCGACCGTGGCGAAGAGCACGTCGCCCACCTCTTCCTCGGAGTGCGCGCTGTCACCGGTCGCGGCGGCGAGCTCGTCGACCTCCTCACGCAGGGCGTCGACGGCCCCGTCGACCGAACGCCACTCGAAGCCCCAGCCGGCGGCCCGGCGCTGCACCTTCGCCGCCCGGGCGAGCGAGGGCAGCGAGGCGGGGATGTCGTCGTCGACCACGGAACGCTCTCCGGCTTCCGCAGCCTTGAGCTTCTCCCAGTTCACGAGCACCTCGTCGGCCCCGCCCACCTCGACCTCACCGAAAACGTGGGGATGCCGGTAGATCAGCTTGCGGACGAGTCCTTCCGCGACGTCGTCGACGTCCCATCGGCCCTCGTCGGCGGCCATCTGCGCATGGAAGACGACCTGGAGCAGCACATCGCCGAGCTCGTCGCGCATCGCGTCGTCGTCGCCGGCGTCGATCGCCTCGAGCAGCTCGTGGGTCTCCTCCAGCAGATGGCGCGCCAGCGTGCGATGGGTCTGCTCGGCGTCCCATGGACACCCACCGGGACCCCGGAGGCGCGCCATGACCCGTACGAGGTCGAGGAGCCGCCGACCCTCGTGGGAGCTGGGAACCGGGCCCTCGGGAACGTGGGCGAGCAGATCGCCGGCGCTCGAGGGCATCTCGGTCACGGGGCGGGAGTGCTCCCGTCGCCGGTGCCGTCGGCGGGACCTGCGGTCGCGCTCGGGTCGGTGCTGTTGACCGCGACCACGGAGAGGGTCTCGAGGTCCCACCGTCCGTACTTCGGGTTCACCTCGACGCCCTGTGTCTCGATCTGGTCGCGCATCCACGCGGAGAACACGGCCCCCTGCTCGCCCTCGGCCAGCTGGGCGCGAGCCTCCTCCAAGGGGAGGACCTGCTTGTCCACGAGGTAGATCACGTGCCAACCGAACTCGCTGCGGACCGGCTGGGAGATCTCGCCGGGTTCGAGCGCGGCCGCCGCCTCGCCGAACTCCGGCACGTACGTGGAGGCGACGGCTTGGCCGAGGCTCCCGCCGTTGGCTCCGGAGCCGGTGTCGGTCGAGACCTCCCTCGCGAGGTCCTCGAACGTCTTCCGGGTGGCGCCGGGCGCGGTCACCTGCTCGTAGACGTCCTGTGCCTCGGCCTCGGAGTCGACCAGGATGTGGAGGGCGTCGATCGTGGTGAACCGCAGGATCTCATCCTCGTACAGCCGCTGCATCTGCTCGTCGTCGAGGCCGTCCTCCGCCACCGCGGTCTGCACCGCCTGGAACAGCAGCACATCGTTCGCGAGCGTCTGCAGATCGGCGCGCGTGAGGTCGAGCTTCCCCAGCTCCTCGTCGACCGTGTCGGCCGAGAGCTGGTCGTCGAGGTTCGCGATGATGTCGTCGACCTCCGACGCCTTCACCGAGATGTCGTTGCTGCCCGCGTAGTCGGTGACGAACACGTTCTGGATCAGGTTCGACAGGGTGAACCGGTTGCACACCGTCGCCTGGGACTCGCCGTCGGCGGCCGGGCCGCCGCACTGCTGCTGGTTCAGGGCGGCCAGGAACGTGAACAGCTTCGATTGCTGCGCGACCTGCTCGTCGGTGATGTCGGTTTCGCCCGCGGTCGCGGCGGGCGACGGCCCGGTGCTGCACGCGGCGAGGAGCACGAGCCCGATCACGGGCAGGACGATGAGGCGGAGCCTTCGGGGGTTCACGAGCGACCAGTCTACGGGCTCGGCGGCGGCCGGCCGCCCCAGGTTCACGCGCGACACACGAACGTCACGTGGCCGCGGGCAACACCTTGTCGCCGGTCACGGCCTCGAGTAGCCATCGCTCGACGAACGCGACCAGGTCGGCGCCGAAGACCCGCTCGGGCACGAGGTTCAGCGTGCGGGACTCGGGCGCGTAGCTTGCCCCGTACACGCGTTCCTCGAGGTCGACCACCAGGGCATCGGGGATCGTGACCGGCTTGAGCCGCACCTGGTCTCGGAACGTCGAGATCTCTTCCACGCCCAGCGCCCGCGCCGTGACGCGGAGTGACGCGATCGCGAACAGCGTCACCACCTCGTCGGGCAACGCGCCGTAGCGGTCCACCGTCTCCTCCCGGATGCTCTCGAGCGCCTCGTGGTCGGGCGCGAGCGAGATGCGCCGGTACAGCTCGAGTCGCAGGGCCTCCTGCCCAACCCAGCCGGGCGGCACGAACGCCTTGACCGGCAGGTCGATGCGCAGCTCCGACTCCACGGGGATCTCCTCGCCCTTCATCTCCGCCATCGACTCCTGCAGGATGCGCGCGTACGCGTCGAAGCCCACCGCGGCGATGTGGCCCGACTGCTCGGCGCCGAGCATGTTGCCGGCGCCCCGGATCTCGAGGTCCTTCATCGCGATCTTGAAGCCCGAGCCGAGCGCCTGGTGCGCGCTGATCGTCGCGAGTCGCTCCCGCGCCTCGTCGGTCATCTCGCGCTGCGGCGGGAAGAAGAAGTAGGCGAAGGCGCGTTCGGTGGAGCGCCCGACCCGGCCGCGGAGCTGGTACATCTGAGCGAGCCCGAGCAGATCGGCTCGGTCGACCACGAGCGTGTTCGCGTTCGGCACGTCGAGCCCGCTCTCGATGATCACGGTCGAGACGAGCACGTCGGCCTCGCGGTTCCAGAACTTCATCATCTGCCGCTCGAGCAGCGCCTCGTCCATCCGTCCGTGCGCGACGACGATGCGAGCCTCGGGCAGCTCCTGCTGCAGCCACGCCGCCTGGCGGTCGATCGTCGCCACCCGGTTGTGCACCCAGAAGACCTGGCCCTCGCGGAGCAGCTCCCGGCGGACCGCGCCGAGCGCGAGCCCCTCGTCGTAGCTACCGACGTAGGTGAGCACGGGCTGGCGGTCCTCGGGCGGCGTATCGATCGTGCTCATCTCGCGGATGCCGGTGAGCGCCATCTCGAGCGTGCGGGGGATCGGCGTGGCCGTCATCGTAAGCACGTCGACGCTCGCGCGGAATTGCTTCAACCGTTCCTTGTGCGCGACCCCGAACCGCTGCTCCTCGTCGACCACGAGCAGCCCGAGGTCCCGGAAGGCCATGTCCTTGCCGAGCAGCCGGTGCGTGCCGATCACGATGTCGACCTTCCCGGCCTTCACGTCCTCGACGACCTGCCGCTGTTCGTCGTGGCTCACGAACCGGCTGAGCATCCTCACCGTCACCGGGAACGGCGAGAACCGCTCGCTGAACGTGATGAAATGCTGCTCGGCCAGCAGCGTCGTCGGCACGAGCACGGCGACCTGCTTGCCTTCCATCACCGCCTTGAACGCAGCGCGCAGGGCGATCTCGGTCTTGCCGAACCCGACGTCGCCGCAGATCAGGCGGTCCATGGGCTTGGGCAGCATCATGTCGGCCTTGACCTCGTCGATCGCCGAGATCTGGTCGGTGGTCTCTTCGTGCGGGAACGCGTCCTCGAGCTCCCGCTGCCACGGCGTGTCGGGGCCGAACGCGTGCCCGGGCACCGTCATGCGCACGGTGTACAGGCGCACGAGCTCGCCGGCCATGTCGCGCACGGCCCGCTTGACCTTGGCCGTCGCCCGGGCCCAATCGCTGCCGCCCATGCGATGCAGGCGCGGCGTGTCGCCGCCGACGTACTTCGCGACCATGCCGACCGCGTCGCTCGGCACGAACAGCTTGTCGCCGCCCGCGTACTCGAGGATCAAGTAGTCGCGCTCGGCGCCCGCGAGCGCCCGGTGCGTGATGCCCGTGTACCGGCCGACCCCGTGGATGCGGTGCACGGCGAAGTCGCCCGGCTCGAGCTCGTCGGCGATCGAGTCGGTAGGCCGGCGGGTGAACCGCGGCGCGGTGCGCGTGTGCCGCCGGGAACCGAACAGATCCTCCTCGGTGGCCACGGCGAGCTTCCCGGCCGGGAACACGAACCCGTCGGCCAGCGGGGACTCGACGGCCTCGACCGGCACGCCCTCGCCGATCACCTCGCTGGCGCGTTCGAGCGAGCCGTGGCCCCTGGCCGAGAGCACCACGCGGAAGCCGCGCCCCGCCAGATCCCCGACTCGCTGCGCGAGCTCGGCGGCGTTGCCCTGCGCGCTGCCCCATCCCTCGATGCCGAGGTCGAGCCCCTCCGCGAATTCCGTGAGGTGCAGCCGAACGCGCGAGCCGAGCGCCTCGTCGAGCGGATGCAGCACCCGTGCCGACGGCCACGCCGTGGCTTCGGCGAGCGCCTCCGCCTCCTGGTGTGCTGCGCGTGCCCGATCGAGGGTGCGGTGCGCGTGCGTGATCACGACCCATCCTCCGTCGGGCACCACCTCGGCCGGGGTCGGCATGCGCTCGAACAGGAACGGCGCCAGCGTCTCCACGCCCTCGACGAACAGCCCGTCGGCGAGGCGTTCGAGCTGATCGGCGAAGCGCTCGGGCGCCCCGCCGGCCGCCTGCCGCGCCCTCGCGCGTATCGCATCGTCGGGGATCAGCTCCCGCGTCGCCGGCACTTCGGCCAGCGCGACCCGGTCGGTCGAGAGCTGCGTCGACGGCAGGAATTCGCGGATCGACTCCACCTCGTCGCCCCAATAGTCCAGTCGCACCGGTCGGCGCGCCGTTCCGGGGAAGACGTCGACGACCCCCCCTCGCACGGCGAACTCCCCACGGTGCTCGACGATGTCGGCTCGCAGGTACCCGAGGTCGACGAGCCGCTCGGCGAGCGCGTCGGGTGGCAGGTCGAGACCGGCGACGAGCTGCAACGGCGGCGTCAGGCCGAGCGTCGGGATCATGCCCTGCATCGCGGCCATCGCCGGCGCCACGAGCACGAACGACCCCTTGGCCTCCCGAGCGTGAGCGATCGCGTTCGTCCGACGAGCGGCCACCTCGGGCGCGGGCGGGATGCCCTCGTACGAAAGGGCCTCCCACGCCGGCAGCAGGGCGACCCGCTCCGGCCCGAGCAGCGCGGCGAGGTCGGCCGCGAGCGCCTCGGCCTCGCGGGGGCCGGGGGCCACGGCGAAGACGGGCGCCTCGAGCGCGGTCGCCACTCCGGCGACCACGAAATCCTCCCCCGCCTCGGCCCGGGCCACGATCGGCCGCGCCCGTTCGAGCAGGAGCTTCTCGAACGGCTCGGATCGCACCAGCACCTCGACCGCTTCCTGCAGACCCACGAACCTTCCTCACCCGGCATGCGGACACCGCGAACAGGCCTCGTCGCGTCGCGACGGGCCTGAACGGAACGCAGTGTACCGGGGGGTCCTCAGCCCGTGGGCGATTGGCGGTTGAAGCGGTCCTGGGTCGCCGCGAGCCCGTCGGCGATCAGGCTGCGCACCGCGTCGGCGGCGTGGTCGACCCAGATCGCGACATCGGCGTCGAGCTGCTTCCCGATCGGATGCAGCACGAAGTCGGCCGGATCCTGCCGCCCGGGCGGACGCCCGACGCCGATGCGCGCGTGCAGGAACTCGCGCCCGCCCATCGCCTGCTGCAGCGACTTCACGCCGTTGTGCGAGCTTCCCCCACCGAGCTTCACGCGGAGCTCACCCGCGGGGATGTCGAGCTCGTCGTAGACCGCGATCATGTGGCCGGCCTCCACGTCTCGCTTCTTCGCGAGGCTCGCGTACGAGGGACCCGACTCGTTCATGAACCGGGTCGATGACGCGAGCACGACCAGCTCCCCCGCCTCGCGGATCTCCGCGACCTCGACGGGCAGGAAGCGCACCTTCTTGAACCGCGCCCCGTGAACGCGCGCGAGCTCGTCCGCCACCATGCGCCCGAGGTTGTGCCGCGTGTTCGCGTAGCGGTCGCCGGGATTGCCGAGACCGGCGACGAGCCAGGTCATGCGCGTGGCGTGGGGCTAGCCCTCGCCGCTCTCGCCCTCGCCGCTCTCCGAGGTCGCACCCTCGCCCTCGGCCGATGCGGCGGCCTCGCCCTCGGCGCCCTCGGCGACTTCTTCCCCCTCGGCGGCCTCGGCGGCTTCCTCGGCCTCGGCGGGGATCTCGACGCCCTCCTCGCCGGGAACCGACAGGTCGGCCTCGACGCGCAGGAGCGCGGGGGTGATCACCGAGAGGATCGCGTCCTCGGGGTTCGTGAGGATCGTGACGCCCGCGGGAGGCACCAGATCGCTCACGTGCACCATCTCGCCGAGCTCGACTTCCGTGATGTCGACGACCAGCTCGTCGGGCACGTCCTGGGGCAGGCACTCGATCTGCACCTCGCGCAGGTGGTGCTCGACCACGCCGCCTTCCTTCACCCCCACGGCCTCACCGGTCTCGTGCACCGGCACGTTCACCGTGATCGTCTCCGTGCGGCTGACCGCCAGGAAGTCGACGTGCACCCACTTCGAGTGGATGTGGTCGCGCTGGATCTCTCGCGGGATCGCCAGGTGCTCCTCGCCGTCGACCACGAGGTCGACCAGCACGTTCGACCCGGCGCTGCTGTGCAGCAGGTGGGTCAGCTCGCGCGAGTCCACCGTCAGCGGGGTCGTGTCGAGGCCCTGGCCGTAGAGCACGGCGGGCACCTTCCCGGCGGCGCGGAGCTTGCGGGCGACGCCCTTGCCGGCGTCGGAACGTCGTTCGGCGTTGAGCTTGGTCTCCATGGCGAAGTAGGGGCCCTTCGAATTCGTGGGGAGGTGGTTGGACGAACCGCACGATGGTACAGGAATCCGCTGGTGGACGGCATCGCATCCCACGTTCGGTGCCCCGGAGCGATACCTTGCGCCCGAGCCGTGCGTCTTTGAGGATGAGATGGCGGAAGGGATGCGGGTGGGCGTCGAGGACCGGCCGGCGGGGAGCGGCCTGGAGCAGTCCGACGCGGCCGATGGCGGTCTCGACGAGCTGTACGCGAGGCACATCGGAGCCGGCGTGCGTCTCGCGTTCCTGCTCACCGGCGATCGCTCGCACGCCGAGGACCTCGCCCAGGAAGCGTTCGTGCGCTGCGTCGGCCGGTTCCGCCACCTCCGGAAGCCCGACGCGTTCGAGGCGTACTTCCGCCGGGCGATCGTGAACCTGCACACGTCGGGGCTCCGTCGTCGGCGCCTCGAGCGGGAGTGGCTCTCGCGTGAGGGCGCGGCCTCGGTGCGACGCGTGTCGTCGCAGCCGGATGTCGGCGCCCGCGAGGACCTGTGGCGAGCGCTCGGCACCCTGCCGGCCCGTCAGCGAGCGGCCCTCGTGCTCCGCTACTACGAGGACCTGTCCGAGCGCGAGACGGCCGAGGTGCTCGGTTGCTCGGTCGCGGCCGTGAAGTCGTTGGTGGCCCGCGGGGGCGAGGCGCTCCGCGAGCGGATCAGAGGTGAGGAAGCATGAACGACGTCGAACACGACCTGCGCGAGCTCTTCGACCTGAAGGCGTCGTCGGTGGGCGGTGTTGCCCCCCGACTCCCGGAGCAGGTGCGGAAGCGGAGCCGCCGCCGCGAGTTGGGCACGGTGCTCGTCAGTGGCCTCACGGTGCTTGCCCTCGTCGTCGGCTCGGTCGCGGTGCTCCGAGCGGTCGATGCTGGCCGTGGTCCCGAGCCGACGCCGGCCGATGATCCGTGGGTCGGGTACGAGCTCTTCGAGCGCACCGCGGTCGTCCAAGGATTCACGATCACGAGCCCGAGCGACTGGTACATGGTCGATCAATGGAGCTGGGCCCGTCCGATCGCGGCGGACGTGCCCCGAAACGTTCGCATCACGCCCGTCTTGATGCTGAGCAATACGGACCGGGGTCTGACGACCTCCCCGTGCTTCGACGCGGCGTTCGCGGTCGGTTCGGAAGAGGCGATCATGACGATCGCGGCCGACGACGCCTACGTCTGGAAACATCAGGGGCAGGCCGATGCGCTTCCCCAGGCAGCGACGCGATTCGACTCGGGAGCGCGCGAAGGAACGGGCGCGTGTGGCACCGGCACCTACGTTCCCTTCGCGACGGAAGACCTTCCGTACGTCGCGCACTTCCTGTTCGGCGACGACGTGTCGGAGGAGGACCGGACGACCTTGATCCGTGCGTTCGAAACGATGAGCGCTCAGGCCACGATCGACCCGAGCCCGATCGGCACCCGACGCGACCACCCGTCGGGGGCGTACGTGATCGCGGGTGGCGAGAACGCAGCCGGTCCTTGGACGCTCGAGCTTCGTCCCCAGACCGAACACGGTTACATCGCGAACGTTCAACTTGAGCTGAGCACGGTGGAGGGGCCCGGCGTCGTCGCAGGCGGGCCGTTCACCGTGAGGGATGGGCGCCCGATCGAACAGGGCGGTGGCGATCCTGTCTTCGGCGCCGTGGTGAAGGCCGCCGACGCGGTCGAGCTCCGGCTCGAGGAAGGGACCCCCCCGATCCCGGCACAGGTCGTGCCCCTGCCTCCGAGCATGCCGTTCGACTTCGACCTCTTCTTCGCCTCGAACGACGCAGATGTGCAGGCCACGGCCGTCGCGTTGGATGACGATGGAGTTCCTATGGCGTCGTCGACGCCAGTCACGAACGAGCCTTCGCACACCTTCCTTGACGAGGTCGATCACCTCAACCCGAACGAGTTCTGGGCTCCCGCGGTCAAGATGGAAGGTGAGCATGTCGTCATGCCGGTGACGTTCCCCGATGGAGCGACCGCCGAGGTCGTGTACCCAGCCGAACTCGCCCTGGAGACGCTCAACGTCTACCCGGATTCGTATGCGAACCTCGAGGAAAGCTCTGGCACGTGCGGATGGCCGGTCCACGCATCCCGTTCGGACCCGCGCGACAACTGGTCCAGAGGTGATGCACCTCTCGACCGGTACGAGAGAAAAGACGGACGCGTCGTGGAGCTGTGGCGGGGTCAACCATGGACTCGACCTCACAACATCTTGATCACGCGGATCGGGCCGTGGAACATCGTCGTGTTGTGTCGGTCGCGTTCGATGACGGCCGAAACCACGCTCTGGGCTGAGCATCTCGACGCCTCCGGATCGACGGAAGGGCTTCTGGTCATGGAAGACTCGCCACCCCTCGATGCACATCCGGGTGATACCGGCGCGACGATCCGATTCTCAGGTCGAGACGTGGTCGTCGATCTCGAGATCAGCCCCGACGACTGCCGGGGTGGAGGAGCTACCGACCTCGGAGCGGGCGACGGCGTCGTCGAGTGGTGCGCGGAGGGAGACGTGCACGTCTACGCCAACGCGTTCGACGCTCGCCAGTACGACTTCCTCGAGCGTCTCACTTCGGGCCTCGACATCAGGAACTACCGACCGGTGGCCTGATGGACGACCCACCAAGCCGAACCCGCCATCGAGACGAGGACCGCTGACCGTAGTCCAACCCAGACTAGACCTGGTTGGCGCCGCCGAAGATCTCGCTCACGCTCGTGTCCTCGAACACCGCGCGCAGCGCGCTCGCGATCAAGGGGGCGATCGACAGGACCTTCAGCTTGTCGAACTGCCGCTCCTCGGGGATCGGCACCGTGTTCGTCACGACGACTTGCTCGATCGGGGCCTCCTCGAGCAGTTGCCGCGCCTTCCCGCTGAAGATGCCGTGGGTCGCGCCGACGTAGATCGGGCCGGCGCCCATCTGAGCGAGGACCTTCGTGCCCTCCGAGACCGTGCTCGCGGTGTCGATCATGTCGTCGACGATCACGCACGGACGGCCGTCGACCTCGCCGACCACGGTCATCTCCTCAATCTTGTGCGCTTCCTTGCGGCTGCGACGCTTGTAGAGGAACG
This sequence comes from Actinomycetota bacterium, assembly GCA_035711865.1. Taxonomy (GTDB): domain Bacteria; phylum Actinomycetota; class UBA4738; order UBA4738; family HRBIN12; genus JAOUEA01. The sequence continues at coordinate 28,037 of DASTBT010000111.1, forward strand.
CGAGGTCGGCGTGCAGGTATTCGCGCAGCTTCTCGGCGGTCTTGATGCGGCCGGCGTCGGGCGCCACCACGACGAGGTCGTCGCCGTGCAGCCCGAGCTCGTCCTGGAAGTAGTTGGAGAGGATCGGCAGGGCGGTGAGGTGGTCGAACGGTGAGTCGAAGTATCCCTGGATCTGGCCGGAGTGCAGGTCGACGCTGACCACGCGATCGGCGCCGGCGGTGGAGAGCAGGTCGGCCACGAGCTTCGCGCTGATCGGCTCGCGGGAGATGGCCTTCTTGTCCTGGCGGGAGTAGCCGTAGTACGGGATCACGGCGGTGATGCGTTTGGCCGAGGCCCGCTTCATCGCGTCGAGCATGACGAGCTGCTCCATCACGGCCTCGTTCACGGGGTCGTAGTGGGTCTGCACGACGAACACGTCGGCGCCTCGAACGCTCTCCTTCGCCCGGAAGTAGATCTCACCCGAGGCGAAGCGCCGCAGCTCCGATTCGCTGACCGGCACGCTCAGGCATTCGGCGATCTCGTGCCCGAGGGCCGGGTGGATGGTGCCGGTGAACAACATCATCCGCTTCTTGGTGATGATCTCCACGGCGCGCGCTCCCCTATGCCTTCCTCTTCGCCGGTTCCTTCGTGCGCCGCCCGCTGCGGCGACGGTGCTCCCCGTCCTTGCGCTCCCGGTACCCCTCGACGTTCCGCTGCTCGGCGCGCTCGACCCCGAGCGCGCCCTCAGGGACGTCCTTGGTGATCACCGATCCGGCCCCCGTGTTGGCGTCGCGACCGACCGTCACCGGCGCCACCAGCATCGTATCCGAACCGATGCGGGCCCCGGAACCCACCTTCGTCGTGTGTTTCGCGTATCCGTCGTAGTTCACCGTCACGGTGCCGGCGCCGATGTTCGCGCCCTCGCCGATCTCGGCGTCGCCGAGGTAGGTGAGGTGCTTGGCCTTCGCGCCGCGACCGAGCGTGGTCGCCTTCACCTCGACGAAGTTCCCGACCTGGGCGCCGTCGTCGAGCACCGCTCCGTCGCGGAGCCGCGCGAACGGCCCGACCTCGCAACCCTCGCCGACGCGGGCGCCCTCGAGCACCGAGAACCGGACCACGGAGCCGTCGCCCACCGTCGAGGCGGCCATGGCCACGGAGGGGCCGATGCCGCAGGCGACGCCGACGCGCGACCCTCGTTCGAGGAACGTGTTGGGGTAGATCACGGAATCGGCGCCGATCTCGACGTCGACGTCGATGTAGGTCGCGCCCGGATCGACGAACGTGACCCCGTTCGCCATGTGCCGGGCAATGATGCGCCCGCGCACGACCGCCTCGACCGCGGCGAGCCCGGCGCGCGAGTTCAACCCCATCGCTCCCCCGGTGTCGACCGGAACCGCGTTCACCTTCTCGCCGGCCGCGAGCATCTCGGGGATCACGCCGTTCAGGTAGTACTCGCGTTGGCGGTTCTTCCGGTCGAGGAGCGGAAGCGTGGCGAACAGCTCGCGCCGCCGGAACGCGAAGAGCACGATCGAGACCTCGCGGATCGCGCGGATCTCGGGGGTGGCGTCGACGTCCTCGACGACCTCGACGAGCCGGGATCCCCTGCGGACGACCCGCCCGTAGCCGCCGGGCTCGTCGAGCCGGGTGGAGGCGATCGTCGCGGCGGCGTTCGAACGCCGGTGGGAGGCGACCAGGCGCTTCACGTCGTCGACGGTGACCGGGTCGAAGTCGCCGCCCATCACGAGCACGTCGTCGGCGCGGCCGACCGCCCGCTCGGCGGCCCGCACCGCGTGGCCGGTGCCGAGCTGTCGCTTCTGCTCGACGAACACCGGTCTCGGCGAGATCCGCCAGCTCGCGACCTCGGATCGAACATCGTCCGCGCCGTGTCCGACGACCACGATCACCTTGGTGGGCTTCGCGGCGAGGCCGGCCTGCAGCACGTGCCACAGCGCCGGCCGCCCGCAGACGGGATGCAGCACCTTGGGCGTCCCTGACTTCAGCCGCTTCCCCTTGCCGGCGGCGAGCACCACCAGGGCGAGGGAGCGTGGCTTCCGTGTCGTGGTCTCTGCCAACCGTCGTCCAGTGGTCGTAGGCGAGCGCCAGTGGCGAAGGGGCCGTCATGGTCCCACATCGACGCGGCGCCTGACGAGGCGTGTTCGCCCGTCGGCCCGGGCGGGTACGCTCGCGCTCAGCCGACGATCGGAGGCACGAGATGGACGACGCGAACGTGCTCGCTCGGATCGGCGAGCTCGCCGACGAAGAGCACCGGATCTTCGAGAAGGAGGGCCGTGAGGAGGCCACCGACGCCGACCGGCAGCGGTTGAGCGAGATCGGCGTGACCCTCGATCAATGCTGGGATCTGCTGCATCAACGGCGCGCCCGGCGTTCCGCCGGGATGGACCCCGACGATGCCGAGGTGCGCGATCCGTCGACCGTCGGGGGCTACATCGGCTGAGCTCGCGCGGCCAGGCCGCGGAGCTCGCCGTCGTCGTCTGACCACGTCGCGACCGACGAGAAACCCGACACGGTGAGCGCCGGCTCGAGCGTCCGGTCCTGATCGCCGCCGATCTCGATGAGCAGCCACCCTCCCGGTCGCAGGAGACGAGCGGCGCCCCGGACGACCTTCCCGACCACGTCGAGGCCGTCGCCCCCGCCGTCGAGGGCGAGGCGCGGTTCGTATCGCCGGACGTCGGCCGGCAGCAGTCGCAGGTCGCGCGTCGGGACGTACGGCGCCACGGCCGTGACGACATCGAACGCCCCGGAACGTAGCGGCCCATCGAGATCGCCTCGCACGGTTCGCACGCCGTTGCGACGGGCGCACGCGACGGCGATCGGATCGATGTCGACGCCGATGACGGCGGCTGCGGGCACCTCCGCCATGAGGGACACAGCGATCGCGCCCGCGCCGGTGCAGAGGTCCGCGGCCCGACCGCCGTCGCCGCCGGTGAGGAACGCAGCGGCGCGGCCGGCCAGGTCCTCGCTCTGCGCTCTCGGCACGTAGACCCCGGGCTCGATGTGCAGCGTGCGGCCGCAGAAACGCGTCGTGCCGACGATCCAGGCGAGGGGCTCGCCCCGTTCCCGGCGCGCGATCAACCCCTCGAGGGAAGCATCCTCGGGCGCCGAGTTCACGAGCTCCTCGGCCTCGGCTCGGGCGGCGACGCACCCCGCCGCAGCCAGTCGCCGGGTCACGCGTTCGAGACGGTCGGTCGGCACCGACACAGTCTGACCGAGGAAGCGGGAGGTCGAGCGAGAGGCTACCGCTGCCGATACCTTCCCTATGCGGAAGAGGGCTGCAGCGTTCCTGGTCGCGATCGTGCTGGGGATGAGCGTGATCGTCGCGACGCCCGCGTCAGCATCGTTCGCCGCGATCATCGACGTCCCCGAGACCGTCTATTCGCCCTACGGAGGCCCGGCAACGGTCACGTTCACGTTCGGCGAGTCGGACGAGGCCGCGATCTTCACGGTGCGGCTCCGACGGCCGGGGAAGGCCCCGATCAAGACCAAGGACTACCTCGTCGATCCTGAGACTCACACGTCCCCGCACGAGATCTCGTTCCCCTGGAAGAAGCTCTCGGTCACAGCGCCCACGACGTACGAGGTCGACGTCCGGCGCCAGAGCGGCGGGCCCGCGCTCACGAGCACGCTCTTCACCCTGTCGCCCCCGTTGGTCTCGAACCTCTCGGCCAAGCCGTCGCCGTTCTACCCGCTCGTCGACGACGGATACAAGGACACGACGAAGATCGGCTACTCCCTCGCGGCCGACACGACCGCGACGAACGTGACCGTGTTCACGGCCGACACCTACGGCCGGTGTTGCGGCGACCAGATCCTCACCGAGAACCTCGGCCCGCTGGCGAAGGGCGTCCACGGCTGGACCTGGGACGGCAGGGAAGGCGACGGCTCGCGCGCCCCCAAGGGCACGTACTTCGTGAAGATCGGCGCGACCGACCCGGACGGGCTTTCGATGACCTCGAAGGCGCTGAAGGTGGAGATCACGAGGGGGAAGATCCGACTGACCACCACCAAGCAGAAGGCCGGACGTGCCTACGCCCGAGTCGGCGACGAGCAGAGAACGGCGATCGGCGGCAGCTGCGTGGTCTCGCGAGACCAACCACCCGGGCAGACCCAGATCCTGTGCGCGAACGCCAACATCTCCGTCTATTGGAACTGGGCCCTGAAGCCCGGCGAGCGGATAGAGTCGGTCTCGTTCGTGATCGAGGGTGGCATCTACGGGTGCCGCAAGAGCAAGGGGCGCTCGGGCACACAGTCGTTCCTGCGCGTTCGATCACCGCCGACGTCCACGTGTTCCGTGGTCACGGCCAAGATCAGGTACAGCTACCCGGTGAAGGCCTGATCCCTGGCGGATCGGCAGGCGACCCTACGCGGGCGGGGTGAACTTGCTCGCCGTGAAGACCGCTCCTTGAGGATCGCGGATCACCGTCATCCGGATCCAGGGGGCGTCCATCGGTGGAACGAGCACGGTTCCGCCGAGCTCGGCGGCGCGTTCGGCGATCGCGTCGGCGTCGTCCACCGCGAACGTGATGCTCCAGTGCGACTGGGACTCATCGGACCCCTCGCGCTCGGTCGGGACCAGCCAGGCGACCGCCTCCTCGAACCCCGTCGGGGCGCCGATACGTTCTTGGCGATCGTAGAGATCCGGGTCGCGGCTCGCGAGGAACTCACCGTAGCCGGGCATCCGGAAGAACCCGGAGCCGTCGCCGTCGACGTCGAGCTCGCTCAGCTCCCAACCGAACACCGAGCCATAGAACGCCTTCGCTCCCTCGGGGTCGACCGTGTTGAGCTCGCTGAAGTTCCAGGTGCCCGGCTCGTTCACGAGCTGGGCACCCCGGTGTCCTTCTGCCTGCCAGGCGCCGAAGATGCCGCCGGCCGGATCGGCGAACACAGCCATGCGCCCGGCGGTGGGAACGTCGAAGGGTTCCACCAGGGTCGTACCCCCTGCATCGTCGACCTTCCCGGACGTTTCGTCGGCGCTCTCCACCCAGACGTAGGTCGTCCACGCCGACGTCGCCTGCGCGCGGTCAGATCGGCCGCCGACGCCGGCGACGTCGCGCCCTCGAAGCCGGCCGATGAAGTACGGCACGGAGCCCGTGGAGGTGCGCTCCTCGAACTCCCACCCGAACAGGGAACCATAGAACGCGACCGCCGCGTCCGGATCCGGCTGACCGGTGTCGACCCAGCAGGGGACGCCGGGAGGGTATCCGTCCCGCTCGAGCATCATGGCTCCTTCCGTCGGCCACACCGCTCAGGCCACCCTACGAGTCGAACCGGTCACCTGCCGTCCTGTCTACAGTGCCGGCCGTGAGCCCGCGCGAGGAGACCGAGACGCAGGCGCTGCACCGTCTCACGTCCTACGAACCCGGCCGCGAGTGGGACGAGGCGGTCGACGATCCCCGCGTGCTGCAGGATCTGGAGGTGAACGACCTCGATCGCCTGCCGTGGTTCTACAAGCGGTACGACCCGAGGCTGCCTCGGGTGCCGCTCCCTCGAGACCTGCCGACGACCTCCGCCCCCGCCGTCGACGTCCTCGCGGGCACCGCACGGGTCGCCCGCACTCAGACGGATCTCCGCCAACTCTCCCGGATGCTCCATCTCTCCGCCGGGGTGGTTCGGACGATGGAACGCCCGTACGGAACCTGGCTGTTCCGCGCAGCCGGATCCGCGGGTGGCCGCTTCCCGCTCGAGCTCTACGTGGTCGTGCCCGACGGCCCGGGGCTACCGGCGGGCGTTCATTGGTACGACCCCGGGGACCACGCCCTCGTGCGGATCGGGCCGCCGCCGAGTGGTGATGTGCCCGCCGTGGTCATCACCGGCGTCCCCTGGCGGACCGGCTGGCGTTACCGCGAGCGGGGGTTCCGCCACGTGTACTGGGACGCCGGCACGATGCTCGCCCAACTCCTCTCGGTTGCCGATTCCGCCGGGATCGCGGCACGGCTGCACACACGCTTCCCCGACTCCACGGTCACCACGCTCGTCGGCGCCGATGGGATCCACGAGTGGCCGGTGGCGGTCGTGGCGCTCGGCGACGGCGCCCCGGCGCTCGAGGCGACCGGCTCGACCGAGGAAGGCGAGGTCGACGCAGCGCCGGTCGAGTTCCCGCTCGTCACTGCGGCTCATCGGGCCGGGGACCGCGCAACGCTTGGACCACCGTGGGGTCCCGGCGATCCGGTCCGCGTGCCCGCGCGGGGAACCGATCCGGTCGAGGCCGTCGTGCTCTCGCGCGGCTCCCAGCGCCGCATGGACCCCACCCGCGGACTCCCCGAGTCGACGTTGGTGACGTGCATGCGTGCGGCGCTGCGCGGCGTGGACCTCCCGCATTTCGTCGTGGTGCACGACGTCGACAGGTCGATCCCCGGTGTCTACCGGTGGCCGGATCTCTCGTCTCCGGTTCGTCCCGGTGCGATGCAAGACGAGCTGTACCGCGTGTGCCTCGAGCAGGGTCTCGCTCGCGACGCCGCGTTCGTCGTGATCGCCGTGACCGACGTCGGTGCGCTCGACGACCGCGAGTACCGCGAGGCGAACCTGGCCGCCGGCCTGGTCGAGGGCCGGCTGCACCTATTGGCGTACGCGCTCGGCGCGAGCGCCTCCGGGATGACGTTCCTCGACAGCGAGGTGCCGAGCGTGCTCGGCGAACCGCATGATGCGCTGTTGTTCACCTGCATCGGCGTGGCGGACTACTCGTCGGCGACCGGCGGGGCTCCGGGTGCGCCGACCTCCATCCACAAGGTCACCGGGCGCTGAGGCAACCGACTTTCGGCCGGGGACGATGGCACCGATGGCCCTTGCCGTGCCCAGGATCGGTACATAGTGTGGTTCGGGCATGCGCGGATCCCCCCTCCCCCTGAAACCCGCCATGCGACGAGCGAAGACGTTGGCCGCTCTGGCTGTGACCGGTGCTCTCGCATCCATGGCGTTGGCGGTGCCGACGATGTCGAACGCCGGCCCGGGCTCGGCCTGCACGATCGTCGGCACCCCGGGCAACGACGTGCTGATCGGTACGGCGCGGAACGACGTGATCTGCGGTTTCGGCGGGAAGGACGTCATCAGAGGTGGCAGGGGAGACGACATCCTGCGCGGTGGGAACGGCAGCGACCGCATATATGGTGGCCCGGGTGACGACGTCGTCAGGGGTGGAGGGCGCCGTGACCGGTTGGCCGGCGGCCGGGGCGACGACATCATCCGCGGCGGCGCCGGCAACGACTCCTTGGCCGGAGGGATCGGCGCCGACACGCTTCGGGGGGGCGGCGGGCACGACGTCTGCGCGAGCGACGCGCGCGACATCGTGAGATCGTGCGAGTCCGGACAACCGCCCGATGCCGACGACGACCAGGATCCGTCGCCCCCCGGGAACCTGCGGACGACGACGCTCACCGCCACCAGGGTGGTCTTGGAATGGAACGCCTCGAGCGATGACGTCGGGGTCGAGGGCTACCGCGTCCGTCGCGATTCGGATGAGATGGGCACGACGACCGCCACCACGCTCACCGACGACTCGGTCGCCGCGTCGACGACCTACGAATACACCGTCGTAGCGTTCGACGGCGCGGGGAACACGGCGTCGTCATCCCTGCAGGTGACGACGCCCGGCGGAGGTGGCGGCGGCACGATCGTGCTGCGCGCGGCAGGCGACATCGCCTGCGCTCCGAGCGACCCGAGGTTCAACGATCCGACGCGCAAGCGGTGTGCTCATCGAGCGACTGCCGACCTGCTCGCCGGCGCCGACGCGGTGATCGCGGTGGGCGACCTGCAGTACGAACGAGGCACTCCAGCGGAGTACGACGGCTCCTACGATCCCTCGTGGGGGAAGTACAGGTCGATCACGTATCCGGCCGCGGGCGACGAGGAGTACGGCACGCCCGACGCCGCCGGGTACTTCGGTTACTGGGGCGCCAGGGCACATCAGTCGAGCGACGGCTACTACTCGTTCGACCTCGGGGCGTGGCACGTGGTGATCCTGAACTCCGTCTGCGACGAGGTCGGTGGGTGCGGCGCCAACTCTCCGCAGGCCCAGTGGCTCGAGGACGACCTGCAGGCGAGCACGTCGCGGTGCACCCTCGTGGCGCTGCACGTGCCGGTCTTCGCGTCGCGGAAAAAGGTCGACGCCCAGGTGAACACCACCTACAAGCCGTTCTTCAGGCTGCTCGACGAGCACGGCGCCGAGATCGTGCTCGCCGGCAACTCACACTTCTACGAGCGGTTCGCGCCACAGGACGTGGATGGCACGGCCACCTCGACCGGCGTGCGCGAGTTCCTCGTGGGCACGGGCGGCCAGAGCATCGGCGGGCTCCACGACTCGGTCCGGCTGCCCACGAGCCAGGTGGCCTCGAAGCAGGGTGCCGGCGTGCTCGAGCTCCGGCTGCGGGCGAGCTCCTACGACTGGGAGTTCCTTCCCGTGCCCGGGAACCCATTCACCGACAGCGGCTCGACGAACTGCCACTGAAGCGGTCGAACCGGCAGCCTCAGGACCCCCAGCCCGTTCAGTCCGACGGCTTCATCCAGACCGACACGTGCTTCCGGCTCTCGTTCGTGAACGGCTCAGACTTCCACCCGCGCCGACGCTTCCGCAGCGTCAAGCCGGCGAGCTGGGCCATCAGATCGAGCTCCGACGGCCATGACGTACCGGAACGGGATCGACGTCCGCCGGGGTCCAGGTGTCCACGTTGCGGAAGCACGCCACCTCCCCCTCGTCCACGGCCGAGATGCTGACGGCGGCTCGAGCTCCGGCAGCGACCGGGGTCAGTGGAGAAGGTCGGCGGGTGTGAGCTGCTCGGTGAGGAGCCGAGCGAAGTTGCCGGGGGCGCGATCGACGAAGCCGCGGCACAGCCGCCGTCCCTCCGGATAGGCCGGCACGTACGCGCGCGACGACGGGTCGGTCAGGAATTCCACGGTGTGGGACGCCTTCTCGTCGGATCCCAAGTCCCACCGACGCACGTATCGCTCCACCTCCTCCGTGGTCGCGCCGTCCTCGTGGAGCATGAACGCGGCGTTCGTACCGACGGCGTACAGCGCGATCTCGGCCCGGTGCACCTCGGTGGCCTCGCCCGGATCGAACCGCACGCCGATGTCAGCCAGCGCGTTCGCTACGGCCTCGAAGGGCTCCTCCCCGAACGCCTCCTCGAGCGCGATCAGGCCGATGCCCTCCGAGACGACGGACTCGGGAGCCGGGGCGATCACGACGCTCGTCTCCGGTCGCCGCAGGTCGAGATAGAGATGCCGCTCCTTGACCGCCCGCTCGGTGTGGTGGCCGGGATACGCCTCGTGCGCGGTGAGGTCGACGAGGAGCGCGATGGAGATCGGCAGGTCGACGTTCACCTCGACGCGGCTGTGGAACCCGCCCTCGTACCGATTGAACGCGATCCACGGAACGTCGGAGACGGTCTCGTACGCGACGGACTCGTCGGCCGGCATCGTGGCAAGCTCGTGCGCGCATGGACCGAGGATCTCCCTCAGCCGTTCGAGTGCGTCGAGGAGCTGCGTCCGCGGAACGGCGTTGTGGGCATCCCACGCGATGTACCGCTCGCGCACGCCGCCGGTTCCGGGGAGCGCGTCGTCGAGCCGTTCGTGGATCTCCTCGAAGACGCTCGTGTCGGTGCGCGTCGGACGCAGACCCAGACACCGCTCGACCTCGTCGGCCCAGGCCATCTCGGCGCCCGATAGACGGGCCGTGACGCATTCCACGGCTTCGAGCTGCGCGCGGAGCCACCGCCGCCGGTCGTCTTCGAGGGTGGTTCCGTCGAGCTCGGCGAGCATGGCCTGCGCTGCGTCGTTGAGCCGATTCGGATCGACGGGCTCCTCGGCAGCGACCGCTCGCTGCCACTCCGCCGGGCCGATGTACGCGTCGATGAAATCCTCGACATGCCGCCCCACACGCAGGCAGAGCCACACGTAGCGTTCCGCCATGTCCAACGGGGCCTCCCCGAACCTGATCACCGAGGCCGGGCCCTTGTGGCCGCACCTCCATGAACGGCGGGATACTAGTGATCGATCGATGACGGCGGAGGGCACGATGAGGGCGTTCGCACTGCCGGACGACGGGAGCGCCGCCACGTTCCAGGACGTCGCCGTCCCCGATCCGGGATCCGGCGAGGTCCGTGTCGCGGTGAAAGCGTCGTCGGTGAACGGGTTCGACGTCTTCGTCGCGTCGGGGATGGCGAGGGGCATGATGGAGCACCGTTACCCGGTCGTCGCGGGCAAGGACTTCGCGGGGGTCGTCGACGCCGTCGGAGACGGGGTGGAGCGCTTCGCCGTCGGCGACGACGTGACCGGGATCTCGCCCCCCGAGGAGCACGTGGGCCGTGGGGCGTACGCGGAGTTCATCGTGGTGCCGGCCGACGGCTTCATCGAGCCGAAGCCGCCGACCCTGTCTTTCGAGCAGGCGGCCTCGGTCGGGCTCGCTGCGCTCACCGGCCTCGTCGCCGTGGAGGCCGTCGGCGTCTCGGGTGGTCACGTCGTCCTCGTGACGGGGGCGACGGGCGGCGTGGGTTCCTACGCGGTCCAGGTCGCATCTGCGCGCGAGGGCACGGTGATCGCGACGAGCCTGCCCGACGACGAGTCCTGGGTGCGGTCGCTCGGCGCCAGCGAAGTCGTCGACTACCGAAGCGACGTCGCGAAAGCGGTGCGCGCATCGCACCCCGACGGGATCGACGCACTCATCGACGCCGTGAACATGGGCGACGCTCACAACTCCGTCGCGGGACTGGTCAAGGACGGCGGTCACGTCGTCTCGACCACGGGGTCGGCGGACGAGGAAGGGTTGAAGGCTCGCGGGATAGGAGCGACCAACGTGTTCGCCCAGGCCCACCCGGCTCGGTTCGCGAGCGTGGTCCAGATGGCAGGCGACGGCGATCTCCAGGTGCCGATCAAGCAGACGTTCGCGTTCGATGAGCTCCCGCAGGCTCTCGGCCTCGTCGGGAAGCGTTCATCCAGAGGGAAGTTCGCCGTCACGATCGCGTAGGGAGGCCCGATGCCAGTACAGGAGCTCGTGAACCGGTGGTAACTGCGGAGTCGGCCGACACGTACCCGCTCCCGTTCCCGGTCGCCGACGACGTCTCACCGGGCACCACGGTGGCCACGCGGTACTTGGTTCAGGGGCTTCGCCGCCTGCCGCGCTACCGGATGCTCGTCGTGTCCGACCAAGCCACACGACTCTATGAGGGTGTCCGCGACGACCTCGAGGAGATTCTCGACCATGGCTTCCCGTTCCGGGCCGATGTCGTGCCCCGAGACCGGCGTGCGGTCGCCGGCCGATTCGCGCTCGCGCCCGGACGCGACGATCAGGAACAGTGGCTGACGTTCTACCGAGAGGCCGACCAGGGCCTCACCCGAGGCATCACGCGGCGACCCGCTGCCGCTCACCCTGGCCGGGGCGAGGTCGACAGGATCGGCTTGCCGCTGCGCTGAGTCATCGTCGACGGCCGGATACTCGTGATGACGGGAGGCGCGATGAGCGAACGGATCGTACCGAGTCGGTTCCACGAGCTCGACTGGCGGATCGTGAGGGACGACGCGTGCACGCACTTCCTTACCGGCTCGTTCGCGGCGGGGGTCGAGCTGGTGGACGCGATCGGAAGGCGCGCCGCAGGCGCCGACCTCGAGCCCGACGTCGACCTCCGGTCGGACGGCGTCACGGTGCGTCTGAGCGCGCATGGCACCGGAAGGCTGACCGACGGCCACGTCGAACTGGCCCGGCAGATCTCGGCCGCTGCGCGTGAGCTGGATGTGACCACCGATCTGACCGGGCTGCAGAACGTTCAGATCGCGATCGACGCGCTCGTCATCGCCGACGTCCTGCCGTTCTGGCGCGCCGTGCTCGGCTACCGGCAGGTGGACGACGAGGATCTGGTCGACCCCTTCTTCCAGGGGCCACCCGTGTGGTTCCAGCAGATGGACGCGCCCCGCCCGCAGCGCAACCGGATCCACATCGACGTCTACGTGCCGCACGACCAGGCGGCGGAGCGCGTCGCCGCGGCGATCGCCGCCGGGGGCCACGTGGTCAGCGACGAGAACGCGCCGGAGTGGTGGACCCTTGCCGACTCCGAGGGCAACGAGGTCGACGTGGCCCCCTGGCCCGACCGCGATTGACCGGTACCGACCAAACGCAGAGACGCACGAGATCTGTCATCGCTCCGCGGTTCGGCGAGGTCATCACATCGAGGTCACGCGGGTGAGGATGCGCACGGACCGGTCTCCCGCCGCGCGCGATCGATCCCGAGGACGGTCCCGCTCGGTCAGGTCCGATCGGCCATGAGACCGAACACGTCCACGCCTAGGCTAGGGATGAGGTCAGCGTGCGTCCGAGAAGGTGAGTGCTGTGGCAGACCAGTGGGTGTCGTTCCGGGAAGAGCACTCCGAGCTCCGAGCCGGCCTCGATCGCCTCCGGAGCGTCGGGGATGGCGTTGGTCGGCTGAACGATGTGGATCTGAGGAACGAGCTCGAAGACGTGTACAGATTCCTCTCGCACCGGCTTCTACCTCACATCGCCGTAGAGGAAGAGGTTCTCTACCCGGCGATCGCTCGACTGGATGGGTACCGGACGGCGGCGCGGATCATGAGCCGGGACCATGCCGAGGTGGCAGAGGTCGTCCGTGAACTGGCGGACATGAGGCTGAAGCTGGAAGGCGCGACGTTCGGCGCGGCGGAGGCCACTGAGCTCCGCCGGCTGCTCTACGGGCTGTACCAGCTGCTGAAGACCCATATGACGAAGGAAGAGGAGATCTGTCTCACTGCGCTCGACCAGGCCCTGTCCGAGGACCAGGTCCGGGCGCTGGACGAGGAGATCCGACTCTTCGATGCAGCCGAGCAAGCCGCCGAGTGAACGGCGAGCCGCGTGCCGAGCGTGTCGATCCTCGAGCCGAGGCCGTCGATCCTCGTCCAGGTAATCCTCGCGTCCAGGTAGAAGAGCGACCCAAGTGAGGTCGCCGCAAGGAGCCGGAGCGCGGTCCAGATCGCGGCTTCCATCTCGCGCGGAGCCCAGCACCGCGTTCTGACATCGGGGAAGGGGACCGCGCACCCGGGTGCCGGGTCGATCCGCAGCGTGGAACGCTGCTCACTCGGCCGCGGCATGCGGTTCGAGGACGACCACCGCCGTCTCATGCGGGCGGCGTGCAGCGTAGCCGTCGAGGTTCCGGTCGATCTCCGCCCAGCGCCGCCACAGCCGTTCACGCTCCTCGCCCAACGCGGCCCTGCCGAGCACCTCGCGGCGGATCCCGCCGGCCAGCTCGACCACCGCGTCGGGATGGGCCTGCAGGTTGAGCCACCAGGCGGGCTCCGGCGCGCCCCAGCCGTTCATGGCCATCGTGATCAGATCGGGCCCATCCTCGTAGTACCCGACGATCACGCTCCGCGGCTCGCCACTGCGCCGGCCGATGGTGGTGAGGCGCAAGGCGCCCCACTTCCCGGGGCGCGGACGCCACAGCCCTCTGCCCCCGCTTGCCCGGACGAACAGTCGATGCACGTGCCAGAAGCTCACGACGATCCATCGCGGTGGTAGTCGCGGTTTCTGCCGGGCCATGAGGACTCCCTCCATCGCGGACGACGTCAACCCTAGCTCCCTACCGGTGAGGACCCAGGACTCGTGTCCAGCCGGACGGAGTGAAGCTGTTCAGGAGCGCTTCGCCGGTCCCGCTTTCATCTTTCGTCCGGGCGGTCGGGGCGACTCAACCTCAGCCGCTCCCCGAGCGAGTTGCCTCGTGGGTTCGACGAAAGGAGCGAGGGTCCATGAAGCGGTGGGCGATCGTGCTGGCTGCGATGCTCGCGATGTTGGGGCTATCTGCTTGCGAGGATGACGCGACCGAGGCGAATCCGGTGGGTTCGAGCGAGCCGATCGAGGCATCGGCGAGCGGGACCGACGGACGGATCGTGTTCCAACGGTACGACCCGTCCATCGACGGTCCAGTCACCTACACCGTGAACCCAGACGGGAGCGACATGCGCCCGCTCTTCGAAGATGGGCATTCCGAGGCGGCTCGATGGTCACCGAAAGGCACGGAGATCCAGATCAACTGCTGCGGCGATGGGATGGCGGCCCACCTGATCGATCCTCGCACCGGTGAGATGCGGACCCTTCCCGCCGCGGACCCGAAGCTCGAGCTCTTCTGCGGGAACGCCTGGTCCCCCGACGGGGAACGGCTCGCCTGCGAGGGCTACGGGAAGAAGGATCGGACCGTCAACGGTGTCTACGCGATCCGGGCCTCGGACGGTGGCGGCCTCACCCGGATCACATCCAACACGCGCGGCTGGGACAGCGCGGGCGACTACTCCCCCGACGGGACGCGGATGGTGTTCGTCCGCGTCGATGAGGATGAGACGATCTTCAGGCTCTTCGTGACCGATCTCGATGGCACGGATCTCCAGAAGATCTCGGGCGATCTGGTCGGCGAACTCTCGCCGGGACGGTGGTCGCCGACGGGTGATCAGATCCTCTTCGCGGGCCGCGTCGACCCCGACCATCACAAGACGATCTGGGTCGTGAACGCGGACGGCAGCTCGCTGCACGAGCTCGAGATCGATCCGAGATGCGGCGGTCTCTGGTCGGACCCGGAGGCCGTCGGGTGCTACTCGCCGGCATGGTCGCCGGACGGGACGCAGATCGTGTACGTGCGGTCGACCCCGGAAGGGGAAGACGAGGGCATCTACATCGCCAACGCCGACGGGAGCGGTTCCGTTCGCCTCACCGAGGGCGAGGACGACCAGCCGGACTGGGGGATGCCACCCGTCTAACGAGGGCGACCGATCGGCGCCCGCCGGCCACCGGAGCCTGCTCCTCCGGTGGCCGGAAGCGCCGTGCCACTGGCGCTCGGAACGATCGACTCAACCCGGGAACCCCTCCACGCGAGTGAAAGGGAAGAGGATGATGCCCGCGACGGAACTTGGCGTGCCGCGAGGAGCAGGCTCGTGCTGGAACGGCCGAGGGTGGCGGTCGAAAGGCCGCCCGAGACCTTCGAGGACTTCTACGTGAGGGAGTATCCGGCCGTCGTCGGTCTGGCCTATGCGCTCTCGGGCTCCCGTTGGGGTGCTGAGGATCTCGCTCAGGAGGCGTTCCTCGCCGCGCACCGGGACTGGGAGCGCATCGGCGCGTACGAGCAACCGGGCGCGTGGGTGCGGCGCGTCGTCGCCAACCTCTCGGTCTCTGCGTTCAGGCGTCACGCGGCGGAGGCGAAGGCGCTGGCGCGCCTCGCGTTCAGTCAGCCGGTGCCGCTCCCGGACCTCGCGGCGAGCGACCCGGCGTTCTGGGCAGCCGTCAGGTCGCTCCCGCGGCGTCAGGCCCAGGTCGTCGCGCTCTTCTACATGGAGGACCGGCCGATCGCCGACGTCGGGACCATCCTGGACATGACGCCGGGGACCGTGAAACGACATCTCTACGACGCGCGGAGGACGTTGGCGCGTCGGCTGCAGGTCGACGAGGAGGTGCTCGAGCCATGACGCTCGACGGTCGCGGTCGGCGCGCCGGCCAGGGGTTTCGCCATGCGATCGACGACCTCACCGCTACCGAGCCTGACCGAGGCTCGTTCGAACGCTTCGAGGCCTTCCGGCATCGGAAGCGACGGAACCAGCGGATCGGTGCGGGGATCGTCGCGGGGACCGTCGCCGTCGTCGCGATCGTGTTCGTGGCACAGGCCATCCCGCGCGGTGAGCGGGGCGCCGCCGGGCTCCCGGGCGGGGGCGGCCGCATCCTCTACGGCGACTGGGATGCGCAGGCACAACGCGCCGACTGGTACACGGCTTCCCCCGACGGGTCCAGCTCACGAGATCTCGGCCTCTCGGGAACCTGTGCGATCTGGTTCCCGGACGGGAGCCGGATCCTCGTCACGAACGACGCCGCGGTCGGACCGGGTTCACCCCTGCGTCCGGGGATCTTCGAGCCCGACGGCACCGGCCTCCGGCCCTTGGACGCAGCGGGGGACCCGCACCTCAACCTCGGGTGCGGCGACGTGTCCCCCGATGGTCGCCGGATCGCCGTCGAAGGGTTCGGCGCGGACGGGCATTCCGAACTCGACGGCATCTACTCGGTCCGCGCCTCGGACGGAGGCGATGTCGTCCGGCTGGTCAGGGGGCCGGTCTCGCCGCCGAGGTACTCGCCCGATGGCACGCGCCTGAGCTTCTTCGACACCACGGAGGGAACGAGTCCCACGGGGTCGGGCGCGCTGTTCGTGATGCCCTCGGACGGGAGCGCCGATCCCGTCCGGATCACGCCGTGGGGTTACGCCTTCGACGACCATGAATGGTCTCCCGACGGCTCGTGGATCGCGTTCCAGCGGCCGTACGGGCAGCTCTACCTGGTGCGTCCCGATGGCTCCGACCTCCACCGGGTCCCGGTCGAGCTGCCGGCGGGTACCGGAGCGCTGAACCCATCGTGGTCACCCGACGGCGCATGGATCGTGTTCAGCCACCAGCGTTCGGAGGGGGCCGTCATCTCCCTGGTCCGCGTCGACGGCACCGGCCTGCGAGACGTCGTCAACGCACCCGGCGCCCAGTTGCAGAGCCCCGACTGGGCCGCCCAGTCGACCTCGCCCTGATCGAGCTCATCCGTTCACCCCGCGCGGCTCGAGGACGACGACCCATGCTGGATGGAGCGACATGGTCGTCGACCTGCGACGATGCACAACGTGGTGATCCTGGCTCGCGCACCGCTGGTGGCACACGTATCGTCGGGTCCCCCGGGCGAGCGGGTCCGTGTCGCAAACGCGTCGTGAGGAGGGAGTAGGAGATGGCTACGCTCGTTGCCGGAACGTTCCTGACGCTCGACGGGGTCATGCAGGGCCCCGGGGGCCCTGATGAGGATCGCAGTGGGGGATTCACTCACGGCGGCTGGTCGGTCGGCTACTGGGACGACGCCATGGGACAGATGATCACGCGGTGGACCGCGCGGGCCGATGCGCTTCTCCTCGGGCGGACGACCTACGAGATCTTCGCCGCGCACTGGCCGCACGTCCCCGACGACGATCCGGTCGGTGCGGTGTTGAACCGCGTCCCCAAGTACGTGGCCTCCACCACGCTGGAGAGCGTGGATTGGAACGGTTCGAGCCTTCTCGAAGACGACGTGCCGAGAGCCGTGGCCGGCCTGAAGGACGTGCGCAACGGCGAGATCCAGGTCCACGGCAGCTGCGGTCTCCTGCAGACCCTGATCGAGCACGACCTGATCGATGAGTATCGTCTGTGGACCTTCCCGGTCCTGATCGGCAGCGGCAAGCGGCTCTTCGAGACGGGAGCGGTGCCCGCCGGCGTCGAGCTCATCGACAGCACGACCTCCTCCACAGGCGTCGTCATCAGCCGGTACCGTCGCGCGGGGGACATCAGATACGGCTCGTTCGAGGTCGACGAGCGCGGAGGAGTCGAGGCACTCTGGAAGGACTCCGACTAGCACGCGCGCTGCAGCTTGAGTCCATCGACGGCACTGGCGAAAGAGACCCGATCCAGACGAGACTAGGGGAGCCGCTCGTCCTCGCGAGCGGCGGCCTCGCGATCGCGTCGCGGACGGCTCGGACGTCCGTGAGTTCGGGTTTCGCGGCCTCGGGCCCTGGCATCCGGGAACGCTGGGGGCGCGATAGCTCGAGGACGAGCTCGCACCTACCGTTGGACGTGCACGCAAAGGAGCAACGAGATGAACGATGACCGCGGGCGGGATACGGTCGGCGTCTGCTGCAGGTATTCGGTCGCGTTGGCGGCCCTGCTGCTGGTGGCGGGTGCATGTGCGTCGACTCCCGAGGGCACGGGCACGACGGCCTCATCCCCGACGGCGCCGAACGACTCGAGCCCCACACCGACGGTCCACGACGTGATGGAGATCCAGGACTTCGCACCCCTCGAGCCCGGCGCCTACTCCATCGATCCGGACCTCGACCCAGATACTCCACTCCGTGTCGGATACGACGTCCCCGCTGGGTGGTCGCAGTGGATCGGCGCGGCCAAGTTCGGGCTGAGGGGCACGTCGGGGTGAGCATCACCACGGTGTCGAATCT
>DASTBT010000112.1:0-16010 GCA_035711865.1 Actinomycetota bacterium
AGCACGAACTCCTGCAGCCGCGACCAGACCGACGACGCGTAATCGGCGCTGCCGTCGCCGTCGAGGGGTTCGACCGCGAGCGAGCTCACCAAGGGCGAGAGCTTCTCGTCGTCGCCTGCGGCGATCGGCGCGACGTCGCCGCCGGTCTTCCGGAGCGCGGCGAACGCCTTGCGAGCGGCCGCGCCTCGGAAGTGATCGTCGGTGAGCCGGGACGCATACGCGTCGTAGACCTGCCGATCGTGCACGATCAGCTTCAGCATCTCGCGCTCGACCCGGTCGCGGGCGCTCATGCGACGAGGTCGGTCGACCACCGCCTCGGCACGACGGCCACCGCGCCGCTCGTCGAGCGCCTGCACCACCGAGGATTCGTTCACCCCGGCGAGGTCTGCCACGAGGTGCGCGTACTCGCCGCGCCGCACCGGGTCGGCGAGCCCCTCGATGATGGGCAGCGCGTCTGCGACCGCTCGCGACTGCCCCTCGACGGTCGACAGGTCGTGCCGCCCGATCGTGCGTCGCACCATGTACTCGACCAGCGGGCGAGCCCCCGTCGCCGCCTCGCGCACCCCCGCGGAGCCGTGCTTCGCCACGAACTCGGCGGGATCGAGACCCTCGGGCAGGATCATCACGACGGTCTGCACCGACGGGAAGCGCTCCTGGAACTCGGCCGCGCGCTCGGCCGCGCGCGCGCCTGCCTCGTCGGAATCGAACGCCAGGACGGCGCGAGCGGCGAACCGAGAGAGCTGGCGGAAATGCCCTTCGCCGAGCGCCGTGCCGCACGTGGCCACCGCGTTCTCGATGCCGGCCTGAGCGAAGCCGATCACGTCGGTGTAGCCCTCGACGACGAAGACCTCGCCCGACCTGGCGATCGCAGCGCGTGCTCGATGCAGGTTGTAGAGCACCTCGTGCTTGCGGTAGATGGGGGTCTCGGCCGTGTTCAGGTACTTCGCCTGCTCTGCCGCTCGTGGGTCGCTCGGCAGGATGCGCGCCCCGAATCCGATGCCGTGTCCCTGCAGGTCGTGGATCGGGAAGATCAACCGCCCCCGGAACCGGTCGCGCACCGTTCCGTCGTCGCCCCGCGTCGCGAGCCCGGCCTCGAGCAGCATCTCCGGACCCAGGTCGCGCGCCTGAGAGAGGCGCCGCAACAGGAAGTCGGGGTACCCCGGCGCGTAGCCGATGCCGAACGTCGCGATCGCATCGGGGGTGAAGCCGCGCTCGGCCACGTATGCGCGGGCGTCGGCCGCTTCCCGGCCCTCGGCGAGCATACGAACGTAGAGCTCCGCCGCCTGCTCGTTGGCCTTGATCAGCGCCTGGCGCCGGGCGGACGCACGCCTCGCCTCGGGCGAATCGCCCTCGTACCGTAGGCGCACACCCGCCTGCTGCGCGAGCCGCTCGACCGCTTCGGGGTAGCTCAGGTGTTCGAGCTCACGTATCAGCTTGATCGCGTCGCCGCCCGCGCCGCACCCGTGGCAGTAGTAGAGCTGCTTCGACGGCGAGATGCCGAACGACGGGGTCTTCTCCTGGTGGAAGGGGCAGAGACCCACCATGCGGTCGGCGCCGGCCTTCTTCAAGGTGAGGTACTGGGACGCGAGCTGCACCAGATCGGTGCGCTCCTTCACCGCCTGGATGTCGTCGTCTCGGATGCGTCCGGCCAACGGTGCCTTCCCGTGCTCGAGCCCGGTGCCTACAGGTCCCGGTCCAGCAGCCACCCTCGGGGAAGGAAGAGCCGCTCGTACGTGCGGATCGCGTAGCGATCGGTCATGCCGGAGATGAAGTCGGCCACTCGGGTCGGCAGGTCTCCGGGCGCCTCATGGTACTCCGGCGGAAGTTCGCCGGGATGCTCGAGGAAGTACGAGAAGAGGTCGCGGATCAGCCTCGTCGCGCGGTCGTGGTCGCCTCGGGCGCTCTCGCGCAGGTACACCTCGCTGAACATGAAGTCGCGCAAGGTGTCGAGGGCTGCGAACACCGGCCGCGACAGCGCCACCTCGTCGCGGTCGTCGCTCTCGCGGACGAGATCGCTCACGAGGGTGTCGATGCGATCGGAGTGCGTGGCGCCGAGCGTGCGGACGGCGTCGGCGGGCAACTCGCGCTCGTCGAGCACCTCGGCGCGCACCGCATCGTCGATGTCGTGGTTGATGTACGCGATGCGATCGGCGAACCGGACGAGCTGCGCCTCGAGGGTCGACGGAGGCGGCGTGGACCAGGGATGATGCACGATGCCGTCGCGCACCTCCCACGTGAGGTTCAGCCCGGCGCCATCGTTCTCGAGATGCTCGACGATGCGCAGCGACTGCTCGTTGTGGCGGAACGGCCGTCCGAGGAACGGCGTCAACGCCTGCTCGCCGAGGTGGCCGAACGGCGTGTGCCCCAGGTCGTGTCCGAGCGCGATCGCCTCCGTGAGGTCCTCGTTCAACCTGAGCGCTCGGGCGCACGTGCGCGCGATCTGCGAGACGTCGAGGGTGTGGGTCAGCCGGACCCGGTAGTGATCTCCCTGGGGGGCCAGGAAGACCTGGGTCTTGTGCCGCAGCCGGCGGAACGCCTTCGAGTGGAGGATGCGGTCGCGGTCGCGCTGGAACACCGTGCGGATGACGTCGGGCGGCTCCTCGCGGTCGCGCCCCTTCGTCTCCGCGGCGAGCACGGCCCGCGAGGACAGCACCTCACGCTCGAGCTGCTCGGTGCGCTCACGGGGGGTGGACACGGCGCTCACGCGCCCATCGTAGCGGGACCGACCGACGCACTCAGATCCGGCCGGGCGCTCAGCCGCCGGTCACCAGGTAGTGAAGGTAGGCGAACGTCTCGCGCGCGTAGCCGCTCAGGCGCGACTCCTCGGTTCGGGCGCCCGACGTCCAGGTTGCCGACGTGTACCCCTCGATTCCGAGGTCGGCGGCCATGCGCTCGATCCGGGCGTTGTGCCACGGGTCGGAGACGAGGAAGGCGTCCGACAGCCCTCGCACGCGCATCTCCCGCGACGCGGCACGCAGGCTCGTGAACGACGTGTGACCGACCGGGAGCGCGACGACCGAGGTCGTGGGGATGCCCTGCGCGACCAGGTAGTCGCGGCCGGCCTCGGCCTCGGTCGTGCGGTCGCCCGGCTGGTTGGCTCCGAGCACGAACACGACGTCGGCGCGGTCCTGCTCGAAGAGCAGGACCGCGTGGTCGAGGCGACCCTCGAAGATGGGCGACGGGGTGCCGTCGTACTGGGCGGCGCCCAGCACGACGATGACATCGGCCCGATCGACCTCGCTGGCGTCGTCATGGTGAGCCTCGTTCCACACCTTGACCGCGCTGAGCGCGACCGCACCGACGGCGAGAACGGTGAGCACGGCAACCACGAATAGCAGCGGATGAGTACGGACGAGGCGCACCGAACCAGGCTAACAACGTCGGTGTTGCGCTCAAGTGCCTTCGGGACCCCATGCAGCGCAACAATCGAGAGGCTGACCCGACGTGACGGCTCGCACCCTGCCGCCACCGACGGGCACAATCGCGATGTCGCCGGTGAAACAGTCGCTCCCCGGGTCGCCGCACCGAGCCCTGGTGAACGCCAGCATCGTGCCGTCGGGGCTCCACGCCGGGCCGAGATCGGTGCAACCGGGATCGGGACACGACGAGACGAGGCGAGCCTCGGACCCATCGGCGCGCATCACGTAGATGCCGGCGCTCGAGTCGCCTCCACCAGCCTCGCGACCCTCGACGGCGAAGCGCGCGCCGTCGGGCGACCACGCGATCGCCTCTCCGACGATGAGGTCGCCGGTGTCGATCTCGCGGATCGGGTCGCCGGTCGCGACGTCGATGAGCACGATCGTGCTGCCGCCGGCGGTCGCCTCGAGAACGGCGACGGTCGACCCGTCGGGAGACCACGTGGGGACGCCGCGGATCGCGAGCTCACGCACGATCCGTGGATCGGGATCGACGATCGAGGTGACGGCGAGGCCGTCGCGCCCGTCGAGCGTGCCGCTCCAGGCCAGCCGCTCGCCGTCGGGCGACCACGCGGGTGCTCCGAACCCGAGGCACGATCGACGGCAGGCAACCAGGAGATCGGTGTCGCCGTCGGTCGAGATCACGACGCCTTCGGACGAGGTGAAGGCGAGCGAGTCGCCGTCGGGGGACCATGCCGGCGCCGACCGGTAGCCGGCCGGCCCTGCGATGAGGCGCGCCCCACCGCCGTCGGGGTCCACCCTCAGGATCTCGGCCGTCGCCGGTTGCCCCTCGGCCGGCTCGACCGCGCGCGAGAAGGCGATGGCGCCGTTGTCCGACGCGCGAACATCGGTGGACGAGCGCTCGACCGCGGGCCGGTCGGCCGGCACGTCACGCGCACACGCCATGAGGGCCACGAGCGCCGCCATCGAAGCCGCGCCCACGCATCGTCGGCGGGCTCGCCCCCGACGCCGAGCATGGGTCCGTTCGTCATTCATCTCGAGCTCTCCCTCCCTCAGCACAGCAACGATCGGTACACCGACGCCGATGCTCCCTCGTCGGCGAAACCGTGTGCCATCACGAAGTTGCACCACTCCGCGGCCGCGACCTCGCTCGCGAACGGGTTGCATCCGTTGAAGCCCCAGGCGTCGTTGGTCGCGTCCCACGCCCGCTGCGTGCGCGGTCCCCAGGAGCCGTCGACCGTCACGCCCGCCCCGTCGAAGTTGTTGCAGACCGCTTGGATGAACCCGACGTCCGAGACGCTCTGTTTGTCGAAGACCGGTCGGGTGTGCCCGTCGACGTGGATGTGGTTCGTGTGCTGCGCGTTGTACCAGCCGTCGAGCGTGTACTTGAAGAACTTCCGGCAGCTGGCGTCGACGGCGAGATACCGACGCCTCACGCGCCGGGTTCCCGAGGCATGGTCGCCGCCGAACATGTTGCACGCGACACCCGCCCACTGGACGCGGTTGATGTCGAGAGCCAACCCGCGCCCGTGGCACCCGGGCTTGCAGACGAACGCGCCCGCGTGCCCGATGAAATCCACGCCGTTCATCTGCGTACCCCCGAACGCATCGGAGAAGTACTTCAGGCTCTTCAGCCAGTCGACGAGATCGCCGTAGAAGGAGCGTTCGCACGAGATCGTTCGACGCACGTAGTCGCCCGGACTGCCGTACCGGACGGGCGTGCCCCCGATCGCGTCGAAATCCTTCCGATCGACCATGCCACACGAGGTGGCGCCGCTGCAGCTCATGCCGCCACCTCCTCGTACACCCCTCGGTGTCCGGCCACGCCGGCGACGGCGACCTTCCTTCGGCCACCGACCAACGCCTGCACCCTGACATCGGTCGTCAGGTCCCCGATCGGCGGGATCCGGCGCCAGCCTCGTGACTCACGGCGCCACCACGATGTGATGTCGACGCCGTCGACCACGACCAGCACCGTGGCTCCGTCGACCGTTGCGGCGGCCACCGGCGCCGCCGGCCCTTCGATCGAGGGCGGGGGGACCGACACCCAGGGACCGACCGGGCCCGGTGAGGATGCCAGTCGCATGCCCGCCACGTCGGTCGCTCCGAGCAGGAAGCCGTCGTCGAGGGCGCCGACCATCGTGATCGCCCCGTGGTGCAGGCTCGGCAACCCGTTTCCCGCCGACGTCGAGGCGCCGTCGAGACCCACCTCGACCCCGAACGGGCCGGCCGGCTCGAGAACCTCTGGAGACTCGAAGCCAGTGCCGACGAGGAGGAAACGCCCGCGACGCGCGGCCACGCTCGTGGCCGCGCCGAGATCGGGGACCGTGCCCGGCAGGCTCAACGCCGACCATGACTCGCCGTCGTTCGAGGCGAACGCCGCCGGCGCCGGTCCTCGCGCCGAGACGATCGAACCAACGGCGAGGAGCCGGTCGCCCGCCGCATCGACGTCGGCGAGCGATGTGCCCGGGGGGAAGGCGCCGTCAACGGTGAGCTGCGCCCAGCCTGCGTCGAACCGGCGCCATACGCGCGGGGCGCCATCGTCTCCGCCCACGGCGATCGTGTCTCTTCGGAGCCTCGCGAGACCCGAGACCGGGCCGAGCTCGATCGGAGCCTCGGTCACCGTCGGCACGACCGTACGAGCCATCGCCCTCGCGAGGGTCGATGCGCCCGCGCCGGCCGCGACCGTCACGAGCGCCGCTCGACGGACGAACTCGCGCCTGGGCACGCGTCGCCCACCTGGCCCTGAACCCTGCATGGCCCACCTCCGACGTCGTCGGGGGAGGTGGGGGGATCGCCGACGCTACGCCGGTCGCGCGCGCGTCGCGGTGATCGGTGTCACAGCCGGGTGGACCTCAGCGCGAAGCGACCTCCGCCTCGCCGACGGCCGCCTGACCGGCCGCGAGCCTGGCGGTCTCGACCCGGAACGGCGAGCAGCTCACGTAGTCGAGCCCCAGCTCGTGACAGAAGACCACGCTCGCGGGGTCGCCGCCGTGCTCGCCGCAGATGCCGAGGTGCAGCGACGGGTTCGCTCGCTTCCCGTCCTCCACGGCCGTGCGCATCAAGGCGCCCACGCCCGGGCGATCGATCGTGACGAACGGGTTCGCGGGTACGAGCTTGCGCTCCTCGTACATGCCGACGAACTTGCCGATGTCGTCGCGGCTGAACCCGAACGCGGTCTGCGTGAGGTCGTTCGTGCCGAAGGAGAAGAAGTCGGCCACCTCCGCGATCTCGCCTGCCGTCACGGTCGCCCTCGGCAACTCGATCATGGTGCCCCACTCCAGGTGATCGAGCGAGACGCCTTCCCGGTCGAGGATCTCGGTCGCGACGGGCTCGAGCTCGGCTCGCATCTGCTGCAACTCGGGCGCCGTCGCGACGAGCGGGACCATGATCTCGACCCTCGGGTCGAGGCCGGCCTTCCGCACCTCGACCGCGGCCTCGACGATCGCGCGAACCTGCATCGCGTACAGGCCGGGCTTCACGATGCCGAGCCGCACCCCCCGCAGACCCAACATCGGGTTCGTCTCGTGCAGCTCGTTCACCTTCTGCAGCACGCGCTCCTGTTCGGCGACGTCGCTTCCGCTCGCGGTGCCGAGCGCGACCTCGACCGCCAGCTCGACTTGGTCGGGCAGGAACTCGTGCAGCGGCGGATCGAGCAGCCTCACGGTGACGGGCAGCCCGGTCATCGCCGTGAAGATGCCCACGAAGTCGTCGCGCTGCAGCGGCAGCAACGTGTCGTAGGCGGCGTGTTCCTCGTCGGAGGTCTCCGCGAAGATCATCTGACGAACGGCCAGCACGCGCTCCTCCCCGAGGAACATGTGCTCGGTGCGGCACAGTCCGATGCCTTCCGCGCCGCGCTCACGCGCGTTGGTCGATTGCTCTGGCGTGTCGGCGTTCGCACGCACGCGCATGCTCCGGCGCTCGTCGGCCACCGTCATCAGGCGCTCGAACGATCTCCAGAGGGTCTCGTCGCGGGCCGCGGCGTCGCCCTGACGCGCCTTCTCCAGGAGCGACTCCTCGAGCGCGAGCTCGCCCAGGTACACGTTGCCTGTGAACCCGTCGATCGTGATGGTGTCGCCCTCGCGGACCTTCGTGCCGTTGGCGGTGAACTCACCGTCGGCCACGCGGAGCTTGATCGCATCTGCGCCGCACACCGCGGGGATGCCTTCGCCTCGCGCGACGACCGCCGCGTGCGAGTTCGTGCCGCCGGCGCTCGTCAGGATGCCCTGGGCGGCGATCATGCCGTGGTAGTCGTCGGGGGTCGTCTCGCGGCGCACGAGGATGACCCGCTCCCCCGCCCGGCCTCGCGCCTGAGCGTCGTCGGCGGTGAACACGACGGTTCCGATCGCGGCCCCCGGCGAGGCGTTCAGCCCGGTCGCGAGCGGCGTCTCGGCTCGTGCGGCCTTCGCGTCGACCCGGCGCTTGAACAGCTCCTCGAGCCGGTTCGCGTCGACCCGCAGCAGCGCCTCACCCTCGTCGATGAGGCCTTCCTCGAGCATGTCGTGGGCCATGACCCACTCGCCGAACGCGGTGCGCTTGCCCACGCGGGTCTGCAGGATCCACAGACGGCCCTGCTCGATCGTGAACTCGATGTCGCACATGTCGCGGTAGTGTCGTTCCAGCGTGGACATGTGCTCGAGCAGCTGCGCGTGTGACGCGGGGTCGACCGTCGCCAGATCGGCCAAAGGCAGTGTGTTGCGGATGCCGGCCACGACGTCCTCGCCCTGCGCGTTGCCGAGATAGTCGCCGTACGGAACCTTCTCCCCGGTCGCGGGGTCGCGCGTGAACGCCACGCCGGTGCCGGAGTCGTCGCCGCGGTTGCCGAAGACCATCGCCTGCACGTTGACCGCGGTGCCCAGGTCGTCGGAGATCTTGTTCTGCCGCCGATAGTCGATCGCGCGCCTGCCGTTCCAGCTCCGGAAGACCGCCTCGATCGCGAGGCGCACCTGCTCGCGCGGATCGATCGGGAAGTCCCGCCCGGTCTGATCGTGGTAGATGCCGAGGAACTCGCCGACGAGCTGCTCGAGGTCGGGCGCGTCCAGGTCCGTGTCGGTGGCGCCTTCGCCCTTGCGTTCCTTGGCGTTGTCGAGGGCTTCCTCGAACGCCTCCCCCGGCACGTCCATCACGATCTTGCCGAACATCTGGATGAACCGGCGGTAGGCATCGAGCGCGAACCGCACGTCGCCGCCCGACTGCTCGGCGAGCCCCTTCGTCGACTCCTGATCGAGCCCGAGGTTCAGGACCGTGTCCATCATGCCGGGCATCGAGAACTTGGCGCCGCTGCGAACGCTCACGAGCAGCGGATCGGACGCATCGCCGAGCTTCTTCCCCATCGAGGCTTCCAGCGTCTCGACGTGCCGGTCGATCTCGTCCATCAGCCCCTCAGGGAAACCTGCCTCAGCGAGGTACGTGAGGCATGCCTCGGTCGTGATCGTGAAGCCGTGGGGTACGGGCAGGCCCATGTTCGTCATCTCGGCGAGGTTCGCGCCCTTCCCCCCGAGCAGGTCCTTCATGTCCTTGTTGCCTTCGCGGAAGTCGTAGACGTACTTGGTCACGGCATGCCTCCGGCACGGGTTCGAACGGTTCGGAACCCCAGTCTACGGCGATGGGGGGACCGCCCTCGGAGCCGCCGATGTCACTACGAGGAGCGCAGCTGGGGTAGGCTCAGCCTGTCAGCCGTCTTGCGAGGGAGCGATCGATGGCGCACGCCAAGGACAAGGGCGGGAAGAACAAGCACGTCAAGAAGAAGGCCCAGCACTCCATCAAGGAGAAGCGCGCCGCCAAGAAGCTGAGGAAGGGCTCGACCCAGCGGGCCACCGGCCTCTTCCCCGAGTAGACGGGCGGCGGGGCCAGAGGATCAGAAGCAACCGTTTCGAACGATCGGGCCATCGACGCGAACCAACGTGATCTGGCTGTCGTCGGATGCCACGTAGCGCGCACGGTCGGGTTCGATCAACGTCATCGTGCCCCGGCCGCCGTTGCTCGCGCAGGAGGGTTCCCTGCCCGGCGGGTAGTTCGGCTCCCAGAAGCTCCCGTCGAAGTCCACCACCCAATCGAGGCCGCAGTGGGGAACGTCGAATTGATAGACGACCCCCGACTCGATCTGGCCCGAGATAGGCCACCAGCGCAACCCCTGGTCGCCACCTAGGGGCTCGGTCCGATAGGTCTCGCGGATCGGCGGCGCAGTTCGGCGGGTTGCTCCGCGGCACCGAGCGCAGTATCCGCGAGGATCTCGTCGCCGAACGTCATCGAGTCGAGGATCGTCCACGCCGCGGATGATCTGGCGGGGTCCCGGTAGGCGTCCTCGCCCATCGCGACGAAGGCGTAGAAGGCTCGGCCCGTCGAAGGGTCCGTGAACGGGATCCACCAAGCGCGGAGCCCTTCGATCCCCAGCGAGGTCCCGTCAGGGCAGGCGGGATCGGAACCGCATCCGGCATCGGGACCGAACTGCGCCGGGCGACCCGGATTCCGTGAGGCCGTTCCAGGGGTACGGCGCTCCTGCACGGTCAGGAACACATCGCTCGATCCCATATCGGCGATCGCGTTCCCCGGCAGGAAGGCGTCGGTCGGCGCCGCCCCGCCGGGGCGGAGCGGGAACGTTCCGATCGACACGATCTCTCGTGGGTCGATGAGATCCGTGAGGGGCTCCTCGGCGAGCGTCCAGCCCGCCGGGTACTCCACCGAGAACGGATCCTGCCCGAGATCCTGGAAGAGGACCGTCGGCACGACCATGGATGGTTCGGGACGGGTCTCGATCAGTCGAACCCCCTCGACGATACGCATCGCCTCGCCCAGGGCGGCCGCGCTCGCGCTCGGGCCGTGCCAGAGGTAGACACGGGCACAGCCGGTCGCGCCGCATGCCTTGCCGTCGCGCCAGCTCCATCCGACGTTGGCGTCGTCGTCGCGGTCGGCACCCAACACGAGCTTCGTCGGCTCGGTTGAGCCTGTCCCGACGAACGGATCCACGAGCACGATGACGTCGGAGTCGGCGACGTCCGGTGGGAGCGGCGACGCGACGGACTGCACGCCGCGAAGGTCTGCGGCGGAGTCGGTCACCAGCGTCGATCGGAGGTCTCGGATCATGGCGACAGGGCCTCGGACGGTCCGCATCGCGACCGCCCACCACCCATCCGGAACCGGCACCGTCCAACGGAAGTCAGGTGAGGCGAACACGTCGGAGTGCCCCGTGGCCGGCCCGTTCCCGGTTTCCTTGCCGACCTGGATCGCGGCCGAACCCACCACGCCGACGAACACCGCGGCCGTGGCGATGGACGACGCGACGATCCCCATCCGCCGGACGGATCCACGTCGCATCACACCTCCGGGCTCCGGTGGGTCCGGTCGAAGGTGGGTCACGGCACCGTCGAGGACTGTGCCCAACCGTTCGTCGCGCTCGTCCGTCTTCATCGGTCGTTCTCCTTCACGGCGAGGTGGTCACGGAGGGCCTCACGTCCTCGGCTCAGGTGCACTCGAACCGTGCTCGGCTTCATGCCGAGTATCTCGGCGACGTCGTCGGTGTCGAAGCCTGCCCAGTCGCGCAGCACGACCGCCTGCCGCTGACGGAGCGAGATGAGCGCGAGGGCGGCGAACACCTCCTGCCGGTCGAGGGCCGCGCTCGCCTCATCACGATCCGCAGGGCGCTCGACGACGTCGCCGATGACCTCGCGCCTCGAGCGCGTCCGGCGCTTCGAGCACAGCCGCATCGCGGTCGTGTAGACGTAGCCGCCCGCGTGGTCGTCGTCGTGCATCCCATTCCACCTCGGCCACAACCGGGAGAACGCCTCCGCAGCGATCTCTTCCGCGGCGGCCGCATCGAGGATCACGAGGGCGCAGGCTCGAACCACCCGTCCGTACCGCTCCCGGAAGAAGCGCTCGAAGCCCTCGCGGTCGGCCACCACATGGTTCTATCCCGATGACGACTCGAACGCTTACAGCGAACCCTGCTCGAACGCCCGTCGCCGTCAGCTCATGAGGGGAAGCGCCACCGTGCTGCACGCCGATCGCGACGTCGACGCCATCGCGCCGCCTCATTCATGCAGCGATGTTCGCGAGCTCCGGGTCGGTCGACACCGTGAACGCGACCTGGCGCCCGGCATCCGACCGACGCACCGACCCCGGGGCACCGCCGGCATCGAGCCATTCCTGCATGGCCCGGGCGAACGCATCGGCGTCGGCCTGCGTGTCCCACGCGGTCGAGAACATCACGACGGCATCGCTCCCGTCGGTGAACGCCCGGTAGACGCCACCGTCCCATCCCGTCGCGGCGGCCACCGCCGTCGCGTCGTCGAGCCGGAGCGCGAGCATGGCCCGCAGCCACGCCTCCCCGACCTGCATCACGTCGAGGTCCCCCCACCCGGGACCGAGGTCGGACGCTAGGTCGGGCACATCCACACGGCTCGGCCGATCCGATGGGTACCGATCGGGATGCATGATCTGCTCGGTCGTGACGGGGAACGTCCGCAACGCGCGGTTGACCTCGGCGATGCCACCCCGCGCCTCGAGCTCGGTGACGAACGACTGCCCCGCCGTATACGGCCACAGCTGGAGGTCGAACATGAACGGCGGCACGCCCTCGGGCGCGCCGCCGCCGTCGCCGAGCCCTGAGTAGTCGCCGTCCTCGGGCGGGAACTCGAACAGCAGCCTCGTCGAGAAGAACTGCGCGCTGCCTTCCACGGCGCCGAGGGTCGCGAGGAACGCGTCGTCGCGGCACGCCGCCGCGATCGGGTCGATGCGCTCGAGGTCGAAGTGCTGGTCATCGATCGCGTGCGTGAGCTCGTGTGCCAGGGTGAGCCGTTCGAACAGCCCGATGTCGCCGTCGGCGCGGTAGACGAGCTCGCCGTCGAGCGGGTTGTAGAAGCCGATCACCTGTCCCGTCTGGAACGCGAGCAACGCCTCGCGGATCGTGACACCGCGCGGCATCACGCCGATCGTCTGCCACGCCACGGTCCGACGGTCGTAGAACCCCTTCGGATAGGTCTCGTCGAAGGCTCCCTCGAGCTTGGCCGCGATCTCATCGGCGCTGACCGGCTGCACGGCCACGCGGTGTCTGAACTCGAGCCCCCGAACCTGCTCCACCTGGGCTTCGACCTCGGCGACATCGCCGGGCGTCTCGGGTGGTGCCCCGTCGTCGTCGGTCGAGGTGGGCGTCGGCGCCACGCACAGCTCGCGCATCGCTCCTCTCGAGCCGGGTTCCCGGGTCAAGACCGGCTCGACCTCGAGGGTGATGGCCTTCGGTGTGGCCTCCCCGGAGGGGTCCGGATCCGCGGGCGCCGTCGGCGACCCAGGCGGGCTCGACGGGCTCGGGGAACCGAACTCCACGCGGATGCCGTCGCCCGTGCACGCCGCTGCGGCCGACGCCACGGCGGCGACCGCGAGGGCCGCGGTCACGCGTCGCCCGATCATGAACGCCTCGGCAGCACGATGCTCAGCACGGCCAGAACCACGGCCCCGGCCGAGAGCGCGATCGAGGCCCAGAGCAAGGCGTTCTCACGCAGGAGCTCGCGCGCCGCGAGCACCAGGAACAACCCCGCCCCCAACATCACGACGAACGCCGCGGCGTACAGGATCATCGAGCCGCGCGGGGAGGCGGGCCGCTCGTCGCTCACAGCCGCTCCCGCAGGTATCCGACGAGGTCGTCGATCGCGACGCGGTCCTGCTGCATCGTGTCGCGCTCGCGTACCGTGACCTGCCGGTCGTCGAGCGAATCGAAATCGACCGTCACGCAGAACGGCGTGCCCACCTCGTCCTGGCGCCGGTAGCGCCGGCCGATCGCGCCGGCGTCGTCGTACTGGGTGATCCACTCCGGCTTGACCAGGTCGTGCACGCGGCGGGCTTCCGGCACGAGCTTCTCGTTGCGCGAGAGCGGCAGCACGGCGACCTTGATCGGCGCGAGGTCTCGGTGCAGGCCCAGCACCGTGCGCTTGTCGGTGTCGCCCTTGGCGGTCGGCGCCTCTTCCACGCGATAGGCATCCAGCAGGAAGACCAGGAGCGCTCGGTCGA
Organism: Actinomycetota bacterium; assembly: GCA_035711865.1. GTDB lineage: Bacteria > Actinomycetota > UBA4738 > UBA4738 > HRBIN12 > JAOUEA01. Next base: position 13,377 of record DASTBT010000112.1, read on the forward strand.
CGCCGACCGCAGGCTCGACCACGTACGGCAGGAACCGCTCTTCCTTCTCTTGATCGAAGTACGTGAGGTCCTCGCCGCTGGCTTCCTGATGGGCTCGCAGGTCGTAGTCGGTGCGGTTCGCGATGCCCTCGAGCTCCTGCCATCCGAACGGGAACTCGTATTCGACGTCGGTGGCGGCCTTCGCGTAGTGCGCGAGCTCGTCCGGCTCGTGCGGGCGCAGGCGGAGCTTCTCCTTCGAAACGCCGAGGTCGAGGTACCAACCCATGCGCTGTTCCACCCAGTACTCGAACCACTCCTCGTCGGAGCCGGGCTCGACGAAGAACTCCATCTCCATCTGCTCGAATTCCCGCGTGCGGAAGATGAAGTTCCCCGGCGTGATCTCGTTACGGAAGGACTTCCCGATCTGGGCGATGCCGAACGGCAGCTTCTTGCGGGAGACCGTCTGGACCGCGGCGAAGTTCACGAACATGCCCTGCGCGGTCTCGGGGCGAAGGTACGCGACCGCGTCGTCGTCCTCGATCGGCCCGAGGAACGTCTTCAGCATCAGGTTGAATCGCTTCGGCTCCGTGAACTCGGCACCGCCGCAGTTCGGGCACGTGACGATGCCGTTCACGTCGGCCTCGAGGTGGTCTTCACGGAAGCGCTGGTGACAGCTCGTGCACTCCACGAGCGGGTCGTGGAACGTCTCGAGGTGTCCGCTCGCCTGCCACACTCGCGGGCTGGTGACGATCGCGGCCTCGACGCCGACGACGTCGTCGCGCAGCTGCACGGTCGAGCGCCACCAGGCGTCGCGGACGTTCCGCCGGAGCTCGACCCCGAGCGGACCGTAGTCCCACGACGAGCGCAGCCCCCCGTAGATCTCGGCGGACTGGAACGCGATGCCCCGGCGTTTCGCGAGGCTGGTGACGGCCTCCATGAGGTCGGTCATGGCGATGGGTCTCCTCTCCCGGCCGCTGGCTGCGACCGCTGGCGTGGGCTCATCGTACCGGTGCGTGCCACGGCGGCCTCACCGGAAACCGGTGCGCCCACCCATGGCGTTCGTCAAGCGTCTTCGAGAGCCCCGAAGCGGCGCTGACGCTTCTGGAAGTCGCGGATCGCCTCGAAGAGCGTCTCGCGGGTGAAGTCGGGCCAGAAGACCGGCGTGAACCACAGCTCGGAGTACGCGACCTCCCAGAGCAGGAAGTTCGAGATGCGCTCCTCGCCGCTCGTGCGGATCAACAGGTCGGGTTCGGGCATGTCGGGGTGGTAGAGGCGCTTGGCGATCTCGCGTTCGTTCACCTTCTCGGGCTTCAGCTTCCCCTCGCACACGTCGCGCGTGAGCTCCTTGACGGCGTCGACGATCTCGGCGCGCCCGCCGTAGTTGAACGCGATCGTCAGCGTCATGCCCGTGTTGTCGCGCGTGAGCTCCTCGGAGGTGCGCATCTCCTTCAGCACGCTGCGCGGCACGCGCCAGTCGCGCCGGCCACTCCACCGGATGCGTACGTTCATGTCGTTCAGCTCGTCGCGCCGGCGGCGGAGCAGCTCACGGTTGAAGTTCATCAGGTAGAGCACCTCGGGCTGAGGACGCTTCCAGTTCTCGGTGCTGAAGGCGTACACGGTGAGCCAGCGCACACCGACCTCGTTCGCGCCGTTCACGGTGTCCCAGAGCGCGTCCTCGCCGGCGCCGTGGCCTTCGGTGCGCGGAAGCCCGCGCTGCTGCGCCCATCGGCCGTTGCCGTCCATCACGATCGCGACGTGACCGGGCACGCGTGAGCGGTCGATGTCGAGCAGGAAGCTCACGTCGCCGTCCTCACCAACATCGGCACCGACTTCATACGACGCTCGAGGTGGTACTCGGCGAAGCTGTAGAGCAGCGCGCGCGATTCCTTGCGAACCCGCGGATCCGGTTCGACCGTCGCCCCCGCGTCGTTGAGATCGGCGAACGCCAGGGTCGAGAGGTAGTCGAGCGCCGCTCGCGAGCACGGGCCGGCGCCCTGCTCGGCGCAGCGGGCGCAGATCGCCCCCCCGAGCCCGGCGCCCCACAGCTGGGGATCGCGGTCGCCGCAGACCGCGCACGCGGTGAGCGACGGGTGGAACCCGGAGAGCGACAACATCTTCAGCATGAACGACTCCGCGACGGCGGCGGGGTCGGCCGGAGCGGCATCGAGCGCACGGCAGCCCGCCAGCAACAGCAAGGTGAGACGAACGTTCCGTTCATGCTCTTCGGCAACCTTGTCGACCGCCTCGAGCATCGTCTCGCCGGCGGCGAACCGGGCGAGATCCTCTCGGATCGTCATGTGCGGGGCGATGATCTCGGCCTGCGTGACGGTGTCGAGCGCCCCGCGACCCCGGTAGAGCATCAGGTTCACGTGTGTGAAGGGCTCGAGGCGAGCGCCGAACCGGCTCTTGGTCTTGCGGATGCCCTTGGCCACCGCCCGCACCTTGCCCGACCCCTGGGTCATGACGGTGACGATCTTGTCGGCCTCGCCGAGCTTGTAGGAGCGCAGGACGATGCCCTGTTCTTTGTAGGGCGGCATCTGCGAATCGTAGCGCCCGCGCCCTTGCGAGCACCCCAGCGGAAGTGTGTTCTTTCCGTTGCAGGACGCGGCCTGAACGGGATGCTCGCACCCTCGACCTCCAGCCCGCGGCGTGGTC
>DASTBT010000113.1:0-7326 GCA_035711865.1 Actinomycetota bacterium
CCTCGGGAACGCGGTCTCGGCGTCCCCCGAGTGACGAGCGATCACACCGAGAAGCGCTTGTTCGGCTGCTCCACGAGCGGCTGGGTGATGGGGGAGAAGCGGTGGGCGTCCTGTTCCCAGTCGCGACGCCGGCGATACGCCGAGGGGCTGACACCGGTGTGCTGACGGAACGTCGTCGTGAAGTGCGACAGGCTGTTGAACCCGACCCGGTGGCAGATCTGCGTGACGGTGAGCTCCGTCTCGCGCAGGAGTTGGCGGGCGCGCTCGATCCGGAGCCCGATCAGGTACCGGTAGGGCGGCACGCCGACGAACGCGGTGAACTGGCGGGTGAAGTAGTACGGGCTGAGCGCCGCTTCCCGTGCGATCGTCTGCAGATCGACGTCTCGATCGAGGTTGGCGGCGAGGAAGGTCTGGACCTCCCGGATCCGTCGCTGCAGGTGTGGACTCGGCAGCTCGTCGTCGGTCACGCTCACGCGGGAACCCCCTTGCTCCCTGCAACATCCTACGCGCATCGTGAGCGTTTCGGTTTCAAGAATCCTGCCTGCTGGTGAACGTGCCCACCCGACGTGCCCACCCGAGGTGGGATCGGCATCAGACCATGTCGTTCGGATCGACCCGCTCGTCGTACTCCTGCTCGGTGAGGTGACCGAGCGCGATCGCGGCCTCCTTCAGCGTGAGCCCGTCGCGGTGAGCCTTCTTCGCGATCGCGGCGGCGTCGTCGTAGCCGATGATCGGCGCGAGCGCCGTCACCAACATCAACGAACGATCGACGAGCTCACGGATCCGCTCGCGGTCGGGCTGCAGGCCTTCGACGCAGAACTCCCGGAACGTGCGGCAGACGTCGGCGAGCAGGATCGTCGAGTACAGGAAGTTGCGGATCATCACGGGCTTGAACACGTTGAGCTCGAAGTTGCCCATCGCACCCGCCAGCTTGATGACGGCGTCGTTGCCGAACACCTGGCAGGACACCATCGTCACCGCCTCGGACTGCGTCGGGTTGACCTTGCCGGGCATGATCGACGACCCGGGCTCGTTCTCCGGCAGCACGAGCTCTCCGAGCCCGCTGCGCGGCCCGGAGCCGAGCCATCGGATGTCGTTCGCGATCTTCATCAGGCTCGCTGCCAGCGTCGCCTCGGCGCCGCTGGCGAACACGATCGCGTCGTGGGCGGCGAGCGCGGCGAACTTGTTCGGGGCCGTCACGAACGGCAGACCGGTGAGCTCGGCGATCTTCGCCGCCACGGCGTCGGCGAAGCCCGGCGGCGCGTTCAGGCCAGTCCCGACCGCGGTTCCTCCGGCCGCGAGCTCGTACAGGCCGGGCAACGCCGCCTCCACACGCACCAGATCGGCGTCGAGCTGGGCCACGTAGCCGCCGAACTCCTGGCCGAGCGTGAGCGGGACGGCGTCTTGCAGATGCGTGCGACCGATCTTCACGATGTCGGAGAACTCATCGGCCCGGGCATCGAGCGCGTCGCGCAAGGCACGCACGCTCGGGAGCAACCGCTCGACGATCGCGGTCGCCGCCGCGATGTGCATCGCGGTGGGGAACGTGTCGTTCGACGATTGCGACATGTTCACGTGATCGTTGGGATGGACCGGCGACTTCGAGCCCAGCTCTCCTCCGGCGAGTTCGATCGCGCGGTTCGAGATCACCTCGTTGACGTTCATGTTCGTCTGGGTGCCCGAGCCCGTCTGCCAGACGTAGAGCGGGAAGTGCTCGTCGTGCCGACCCTCGATCACCTCGTCGGCCGCGCGAACGATCAGGTCGGCGATCTCGGGATCGAGGGCGCCGGAGTCTCGGTTCACGATCGCCGCGGCCTTCTTCAGGACCGCCTGCGCTCGGATCACCTCGATGGGCATGCGATCGGCCTCGGGGTGGCCGATCGCGAAGTGATGCAGCGACCGCTGGGTCTGCGCCCCCCAGTATCGGTCGGTCGCGACGTCGATCTCGCCGATGGAGTCGGACTCGGTGCGGTGCTCGGTCATCGTCGCTCGAACCTCCGGAAACGGATGTCGCCATCATTCCAAACCGGCGCGCACGCATGCCGGGTGGGTAGGCTTCGCTGCAGGGGGCGGTAGCTCAGTCGGTCAGAGCAGGGGACTCATAATCCTCCGGTCGCAGGTTCGAGTCCTGCCCGCCCCACATGCCCCGCAACGCTTCGCGTACTCACGTCACCTACCCATCGTGTCCCATCGTGTCCCGAGCTGATGCTTGGCAAGGACCATCCCTGTCCGAACGCCTCGACATACTCGAAGCCCGTTCCGCGAGCAAGCCCCACGTTGGTTGTCCGAGACAGAGGAGATCGTTTGAGCCTGGCCGAAGTCGGCTCCAAAGGTCCGACAAGAAGGACTGTCGGAGATTGCGGCCGGCCCCGCCCGCTGGCCCGCTACAAGAAGGCCGACCTCGAGGACCCTGAAGCCCGCTGCGCAGCCTGCCGCGTCCCCTGCCCTATCGCCGACCCCGAGATCTCGCCCAGTCGGGTCATGTGCAACGCCATCGACCTACCGTTGCCCGACTCGTGGCGAGCGAAGATGGCGAGCGGGGTCAACTTCCGCTGCGAAGTGCGTGCTGCACGTCGATGGGGCATGGCTGGCCGATGACGGCACGACCCAATGGCGGGCCCGCTGTCTCGAAGACGAGGTTAGAGGACTAGCGCTACTCGATCTCGTCCCCCAGGGCGTCATCCGGGTGAACGTCCATCAGGTGCTTCGAGAGCTCCTCCTGGGTTCTGAACTCTTTGCCGCAGATGTGACAGGTTCCGAGTTCAGGGTCCCCACCCTGTTCGTCACGTTCCGTCACTAGATCGTCCATCTCCGTCCGTGCAATCATTCAGCGGCCAAGACGCTCGGGCGGCGCCTCCGGCATCGGCGACGTGTCGGGTGAGCGCTCGGTCTGCGACTGCACCTCGCCCTTCACGTCCCTCGCCGTACGCTCGACGCCACCGCTCCACCGCTCCAACCACCTGCGTGCGATCGGGATGCCGCCGACGCCGAACGCGACCACGGCCGATCCGACGATCATCACGACAGGGCGTAGAAGAGCCCTCACGATCGCCGGTGCCACTTGCAGCTGGTCGAGGGCCGCGAAGACACCCACCACGAGGACCGCGAGCCCTGCGCCTTTGGCGATGATCGTGCCTCCGCGGACGGTGCCGAGCAGCGGCGACAGCACCTCGGTGAGCACCCCCGCGAGGACCGCGGCGATTACGAGGATCACCACGGCGACGATGATGTTCGGCAAGTACCTGATCAGCCCTTCTAGCAGGTCGCTGATCGGATTGGGCCCCCAATCCCGAACGCGAGCTGCAGTGCGATCAGGAAGATCAGCCAGAACACGACCACGCCGATCACATCCGACGGGTCGGTCTTGGATTGCTCGAACGCCTGACGACCAGAAGGTCCTGTCCGCGCTGGAGGCCCTGATCGAGGTCGAGCGAGAGGCGCTTCGCTAGGTTTCGTGGTACCCGCCCCGGGTACATCCTGTCGGTCGTCGGGACCCTCAACTCCCCGGTGACAACCGCTCCAATCCGACGGAGCCCCGAGGACGGCCGCTCAGGCGGTCGTCCTCTTCTTCTGACCAGGACGACGTCGTTGAGCGCGTCAACTTCTGGGCCATGCTCCCGGCGGCCGGTTCAACGCCTCCCCAACGACGTAGGCAGCTGGGCCCGCGAGAGCTGCAGATGGCGGGCCTGCTGACCTGGACCGCCGGTCTATGTGCGCCCCCATTTGACTTGGGGCTCAAAGAGAATTACTGTCAGGTGTCAGCCGTCAGACAGGAGACAGGATGGAACAGCTTGAGGCAGCGATCGAGGAGGCCGCTGACGGTACGGTGGTACACGTCGAAGGCGAGATCGACTTGGCGAACGCGCCCAAGCTTGCAGAACTGCTGGGGCCGTTGAGGACGAGCGAAGAACCGGTCACGGTCGATCTCGCAGACGTGACATTCATCGACAGCACTGGCCTCCACGCACTCTTGGAATTCGCAACACACTCGCTCAATGGCAACGGGCCTCTGAGGATCGCGAACCCCTCGCGAACGGTGCTGCGGGTCATGGACATCGTGGGTATGACGCAGTTGGCTCACATCCAGGTCCAGGTGAGCAATGATGAACAGCATGGCTGAGGTGATCTCGCTCGGGGAACGGTTGCGAACGCGCCGTCTAGAACTGGGTCTCAGCCAGTCCCAGGCTGCCAGAGAGCTCGACGTGGCCCGGACGGCCTATCGCCTCTGGGAGATGGAGGCGGCCAAACCTGCGCCGGATCGGTGGCGCTTGATCTCTCGTTGGCTCGGCATGTCGGTGGCCGCGATGCTGCTCGCCGAAGGGCTCATCGACGAGGACGAGGCCACGTCTGCAGCCGACGTCTCGAGCCGGCTGGCTCGGGGTGGCGTGATCTGGGACGAGGAGGGGCAGAGCCAACCCGGGACCTTCTTTCAACAGGAACGGTCGGTGATCCGGCGTGAGGAATCCTCCGGGCGGATCAGTGAGTCGGAGTCCAGCCGGCTGAGCGACGTGCTGACAAGGGTCGAAGAGGCCTCCCAGGGCAAGCGCGATCCTCGTCGGCGACGTGCCTCGATGCACAAGGAGCTGCCACGCGACGACGCGGCGCCAGCCCTCGCTCGCGCTGCGGTTGCCGCTACGGCCGCTGGTGTCCCCAAGCCGCAGCTCGAGGAAGCCCTGCTGTTGACGAGCGAGCTCGTGACGAATGGCGTTCAACACCCCTCGGCCACGGTCGACTCCCTCATCCTCGAGGTATCCGTCGATTCCGGTGTCATCCGGGTCGTGGTCGCCGACGGCGGCTCGGGGCGGATCCGCCCCAAACCTGTGGCCGAGGCGCGAGGATGGGGCCTCGGGATCGTGGCGGACACGGCCTCTCGTTGGGGCGCCGGTCGCGAGAGAGGGCTCAACGTGGTGTGGTTCGAGCTCGACCTGCCCGCTCCGGGGGCTTGAGGGTCGCGGCCTGAAAGCCCCCTTGAGGGCGAAGGTAGGCGGCTACGAAGGGCAGGGCAACCAAGTCACCGCCGCTCGCCTACCCTGAGCCATGCTCCCGCCACTCGTCGAGCACCCTCCCGCCGACCGTGAACGGATGTGGTCCACGAGGTGCAGATGGCGGGACGGGTGGGGCTGAAGCTCGCCGAGTACCGGGCGCTGGAGGCCGGCGAGCTGCGGATCGACTACGACCTCTGCGTGCGCATCACCGAGCTGTGCGGTGGCCTCGCTAGGCGGCTCGCGTGTCAGACTTGGGCGATGAGTCGTCTGGTCACCGTCCGTCGGGGTCGTCGCTGGGGTTGATGGGTCGAGGGGCGAAAAGAGGTCGGGCGGCCTGTTCATGAAGACGTGGTGGCCGACTGAGGGGAGGTCGTCGAACATCTACGCGATGGGCGAGGTGCTGACGCCGGTACAGGTCGCCCCCCCCACCTCGACGGGGGAGCGACGGCGAGGACGCCGGGGTGCTGCTCACCTTTGAGGTCACCGGCAACTCCATCGACCCCATGTCGTTCTCGCTCCGCCGTCACGTCCTCGCACTGGACGGCTCCCCGAACCCCGCGCTCGACTACCGCGTTGAGTTCGTGGCCGAAGGTGCGGAGGTGAAGGCGAAGGCGTACATGAGTGCTGCCGACCGCATCATGGCCGTGCTGCCCAAGGGCCGAGACGAGGGACTGTTGGTCAAGGAGATCGGCGACCTCGTGGCCAACGACTCCACCGGCAAGGGTGGACTCAAGCACGACACGATCCGCTCCACGCTCAACGACAAGCTGAAGGGGCGTGGACTCCGAGTCCCGCTTCGATGGCAGCTTGTGGTGGGCCGTCTGAGTCCTACCAGCGTGAGGGCCGTTAACGGGACGTTACGCCTACGGAGCGTCGTAACGCCCGTAACGCCCCCCATCATGGTCGAGACGTCATGGTGTCGTAACGCCCGTAACGCCCTGTCGTAACGACGGTCGTGCGAGCGTGATGAGCGTGATCTGACAGGCACCGTGGTCACGACACTGGGGGCTAAGTTATCCCGCTCGAACGTCCGCATCCCGTGGCCCAGCCGTGTCCCAACCACGCACGTCGAGGCGGAATAGACGGGCTAGGCAGGACGTAAACTCCCTGCTCGGGGCCGTGACCAGCACGGACAGATCGGGGCACATCAGACTCATTATCCTCCGGTCGCAGGTTCGAGTCCTGCCCGCCCCACATGCCACAGGAAGCCGCTTCGCCGTCGCGCGACCTGACGCGCTGGTGGCTGGCGATCTCGGTCCTCGGGCTGGTCGCCGGGGGTGCGCTGACGCTCGTCTTCGACCAGGATCCGGCCGCCGAGGCCGTGTGGGCCCTGACGACGGTCGTCGGCATCGTGCCGATCGCCCGCGACGTCGTGGGAGGCCTGCTGCGCCGCGAGCCCGGCGTCGACCTGATCGCGCTGATCGCGATGGCCGCGGCGCTCGCGCTCGGCGAATACCTGGCCGGTGCCGTGATCGCCCTGATGCTCGCGACCGGGCAGGCACTCGAGGCCTTCGCCGACCGTCGTGCCCACCGGGAGCTCTCCGCCCTGCTCTCGAGGGCTCCGCAGGAGGTCACGAGGTACGAGCAGGCCGGTCTCGTGTCCAGATCGATCGACGACGTGCGAGCGGGAGACCGTCTGCTGGTGAAGACGGGGGAGGTCGTGCCCGTCGACGGCGTGCTCATGGGCGACGCCGTGCTCGACGAGTCGGCGCTCTCGGGCGAATCGAAGCCGGTCGACCGCCCGCACAACGATCTCGTGCGGTCGGGAGCGGTGAACGCTGGGCCCGGCTTCGATCTGCGGGCCACGGCGACCGCCGAGGAGAGCACGTACGCCGGCATCGTGCGGCTGGTCCGGGCCGCGCAGGAGGAGAAGGCGCCGGCCGTGCGTCTGGCCGACCGATACGCCGCGATCTTCATCCCGGTCACGCTCGTGATCGCGGTCGGTGCGTGGATCGTCTCGGGGGACCCGCTGCGTTTCCTCACGGTCGTGATGGTCGCCACCCCCTGTCCGTTGATCCTGGCCGTGCCGATCGCGATCGTGGCCGGCATCTCGAGGTCGGCCAAACGAGGGATCATCGTGAAGGGCGGTGGTGCGCTCGAGGTCCTCGCCCGGGGCTCGGTCCTGATGTTCGACAAGACCGGCACGCTGACCTCGGGCGTGCCCACGGTGGCCGACGTGGAATCGTTCGGCAGCTTCGACACGACCGAGGTGCTCCGCCTCGCCGCCTCGCTCGATCAGGTCTCGCCCCACGTGCTCGCGGCATCGATCGTGCGAGCGGCACGGGAGCACGAGATCGAGCTCGAGTTCCCGGAGCAGGTGGTCGAACGGCACGGAGCCGGC
>DASTBT010000114.1:0-8326 GCA_035711865.1 Actinomycetota bacterium
GCGCGGGGTGGGCATCTACACCCATGCCGACCCCGTCCATCGCCCGCCCGAGATCTACGGCGGCACGACGACCGTGGTCTCCGGGCCCGACCACCCCTCGACGCTGCTGCTTCCCGTGATCCCGGAACGAGCGCCCTGAGCTCCCTCCATCGTCGCCGAGGAACTCGTTCGACGTCGAATCAAATGAGGATTGCCTTGCGCCCCATGGAGCCATGCGCATAGCGTTTCGGGTCGAAGGTGTCATGGCCGAATGGCTTTCGACGCTTGGAAGGGGGCCGCACGATGGCAATGATCCGGCGTGGACGTCGCTTCGCCTCGGTCGAGGGGGAGGAGGGAGAGCGGCGCCCCCGGGTTCTCGCACGTCGGCCCGGCCTCGCTGCCGCGGTGCTGGCGTTCGCCCTGATCGCGCAGGCCTGCACCGGCGCGGCCACCCCCGAAGAAGAGGGGGGAGACGAGGACGGCGGCGGCACCTCGGAGGTCAAGAACCCCGGCGTCTTCGTGCACTCCCTCGGTGGCGAGCCGGAGACGCTCGATCCGGCCGCCTCGACCGACGGCGGGTTCGGCAACCGCGCGATCATCCAGATGTACGACTTCCTCGTGGACCTGCCCCCCGACAGCGCGGTGCCCGTGCCGATGATCGCCACCGAGGTGCCGACCCAGGAGAACGGCCTCGTCTCCGACGATGGCCTCACGTACACGTTCCCGATACGAGAGGGCGTGACCTTCCATGACGGCACGGATCTCACGGCCGACGACGTGAAGTACTCGTGGGACCGGGTGGTGGAGATGGATCTGCCGGAGGGTCAGGCATCCCGACTCACCGACATCATCGAGGAGACACGGGTCGTCGATGACTTCACCTTCGAGGTGACGCTGCAGCAACCCGCCGCGTACTTCATGACGACCGTCGTGTACTCGCCGCCGGCCGCGATCGTGAGCCAGGACGCCGTCGAGGCGAACGGGGGCGTGGTCGCCGGCGAGCCGAACGAGTACATGACGACCAACGAGGCAGGAAGCGGCCCGTACATCCTCGAGGAGTGGGAGCGCGGCGAACGCCTGCACTTCGTGAAGTACGAGGACTACTGGAACGGCGCCCCCGCGCTCGACGCGCGGTGGGAGGTGGTCGATGACGAGAGCGTGATCGTCGTCGGCATGCAGGCGGGCGACTTCGACCTCGTCGAACCGACCCCCCAATACGTGGCGCAGCTCCAGGACAGCGACAACGTCTGCTTCGATGAGTCGGGCTTCTTGCTCGAGCCTCTCCACCTGTCCTACAACCTCAACATCGACCCCGACCTGCTCCCGAACTCGGATACGATCCCGCCCGACTTCTTCTACGACTCGCGGGTGCGCCGAGCCTTCAATCTCGCGTTCGACTACGACGCGATGGTGAACGCCGGCCTCGAAGGGTTCGGAGCGTCGGGCACCTATCTGCCCCCGGGCGTGCTCGGGTGGTCGGAGGACGCACCGAAGTACGAGCAGGATCTCGCCGAGAGCGAGCGGCTCTTCCGTGAGAGCGGCTGGTGGGATCGCGGGTTCGAGGTGTCGGTCCTGGTCGAGGAGGCCAACCCGACGTTCCTGCCGGTCGGCCTGATCCTGAAGGACAACATCGAGGCGATGAACCCGAACTTCCGGGTGAACGTGCTGCAGGTCGCCGAGACACAGTTCGACGAAGCGCACGGTCAGACGCCGTTCCCCTACGCGATGTGGATCAAGAACGCCGACCCGTTCACCGACCCGCATCAGTTCATGCAGACGTACTTTCATCCCGACGGCGAATGGGGCGAGCGCCTCGGGTACCGCAACGGCATGGAGAACCCCGACGCCCTGGCCGATGTGATCGACCGAGCCGCGGCATCCACCGACGCCGAGGAGCGCGAGGCGCTGTACGGCGAGGCGCTGCAGATGATCTACGACGACCCGATGTGGCTCTGGGCCGCGGACGAGAAGAATGTGCAGATCTACCAATGCTGGGTGCAGGACTTCGTCTACAACCCATTGTGGATCATGCCGAGGTGGGTGTTCTACGACAAGTAATCCACGGTCTCCGACGATCGGAACCGTGGGAGGATTGAGCGAGCGCGATGCAGGTTCGTGAGTATGTCGTTCGACGCTTGCTGAAGCTTCCGTTCGTGCTCCTGGCGGTGACGGTCGCGGTGTTCGCGCTCTCGAGGGTCGGCGGATCACCGATCGCGATCTATCTCGAGCACGAGATGTCGCCCGATGAGGTTCAGGCTCTCGAGGAGCGCTACGGCGTCGACAAGCCATTGCCGGTGCAATACGTGGCGTGGCTCGGGGGCGTCGCCCGCGGTGACCTGGGATGGTCGGGAGTCTCGGTCGCGCCCGTCTCCGAGGTGTTGCCCGCACGGTTGGTCGCGACCATGGAGCTGGCGACGCTCGGCTCGTTCATCGCGATCGCGTTGGGGATCGGCCTCGGCACCTACGCAGGCGCGAGGCGCAATCGCTTCTCCGACCATGTGATCCGTGTGCTCACGGTGAGCGGTGCGAGCCTGCCTCTGTTCTGGTTCGCGTTGATGATGCTGATCCTGTTCTACCTGATCATCCCGATCGCGCCGCTCGGTCGTTTCGATCCCGACGTCTATAGCCAGATCACGCACTACACGGGCTTCTACACGATCGATTCGATCCTCAACCTGAACCCCAGCGCCCTCGTCGACGCGATCGTGCACCTGGCCCTGCCCGCGTTCGTGCTGGGCTTCGAGGGCATGGCCGTCGTCGCGCGCATGATGCGCTCCTCGCTCGTCGAGGAGATGGGTGAGGACTACGTCGACTCGGCCCGCGCCAAGGGATTGCCCGAGCGACGCGTGATCCGCCGGCACGCCCGGCGCAACGCCCTGATCCCCACGATCACCGTGATCGGGCTCAGCTGGGGAGTGCTCCTCCAGGGATCGGTCGTCGTCGAGAACGTCTTCCGGTGGCCCGGGCTGGGGCGGTGGGCGACCGAAGGGGTGATCCGCGGCGACCGGGCCACGATCATGGCGTTCGTGCTCGTGACGGCCGTCGTGTTCCTGGTGGTGAACCTCGTCGTCGACGTGATCTACGCCTACCTGGATCGACGCGTGGTCCTCGGGGCGGGTTGAGGCGGTCGGATCGGCATGGCAGACGCGGCGCACGTCGACCACGTATCCCCCCTGGGGGGTCGCTGGCAATCGTTCACGACGAAGGCGCGCCGGATCGGCGACCTCTCGAAGACCGCGCTCAAGAGCCCGACCACGCTCGCGGGCGCCGTCATCATCGTGATCCTCATCGCGATGGCGATCCTCGCGCCGCTCCTCGTGGAGGGGAACCGACCCGACCCCTACCAGTTGCCCCGGGATTGGTCCGCGATCAACGTGCCGCCCGGCACACCAGGCCATCCGCTCGGCACGACGTCCGAGGGCGGCGACGTGCTCTACGGCGTGGTCTGGGGGGCACGCACATCCTTGCGGCTCGCGTTCATCGTGGTCGGCATCACGCTGGTCGTCGGCACGATCATCGGCAGCATCGCTGGGTTCGTGGGTGGGAAGTGGGACGAGGTCCTGATGCGCGTGGTGGATGTCTTCTTGGCGGTGCCGGAGCTGATCCTCGCGCTCGCGATCGCCGCGCTGCTCGGTCCGTCCTTCCGGAACATCATCATCGCGATCTCGATCCTCGGATGGCCGCGCTACGCACGGATCATCCGCGGGCAGATCATCCACACGAAGGAGAACGAATACGTCGACGCGGCGCACGTGATCGGCGACTCGAAGTTCCGCATCTACCTGAAGGACATCCTTCCGAACACGATCACCCCCGTGGTCGTGGCCGCAACGCTGCAGATGGGCGCGGTCGTGCTGTTCGCCGCCACCCTGAGCTTCCTCGGGCTCGCCGAGGCGGGGATCGCGGAATGGGGGAACCTCGTGGGCGAAGGGCAGGCCGGCATCGTCTCCGGGCGGTGGTGGGTCGCCACCTTCGGAGGCCTGATGGTCTTCCTCTGGTCGTTGGGGTTCAACCTGTTCGGTGACGGGCTACGTGACGTGCTCGACCCCCGGACCGAAGGCCGATGAGGAGGTCCCTCGAGGGCACGCCAGGCATGCGCCCATCGTCACCGATGCTGCAGGACGAGCCGCCACTCCTGTCGGTGCACGGGCTCAGGGTCCATTTCGACACGAAACGCGGCAGGGTGCACGCGGTCGACGGGATCGACCTCGACATCCGCGACGGTGAGACCCTCGGGCTCGTCGGTGAGACCGGCTCCGGGAAGAGCGTCACGGCCCGATCGCTGCTCCGGCTCGTCCCGCAGCCCCCGGGCGTCTTCGCGGGCGGGGAAGCGCTCTTTCGGCCCAAGATCGAATGCCCGTCCTGCCGATCCGCCGGATGCGCGGAGTGCGATCGGACCGGACGGGTGGGGTCCCCGTGCCCGGCGTGTCGAGGTGCCGGATGCGAGCGATGCGGCGACACGGGGCGCGAGACGGTCGACCTGCTGAGGATCTCGGAGCGGCACATGCGAACGATCCGCGGCAACCACATCTCGATGATCTTCCAAGATCCGGGGAAGGCGTTGAACCCGGCGCTCCCGATCCGCGAGCAGATGGCCGAGGTCTTCGCCGAGCACCGGGCGAACGAGGTGCTTGCCGAGGCGGGGATCGATCCGGGTGCGGCCGGCATGATGCTTCGGCGCGACGCCAAGCTGCGCTCGGGTTTCCTGGAGCGCCGCATGCTCGCGCTCCCTCCCTACCGGTCTCGGCACCGACGACTGCACGCCGTGATCGACGAGCGGGTGGCGCGAGCCCTCGCCGAGACGCGGATCCCCAACCCCCGCAAGGTGATGATGCGGTATCCGCACGAGCTCTCGGGCGGCATGAAGCAACGAGTGATGATCGCGCAAGCGCTCGCCGCCAATCCCGAGCTCCTGATCGCCGACGAACCCACCACGGCGCTCGACGTCACGATCCAGGCACGCATCCTCGACCTCCTCGCCGAGCTGCAGGAACGGCTCCACACCGCGATCCTCTACATCAGCCACGATCTCTCGCTCGTGCGACGCATCAGCAGCCGCGTCGCCGTGATGTACGCGGGCCAGCTCACCGAGGTCGGATCTCCGGACGAGCTCTTCGCACGGCCCCTGCACCCCTACACGCGGGGATTGATCGGTGCCGTGCCGACGGCGAGGCACCGGCGCGGCGGCCTCATCGCGATCGAGGGCACGGTCCCGGAGCTCGTGGAGCCGGAGCCCGCGTGTCGCTTCGCCGGACGATGCCCACACCGTGCCGCCGTCTGCGAGCGACGCGACCCACCGCTCAGTCCCCACGGACCGGGCCGCTCGGCAGCGTGCTTCCTGTACGAGGATGCGCACGAGCTCGGCGTGGCCGAGGGCGACATGCCGCACGAAGGGTCCGGCCGATGACGTCGATCGCTACGGCGTCGACGGGCGCGGTTCCCACCGTCCCCGGCCGCGATGTGATCAACGTGCGGGACCTCACGAAGCACTTCCCGGTCAGGGAGGGCGTGCTGCAACGCGTCGCCGGTCAGGTCAGGGCGGTCGACGGGGTGAGCTTCGACATCCCCCGAGGCTCGACCCTCGGTCTGGTCGGCGAGAGCGGTTGCGGCAAGACCACGCTGGGGCGGTGCATCGCCGGCCTGATGCCGGCCACGAGCGGAGGCGTCTACTTCGGCATGGATGACGCGTCGCTCGCGCGACTCGACGGGCTCCGAGCCGTCGATCCCGCAGCGCGCACCCCACAGCTGTCGGGCGAGGTCGATGCGATCGACGCTCGCTATCGGATCGACCGCATGTCCAAGCGGTCGTGGCGCGCCTACCGCCGGAACTGCCAGGTGGTGTTCCAGGACGCCTTCTCGTCGTTGAACCCTCGGCAACTGATCGTTGACATCGTCGGACGCCCCCTCCGCATCCACGACGAGTCGTCTGGGGCGGAGCTGATCCAGCGAGTGGTCGATCTGCTCGAGAGCGTGGGCCTCGGCCGACAGCACCTGTACCGTTTCCCGCATCAGTTCTCCGGCGGACAGCGTCAGCGGATCTCCATCGCGAGGGCGCTCGCGCTCGATCCCGAGTTCATCGTGCTCGATGAGCCCACCAGCGCGCTCGATGTCTCGGTGCAGGCGCAGATCCTGAACCTGTTGCACCGGCTACAGCAGGAGCGAGGGCTGACCTATTTGTTCATCAGCCACGACCTCAACGTGGTGCAGCACATGAGCGATCGGATCATCGTGATGTACCTGGGTGTGATCGCCGAGGTCGGGGACGCCGAGGAGGTGTTCCGGGACCCTCGCCACCCGTACACCGAAGCGCTCCTCGCCGCGAACCCCAGCATGCACGAGGAGGACGCCCGGATCCGCTTGCAGGGATCGGTGCCCGACCCTTCGTCGCCGCCCGAGGGATGCCGATTCCACACCCGGTGCCCGGTCGCGATCGAGGCCTGCGGATGGGATGTGAGCGACGTGCTGCGGGTGCTCGAGGCGCGAGGTCGCGCCCTCGATGGGCTGCGGGGGGTCGAGCGTCGGACCCCGTTCGAGGGCACGCTCGGCTTCGAGACCGACGACGAGGCCGCCTCGGCCGTGGCGGAGTTGCTCGGCGACCGCGCCCCCGCGCCGATGCGCGCGGCGGCCGAGGCGATCGAGGCTCGCGGGCGGGACGTGCACGTGCGCTTCCCCGCCGTCGAGGAGATGAGCGTGCACGCGGCCGGACACGAGCATCACACCGCATGCATCCTGCACGCGGACGACGCAGGCCAAGCATCGCCCTGAGCGTCGTCCGCGGCCCCGGTCAGCCCGATCGTTCGCCGCCGCTGGCGCCGCGCACCGATGCCGCATGCTCGGCGTACCAGCGGAAGATCTCCGGATCCTGCAAGGCCTCGGGACTCGCGACCCGTTCGGCCGGCTCCCCGGCCAGGAGTCGCTTCACGGGAACCTCGAGCCGCTTGCCGTTGAGGGTCATCGGGACGCCTGGCGCCTCGACGATGCGGTCGGGAGCGTGGCGCGGCGACAGCTGCGACCGGAGGTCGGAGGTGATGCGCGCGCGGAGATCGTCGTCGAGCTCGACACCGTCGAGAACGACGAAGAGCACGATCGCACCCTCGTCGTCCAGGCCGCCGGTGTCGACGACGAGCGCGTCCGCCACCCCCGGGATCGCCTCCACGACGCGGTAGAGCTCGCTGGTCCCGATCCGGACGCCCCCCCGGTTCAGCGTCGAGTCGGATCGGCCCGAGATCACGCACGAGCCCGACGGCAGGATCGTGATCCAGTCGCCGTGGCGCCAGACGCCGGGGAACGGCTCGAAGTAGCTCGCCTTGTACCGCTCCCCGGCGGGGTCGTTCCAGAAGGCGACGGGCATCGACGGCATCGGCTCGGTGATGACGAGCTCACCCACATCCCCCACGACCGATCGGCCCTCGGGATCGAACGCCTCGACGGCGGCCCCGAGCATGCGGCACTGGATCTCCCCGGCGCGCACCGGCAGCCACGGGCACGACCCGACGACCGCGGTGCACAGATCGGTGCCCCCGCTGATCGAGCCGAGCCAGACGTCGCGGTCGAGGTGCTCGGTCACCCAGCGGAAGCCCTCGGGCGCGAGCGGTGCCCCCGTGGAGCCCACCGCGCGGAGCGCCGTCAGGTCGGCGATCGACCGGGGGTCGACGCCCGCCCGCATCGATGCGTGGATGAACGGCGCGCTCGTGCCGAGGTAGGTGATGCCCCCGCGCTCGGCCAGCCGCCAGAGGGCCCCGAGGTCCGGCTCCGACGGGCTGCCGTCGTAGAGAACGACCGTCGCGCCGACGAGCAGACCGCCGACGAGGAAGTTCCACATCATCCAGCCCGTGGTCGTGTACCAGAAGAACCGGTCCCCAGGTCCGAGGTCGAGGTGGAGCGAGAGCGCCTTGACATGCTCGAGGACGATGCCGCCGTGGCCCTGGACCATGGACTTGGGTAGGCCGGTCGTGCCCGAGGAGTACAGGATCCACAGAGGGTGGTCGAACGGCACCGGCTCGAACCGGGGATCGGCCGACGCCGCGACCAGCTCGCTCCAGGCGATCGCGCCGGCCACGGGCGACCCCAGGTCTGCCCCCGCGACGTCGTCGAGGAGCACGAGCGTCACGTCGCCGATCGCCGCCACGATGTCGACCAGGGCGTCGCGGCGGTCGTACCAACGGCCGCCGTAGCGGTACCCGGGCACCGCGATCAGCACGTGCGGCTCGATCTGCCCGAACCGGTCGATCACGGCCCTCGGGCCGAAGTCCGGCGAGCACGACGACCAGATCGCACCGATGCTCGCCGTCGCGAGGAACGCGATCACGGCCTCGGGGACGGTCGGCAGGTAGGCCGCCACGCGGTC
>DASTBT010000115.1:0-4490 GCA_035711865.1 Actinomycetota bacterium
TCGCGATCGCGACGATGGCGACCAGCACCGCCGAAGCAGCGGCCAGGAACGGGACGAGGGGCCGCATCGCCCAGCCGGCGCGGCGGAGCGGGCGCATCGTCACGAGCGCGCCCCCCGGCCGAGCCATCTGATCGCAGCCCACGCGATGGAGCCTGCCACCGCGACCCCGGCGATGGCCAACACCATCGGCAGGTATTCGTTGGGGGACGGCCACCCGGGCAACGCGAACGTCGGTTCCGGAGGCGGGCGCAGGGCGACCAGGGCCCCTATGACCGCAAGCCCCACGTTCCGCAGGAGCAGCGCGGGCGGCGACACCGGCTCCCGACCGCCGAAGCAGCCGCACGGCACCTGCGCTCCGAACCTGCGCCAGGCGCGGAGCGCCTCGGCGGTGAAGACCGCGATCAAGACCAGGGCCCAGAGCCCCGATGCGCGGGTCCATCCGCAGATGGCCATCACCGGCACCAGCGCCTCGGCGACCGGCACGCCGATCACCGCCGCCGCCTCGACGCCCCTCGGGAGCGCGTGCGCGGCGATCGTGCGCCGCCACGCTCCGAAGCCGACGGCCTTCGTCACCGCCGCCCAGGTGAACGCGACCGCGAGCGCGGCGGTGGCGAACGCTTCCCAGCCATCCGTCGTCCCGAGCGCCGCCGCCGATGCCAACGCCGCGATCGCGATCAGCGCGATGCCGTTCGCGATCGAGCGGAGCCGCTCCGGCGAGCCCGCGAGCCGGTCGACGAGGTCCTGGGACTGCTGCTGCGTTCCGACGCCGGCGGCTCGCGCCCCCGACAGCCCGCGGGTGAGGCCGAACGGGGCGACGACGAGCGCTCCAACCCACGCGTCGCCCGACGCGAGCGCGCCCAGAGCGACCACCACGAGGGTTCCGTGCGAGAGGTAGGTGAAGAACCCCACGCCGAGCCCGGCGCCGTAGAGGAAGGCCGCGACCGGCCACGAGAAGAACTCCCGCCACCAGTCGGGCACCTGCCGCCGCAGCTGCGGCACGGTCGCGGTCACCCGCGGAAGCTCGCCGAGCGCGTAGATCCCCGCCGCAGCGGCGAGGACCAGCGCCCCCGCACGCCCCCACGGTGCATCGAGCAGCCCACCCACGGCTCCCAGCGCCGCACCGAACAGCCCCGCCGTCGCGGTGGCCCCGACCACATGCAGCAGGAAGGCGACCGCCCAATGGGCCCGGCTCCCGTACACGACGGGAGTGATGGTCTCCACCATCGACAGACCTCAGGGACCGTAGAGCGCCGACCATCCCGCGATCGCGGACGCGGACGCGAGCGCCAGCAGCAGCGCCGCCGCGACCGCGTCGCCGCCGAACGGATCGATCAGCACCTCTTGCCGAGCTCCCGGTAGGTGATGCAGAACACCTTGAGTCCCCGCGGGCAGTACCCGCGAACCGCGTAATCGCCGTTGATGCGGATGCTCGACCTCGAGCAGCAATCCTGGATGTGCCGCAGCCGCCCGGAGCAGCAGCGCGTCCATCCGCCCCCGTAGCGTGGCTTCATCGTGAACGGGTAGGCGCCGGGCACCATCTGCTCACAGGTCTTCCGTCGCTTCTGCCTCTTCGGGTCGACGTACTTCCTTCCTTGGTCGTCGACCGGGAAGCCGTACCGGGGATGCATCGGGTAGCCGTAACGATCGGTCCGTGACGACGGGGAATAGGGGTGCGGGCACGAGCCGGTCGTGTAGGTGTGGCCACAGATGTGGTAGGCCTGCGCGCGATCGGGCGCGATCGCGGTGGCGACGAGCCCGCCGCCGGCGAGCGCGACCACGCACCGTCCGACCGTGCCGAGGAAGCTCCGCCGGCTCGTGCGGGTCGCGAGCGAACGTTGCGCCCGCTCGATCCTCGTCAGCTCGCCCATCGTCGATGTTCCTCCGTGATGCGCCGATTGGCGGTGTCCACCAACCCCTCGACCTGCTCGAGGTTGTTCACCGTGCCTTTCGCGCGCACGATACCGTGCTCGTCGAGCACGACGACGAACGGCGTGCCGGGCACGTCGAGCGCGCGCTCGGCATCCGGGTCGTGCACCACGATGGGATCGAGCCTGCCCGCGGCGGCCGCGGCCGGGATGCCCGGCGACACCTCGCGGCACACCACGCAGGTCTCCGACGCGAAGAGCACCAAGCGCGGCCTGCCCGTTCCTCCGAGCGACACAGCCGTCCCCTGCGCCGTCCTGGCGTGCTGCGTGGGCATCGGTTCACCGAGCGCCGGCCCCTCGTCGTCGATCTCGAGAGCACCGCGAGGGCCCAGCCGCAGGTGCAACGTGCCCACCTGGCGGGCGAGTGCGATCACCACGATGCAGAGCACCACGACCAGCACCCAGAGCACGACGAACGCCAGGGCCCACCAGCCCGTCATCGCATGGTCCAGGTCGGCTGCTTCGCCTCGTCGAGGAACTGCACGAACGGCGAGCCGTCGGCCGCGAGCCCGACGACCGCACGCAGTTCGCCGTCGCGATCGAGCAGCCGGAGCACCGGGGAACCCTCCGCCGCCAGGCCCAGCCGCACCCTGACCTTGCCTGCGTGATCGTAGAGGCCGAGCGTCGGGGAACCTTGCTCGGCGAGCGAATACACCTGTGACAGCTCGCCCTCGGCCACCTGCATGCCCATCGTCGGCGACGCCTCGGGGGCGAGCCCGAACTTCGCCCTGATGCGGCCGTTCTTGTCGCCGAACGCGAGGCTCGCGCTGCCGTCGCTCGACAGACCGACCGTGGCACGCACCTTGCCGTTCTCGTCGCCGACCGCGAGGCCGGCGGCGCCGTCGGCCGACAGGCCGAAGCGCATCCGGACCTGGCCGTCGGGTGCGAGCAACGAGAAGAACGGATCCTCGTCGTTGGACAGCCCGATACGCAGCCGAACCCGGCCGTCGTCGTCGACGACCTCGAACTCCCCTGCTTGGACGACTCGCTTCTTCATGTCGCTCCGGCCCGCCCGGTGTCGGCAAGCGACGACCCTCGGCGGGCCGGGGGTCGCGAACGCGGCGGGCGCGTGTGCGTATGGTCGCCCCTGCGGGACCTGGGCTCAAGTACGCGGTGAGTCCGATATGGCCGAAGAAAGTGAGAAACCGCCGGAACCCGGGGGCCCCAGCGGTTTCTCGAGGAGAACCATACGGTGCGGCCGTGCTGCCGTCAAATCGGATCGGGGTTCTTGTCACTCTTTCCTAGGCCTCTCGTGAGCACCTCGGTCCGGAGGGTCGTCTCGGTGAGCCGCTCGGGGCGGGGCGAGACCCCGATCCCCGGGCCGGTAGGGACGGACATCGTCCCGTCGGGTGACATCACGAAGGGCTCGGTGAGGTCCTCGAGGAAGTACCGAGCGCTCGCGCTGGTGTCGCCCGGAAGCGTGAAGCCCGGCATCGCCGCGAGTGCCAGGTTCTGGGCGCGCCCGATACCGGTCTCCAGCATGCCGCCGCACCAGACGGGCACACCGGCGGTCCGGCAGACGTCGTGCACGCGCCGGGCCTCGACGATGCCGCCGACGCGTCCCTGCTTGATGTTCACGATGCGACAGCTGCCCAGCTCGATGGCGGCCGAGGCGTCGGCCGAGGAGCGGATCGATTCGTCGAGGCACAGGGCGGTGTGAATCGCGCCCTGGAGCTGCGCGTGCCGCACCAGGTCGGCGTGGTGCAGGGGTTGCTCGATCATCAGCAGGTCGAGATCGTCGAGAGCGCGGAACACCTCGATGTCGTCGATCGAGTAGGCCGCGTTGGCATCGACGCTGAGGACGATGCCGGGGTGGACCGCGCGCACCGCCGCCACGCGCTCGACATCGAGTCCGGGTGCGATCTTGAGCTTGATGCGCAGGTAGCCCTCGGAGAGATACCCCTCGACCTGGTCGAGCAGCTCCTCGGTCGTGTCGGTGATGCCGATCGACACGCCGCACGCGACGCGGTTCCGCTCGGCGCCGAGCCACGTGGCCAACGACTCGTCCCGAACGCGGAGCTCGGCGTCGACGAATGCGTCGATCAGCGCCGCCTTGGCCATCGGGTTCCCGCGCACGTGCGCGAACACGCGGTCGAGGTCGTCGATCGACAGATCGCCGGCCCGCAGCAGGGCGGGGGCCAGGTGATCGCGCACCACGAGCCAGGCTCCTTCGTTGAACTCCTCGCTGTAGCCGGGCTCGACGTCCGCCACGCACTCGCCCCAGCCCTCCCCCTCGTCGGTCTCGAGCCGCGCGAGCATGCAGACCTTCTCCGTCGAGGTGCCGAAGCTCGTGCGGAAGGCTCGGACGAGCGGCAACCCGATCGATCGGAGCTCGATCGCTCGGACGACGCTCACGACGTCGGATCCCGGGCGAGGTAATAGGTGGGACGTCCACCCTTCCGGTCGGGATCGAATGCCACGACGGCCAGTCCCGAAGCGACGCACGACTCGAGGACCGAACCGACGGCCTCGCGCCACGCGGCACCGAGCGTGGGATCGGCGGCCCGGATCGCCGCATGGTCTCGAGGCACCTGGAGCGCCACGGCACCGGAGCGACCGGCCACC
>DASTBT010000116.1:0-29430 GCA_035711865.1 Actinomycetota bacterium
TCCCGGGCTCGGGGGGGTCACCGGATGGCTGAGCGGTCCGGCGCTGCTGCCGATGACGTTGCGGGCGGTCTTCGACGTCGCACGCGCGGTGCCCGACGCGCCGGTCATCGCCGTGGGGGGCATCCGCAGCGGGGCCGATGCGATCGAGGCGTTCCTGGCGGGCGCGTGGGCGGTACAGGTGGGCACCGCGACCCTGATCGATCCGGCGGCACCGGTCTCGGTCGCACAGGGCATCGTCGAGTACATGAAGGCGAAGGGCGTCGCCTCCCCCGCCGACGTACGGGCGAGACTGCGCGTGCCGGCGTCGTTCGGCGCCGTGGCGGAGGAGCAGGGCGAGACGCGATGATCCCTCGTCCACCCAACCCGTTGATCGTGGCGCTCGACGTCGGCGACCTCGCATCGGCGGAGCGGCTCGCGGGGGCGCTCGCGCCCCACGCCGGCATGCTCAAGGTGGGCCTCGAGCTGACCTGGGCGGAGGGGCCCGAGGCCGTCCGCCGGGTGGCGGCCCACGGCCCGGTCTTCGTCGACGCCAAGCTCCATGACATCCCGAACACCGTCGAACATGCGATCGGGAACATCGCCGAGATGGGCGTCGCGATGGTCAACGTGCACGCGCTCGGGGGGGTGACGATGATGCGTGCGGCCGTGGAGGGCGCGGCGCGCGGCGCCGAGCGGGGCGGGCATCCCATGCCCCTCGTGGTCGCGGTGACCGTGCTGTCGTCGATGGCTGGGGAGGAGCTGGCATCGCCGGCCTCGCTCGCGTTCGAGGCGATGTCCGCGGGCCTCGACGGCGTCGTGGTCTCGGGGCAGGACGTGCGCGTCGTGCGTGAGACGTGCGGGGATGGGTTCTGCCTCGTCGTGCCCGGCATCCGCCCTCACGGCACCAACGGCGACGATCAGGTCAGGGTGCTGACCCCCTCGGCGGCGCTCGATGCGGGTGCCGACTTCCTCGTGGTCGGCCGCCCGATCACCGCCTCGGACGATCCCGTGGGCGTGGCCCGAGGCATCGTGCTCGGCGCCGGCTGACCCCGGCTCATGCCCGTCGCCAGGTGTCAAAACCGCAGGTCGCCGGGCACGTCGCGGATTGTTGGGGTGAGACGGCCCTGCGTATACTCCCCGCGTTCTCGAACCCCCCGGTCGTCCGACACGAAGGAGCCACGTGATGGCACTACCGCAGCTGACCCCGGAACAGCGTGCCCAGGCACTCCAGAAGGCGGCCGCCGCACGCAAGGCTCGCGCCGAGCTGAAGGGCGAGCTCAAGTCCGGGAAGGTCTCGCTGCAGCAGGTGCTCGCGCGTGACGACGACACCGTCGGCAAGATGAAGGTCTCGGTGGTGCTGGAGTCCCTGCCCGGGGTCGGGAAGGTGCGCGCGGCCAAGATCATGGAGGAGCTCGACATCAGCGCCACTCGGCGCGTGCGCGGTCTCGGCGCGAAGCAGCGCGAGCAGCTGCTCGCCAAGTTCGCGAAGTAAGCGACCGGCCTTGGCGGCTCGCCGAGGCTCTCTGTTCGTGATCGCCGGCCCGTCCGGGGTGGGCAAGGGCACCGTCGTCCGAGGGGTACGCCGGCGTCTCGGCGACGCCATCGTGTTGTCGGTGAGTGCTACGACACGGTCACCCCGACCGGACGAGATCGACGGCGGGGACTATATCTTCGTCGACGAGGAGGGGTTCGATCGCATGGTGCGCGACGGCGAGCTGCTGGAGTGGGCGGAGGTGTTCCACGGGCATCGGTACGGGACCCCGGCCGGCTCGGTCGAGTTCCATCGTTCCTCGGGGCGCGACGTGCTCCTCGAGATCGACGTGATCGGTGCGCAGCAGGTGCGGGACCGGGCTCCCGATGCGGTGTTGATCCTGCTCGAGCCGCCCTCGCGCGACGAGCTCGAACGGCGGCTCCGGGCTCGCGGGACCGAGTCCGAGGCCGACATCGCGGAGCGGCTCGCCAAGGCCGATCGAGAGCTCGCGCAACGTGACCGGTTCGACCACATAGTCGTGAACGACGACGTGGAACGAGCATCGTCGCAGGTCGCTGCTATCATCGAGGCATCCAGGGCCCACCCGGGTCCTTCGGATCGTCCCACGGAGGATCCTTCCGCATGATCGAACCCAAGATCGACGACCTGCTGGCCGCGGTCGACTCGAAGTACTCGCTCGTGATCCTGTCGGCCAAGCGAGCCCGCGAGATCAACAGTTACTACAACCAGCTCGGCGAGGGTCGCGGCGAGTTCGTGCCGCCGCTCGTGGAGAGCGGGTTCAGCAACAAGCCGCTCTCGATCGCGCTCGAGGAGATCGCTGAGGGCAAGATCGAGTACGAGCACCCCGAGGAACCCGTCGAGGCCGAGTAGTGCTGGCCGGCCGCCGCGTCCTCCTGGGCGTCACCGGCGGCATCGCCGCGTACAAGTCCGCACACCTCGCACGCTCGCTCGAGGGAGCCGGCGCCCTCGTCACGGTCGTCATGACCGAGTCGGCCACCAGGTTCGTCGGCCCCGACACGTTCGCCGCCCTCGTCGGCGGTTCGGTCCACACCTCGCTGTGGGAGCGCCCCGGCGACGTGCTGCACGTGCGCCTCGCGCACGAGTCCGACCTCGTCGTCGTGGCGCCGGCGACCGCGAACCTGCTCGCGAAGGTCGCGACCGGCCTGGCCGACGACCTGTTGACGTCCGTCCTCCTCGAGTACCGAGGGCCGATCGTCATGGCGCCCGCCATGCACACGGGCATGTGGGAGCACCCGGCCACGAGCGGGAACGTCGAGATCCTCCGCAGCCGCGCCGTGCGATTCGTCGGGCCGGAGTCTGGCTCGCTCGCGCACGGCGACGAGGGCATGGGACGCATGGCCGAACCCGGGTCGATCGTCGCCGACGCCGAAGCGGCTCTCGGCGTCTCGTCGTCGGGGGACCTGCAGGGACGCGTCGTCGTTGTCACGGCGGGGCCGACCTACGAGGCGATCGACCCCGTGCGGTTCATCGGCAACCATTCGAGCGGGAAGATGGGCATGGCCGTCGCGTCGGAGGCCCGTCGTCGAGGCGCAGACGTGCGGCTCGTGCTCGGACCGGGCACGGTGCCGCCGCCTCCCGGTGTCGAGGTCGAACGCGTCACGTCGGCCGAGGAGATGCGCACCGCGGTGATGAAGCACCTCGAGGCCGCCGACATCGTGGTGATGGCCGCGGCGGTCGCCGACTTCCGGCCCAAGCGAGCCGCGACGGCCAAGATCAGGAAGGACGAGGGCACACCCGATCTCCCGCTGGAACCCACCCCCGATATCTTGCGTGAGCTCGAGGAGATCCGACGACCGGGCATGGTGCTGGTCGGGTTCGCCGCCGAGACCGGCGACGTCGAGGCCGCGGGACGGGCGAAGCTCGCGAGCAAAGGCGTCGATCTGCTGGTCGCGAACGAGGTCGGTCGCCCGGGCACGGGGTTCGGCTCGGACACCGACCACGCGGCCGTGATCGACGGGGCGAGCCCCGGGGTTCCGCTCCGGTGGTGGACGAAGACGGAGCTGGCCACCGAGCTGCTCGACCGCGCGGTCACCCGTCTCGGCTAGACTCCCGCCAACATGAGCCAGATCAACCTCTTCTCGTCCGAGTCCGTCACCGAGGGGCATCCCGACAAGCTCGCCGACCAGATCTCCGACGCGATCCTCGACGCGTTCCTCGCGGAGGATCCCGACAGCCGCGTGGCCTGCGAGACGCTCGTCACGACCGGGCTCGTCTTCGTCAGCGGCGAGATCACCCTCGCCCAGGGATGGGTCGACGTGCCATCGATCGTCCGCTCCACGATCACCGAGGTCGGCTACACCGATGCTCGGGTGGGCCTCGACGGCGAGACGTGCGGGGTCATGACGGCCATCCAGGAACAGTCCCCCGACATCGCCCGCGGGGTCGACGACGCCCTCGAGCACCGGGCTGAGCACTCGGGCGACCCCCTGGACCATCTCGGAGCGGGTGACCAGGGCATGATGTTCGGGTTCGCCTGCGGCGAGACCGATGAGCTCATGCCGCTACCCATCGCGATGGCTCATCGCCTCTCACGCCGGCTCTCCGACGTGCGCAAGGCGGGCGTGGTGCCCTACCTGCGGCCCGACGGCAAGTCACAGGTCTCGATCGAATACGCCGATGGGCGTCCCGTACGCGTCGACACGGTGTTGATCTCCGCGCAGCACCGAGAGGAGGTCGACGTCGAGACGCTGCTCGCTCCCGACATCGAGGCCGAGGTGATCGACCCGGTGCTCCGCGAGTTCCCCGACCTCGACAGCTCGGGGGTCCGTGTTCTCGTCAACCCCACCGGGCGCTTCGAGATCGGCGGACCCAAGGCCGACACGGGACTGACGGGGCGCAAGATCATCGTCGACACCTACGGCGGGTACGCGCCGCACGGTGGGGGGGCCTTCTCCGGCAAGGACCCGACGAAGGTCGACCGCTCCGCAGCCTACATGGCTCGGTACGCCGCGAAGAACCTCGTTGCCTCCGGTTTGGCCGAGCGGGCCCAGCTCCAGCTCGCCTACGCGATCGGCACGGCCCATCCGGTGAGCTTGACCCTCGAGACCTTCGGGACCGAGCAGGTCGATCCCGAACGGCTCCGTTCGGCCTTGTGGGACGTGTTCGACTTCCGGCCTGCCGCGATCATCCGCGACCTCGAGCTGGCCCGGCCGATCTATCGCGAGACCGCCGCCTACGGCCACTTCGGCCGCAAGGAGTTCCCCTGGGAGGGGACCGACCGCGTCGAGGACCTCCGCGCCGCCGTCGCCTGAGCATCCTGAGCCCCTGGCAGGGCCGGTCGCGATCTGCGTCGACCGACCCCTGCTCAGCCTCGACCGGGCGTTCACGTACGACCTGCCGGCCGAGCTCGGGGCGGGCCTCGGATCGCTGGTGCAGGTGCCGTTCCACGGACGTCCGGTGCGGGGATGGGTGCTCGGGCCCACCGACGACCTGCCGTCGCGCATGCTTCCGGTCCGCAAGCTCGTGTCCCCGACGAGATGGTTCGACGCCGAGGGTCTCGAGCTGTGCCGGTGGGTGAGCGAGCGCTACGTCGCGCCGCTGGCGGCCGTGCTCGAGCGGGCGACGCCCCCGAGGGTCGCCGGCGAGGAGGGGCCGGAACGCCTGGCAGGCCTTCGTCCGATCGATCCCGTCCTGCCTGCGGAACACGTGCTCGCCGAGTACCGCGACGGGCCCACCCTGCTCGCCGCGATCGGCGACCGGCGGCCGAGCGCATGGCTGCTGCGGCCCGTCCCCGAGCACGAGTCGGTCTCGGTGGTCCAGCTGGTCGCGACGGCTCTCGCATCGGGGCATCGCGCGCTCGTGATCGTGCCCGAAGCTGCGCCCGTGCCGGGTACCGCCCGGTCGATCGCGGATGCGTTCGGCGACCGAGCGGCGCTCCTGCTCGCCGGGTCGAAACGAGCCCGGTTCCGGACCTGGCTCGACGTGCAGGCAGGGCGATACGACGTGGTCGTCGGGACGCGACCGAGCATCTTCGCACCGGTTCCCGATCTCGGGTTGATCGTGGTCGGGCGGGAGTCCCACCCGGCCCTGCGGGAGGACCGAGCGCCCTACTACCACGCTCGCGACGTCGCGCTGGCTCGCGGTCGGATCGCGGGCGGGGTCGTCGTGCTCTCAGCCCTCGCGTCCTCGTCCGAGGCCGCGGCGCTCCCGTTGACGCCGGTGTCGCCACGCCGGCGCACCTGGGTCCCGGTGGAGGTGGTGGCGCCGGGTCCCGAGGGACGGGCGCCGCGCCTCGTGAAGGCCCTTGGCGCCGCATCGCGAGCGTTCCTGTACTCGCCGCTACCCGGCTACGGGGTCGCGGCGGTCTGCCGTCACTGCGGGCGGCCCGCGGCGTGTGCCGGCTGTGGCGGCATGCTGCGATCGAGCGGGGGCTCGGTGCGCTGTGTCGTCTGCGAGGCGGAAGGTCTCTGCAGAGCCTGTGGCGCCCGTGATTTCGGGTTGCGCAAGGGCGGGCAGGAACGCGTGGAGGAGTGGGCGGCTCGCATCGCTCGTTCACGTGTCCATCGGCTGGCCGAAGGCGAGGCGCCGCGGCTCCCCGATGAAGGCGAGGTGCTCGTCGGCGGGCCCGAAGACGTCCGGGACTTCGGGGCGGGCGGGCTCGAGCTCGTCGCGATCCTCGACGCGGACCTCGCCGAGCGGCGTCCGGGGTTGACGGCGCGCGAGCGGGCGGTCACGACCTGGTTCGAAGCGATCGCGTGGGCCAGGCCCGGCGGGCGGGCGATCGTGCAGGCCTCGCGTGCGAATGATCCGGCGATCCAGTCGCTCGTGCTCGGCGATGCGAGACGGTTCCATCGGGACGAACGCCGCCGGCGGGCGGATGCCGGCTTCCCGGTCGGCTCGGCGGTGTTCCGGGTGGCAGGCGGGCCCGAGCTCGGCGAGACGCTGTCCGCCCTCGAGCCCATCACGCTGCTCGTTTCGTCGTCGGAAGGGCGAACGGTATGCTTGCTCGCGCTCGATCCGGGCGACGTGCCGGCGTTCGGGCGGGCCGCCCGCGAGCTCGCTGAGCGCGATGCGGTCGTCCGTGTCGAAGCCGAGCCACATCTGTAGCCGCGAGCGGGGAGAGCCCGGTGATCCTGCCCATCCGCATCCTCGGCGACCCGGTGCTCCGCGAGCCCGCGAAACCGGTCACCGAGTTCGATCGACGGCTGCGCGCCCTGCGTGACGACATGCTCGAGACGATGTACGACGCTCCGGGGGTCGGGCTCGCCGGTCCGCAGGTCGGCATCTCCCTGCGCCTGTTCGTCTTCGACGACGGAGAGACCGGACCGCTCTTCGTCGCGAACCCCGTGCTCTCCGGCCTGGAGGGTGAACTCCTCGAAGAGGAGGGGTGCCTCTCGATCCCGGGTCCCTTCCACGACACGCCGCGTGCAACCCGCGTCACGTGCCGCGGCCAGGACATCGGAGGAGCCCCGTTCGAGATGACCGGGGAAGGCCTGCTCGCTCGCATCTTCCAGCACGAGACCGACCACCTCGACGGCATGCTGTACATCGATCGTCTCGACGAGGACGGCAGGCGCTCCGTCATGGCCGAGCTGCGCCGCATCGAGCTGGGCCTCGAGGAACCGCCGCCGAAGCGGTCGCGAGCCCTTCGCTCCGAGGATTGACCGCGTGCGGGTCGTCTTCTTCGGCAACGACCCCTGGTCGGTGCCGTCGCTCGAGGCCGTCGATGCCGCCGACGGGATCGACATCGAGCTCGTGATCACGAACCCGCCGCGTCCCGCCGGGCGAGGCGCCCGGCTGACCCCGACCGCGGTCGCCGAGGCGGCGCGGCGACGAGGTATCCCTCTGGGCGAGGTGGCCGGGGTGCGTGGGGGGGCGGGGCTCGGGCTCGTCGACGAGGCACGTCCCGACGCGATGATCGTCGTGGCCTACGGGGAGATCCTCCCCGCCCGGGTCCTGGACGTGCCCAGGCTCGGCACCCTGAACCTGCACTTCTCGCTCCTGCCTCGGTGGCGGGGCGCCGCGCCCGTCCAACGGGCGATCCTCGAAGGCGACGACATCACCGGGGTGAGCGTCATGCTGCTCGACGAGGGGCTCGATACCGGGCCGGTCCTCGCGAGCCTCGAGGAACCGATCCACCCGGACGACGATGCCGGGGGGTTGGGTGAGCGCCTCGCCCGGCTGGGCGCTCCGCTCCTCGTCGAGGAGCTGCGAGCCGTGGCCGCGGGAACCGCGGTCCCGATCGCCCAAGACGATGCGGCGGCCACCTACGCCGCGAAACCCCTGCTCGAGGAACGCGTGATCGACTGGCAGGATGCGGCGGACTCGATCGTGCGGCGGGTTCGGGCGTTCGCGCCGACACCGGGCGCGACGACGACCTTCCGCGACGCAACGCTCAAGGTGCTGCGGGCCGCGGCGCGCGGCGACGGCGACGCGTCCGAAGAGGGGGCGTCGCCGGGCGAGATCCGTGTCGCCCGCGACGGCGTTCCCCTGGTGACCGCGTTCGCAGGCGAGGTGGCGTTGCTGGAGGTCGCCCCCGCAGGGCGGGCTCGCATGCCAGGCGCCGACTGGGTGCGCGGTGCTCGCCTCGAGCGCGGGGAACGCTGCTCGTGAGGCAGACTGCTCGCTCCGTCGCACTCGAGGCGATCCGCCGGGTGACCGACGAGGGCGCCTACTCCACGATCGTGATCCCGGGCGCGTTGCGGCGCTCGCGATTGGACGCCCGCGATCGGGCGTTCGCGACCGATCTCGCCTTCGGCACGATCCGTCATCTGCTCTCGATCGATCGGGCTCTGGACCGAGTGGCCAGCCGGCCGGTTTCTCGCATGTCACCGATCGCGAGGACCGTGCTGCGGCTCGGCGCCTATCAGGTGCTCTTCACCGACGTCGCCCGGCACGCCGCGGTCGGTGAGACCGTCGGGCTCGCCGGCGATCGCGAACGAGGGTTCGTGAACGCCGTGCTCCGTCGTCTCGTCCGAGAGCCGCCGGCCTGGCCAGAGGGGACGAGCGAGGCCGACGTCTCGGTGCGCACCGGGCTCACGCCATGGGCGGTGCGCGAGCTCGGGCGTCTGCTGCCGGCCGAGGAGGTCGAGACCGCGTCGCTCGCGTTCGCTGCCGAGGCGCAACTCTGCGTCCGCGCGAACACCGCCGTCGTCGACGTCGGCGCCTTCCGTGATGCGCTCGACGATGCGGGTGCCCAACCTGTTCCCGCGCCGCTCGACCACACATGCTTCCTGCTGGAGCACGGTGACCCGCGCGCGCTCCCCGGGTACGCGGAGGGGTGGTTCGCGGTGCAGGATCAGGCGTCGGCGTTCGTCGTCGGAGCGCTCGATCCGCGGCCGGGCGACCGTGTCCTCGACGCCTGTGCCGCGCCGGGCGGCAAGACCTCGTACGCGTGCGCGCTCGTGGGTGATGCCGGGCTCGTGGTAGGGGCCGACCTGCACCCCGGACGGGCGGGACTGATCCGGCGCGGCGCGGATCGGCTCCGCGTGCATCCGCTCGTCTTGGCGCAGGATTCGACCGCACCGGCGGTCCGCGGCTCGTTCGATCGCATCCTGGTCGACGCGCCGTGTTCGGGCCTCGGCTCGGCCCGGCGCCGCCCGGAACTATTGTGGCGCAACGATAAGAGCGATCTCAGCAAGCTCGCACGCAAGCAGGTGTCGATCGTGTCGAGCCTCGCCCAGCTGCTCGAGCCGGGCGGGCGGCTCGTGTACTCGGTCTGCACGTTCCCACGGGCCGAGACCGATGCCGCGGCCGACGCGATCGTGCGACACCGTCCCGATCTCGTTCCCGTCACGATCGACGGCCCCGAGGGTCCCGCGGAACGTGTCCGGCTGTGGCCGCATCGCCACGGAAGCGACGGCATGTTCGTCGCCGCGTTCACCAAGAAGGCGTAGAGCGGCCGGTACGATGCCCGGCATGGGGAAGCTCGCGGCGTCCATCCTGTCGGCGGACCTCGCCCACCTCGCCGACCAGGTCAAGCTCGTCGAAGACCATGCCGACATCATCCATATCGACATCATGGACGGGCACTTCGTACCTCCGATCGCGCTGGGCACGGTGGTGGTCGCATCGCTGCGGCCATACACCCATCGCACCCTGCACGGTCACCTGATGGTCGAAGCTCCCGAGTCGTACTTCGACGAGCTGGCCGACGCCGGCCTCGACGTCGTCTCGTTCCATCACGAGGCGGTCGCCGACCCCGGCACGACGATCGACAAGGCTCGTGCCGCGGGGCTCGGAGCCGGCGTCACCATCAACATGCAGACGCCCACCGACGAGGTCGTTCCGTACCTGGATCGCGTCGACGACGTGATGCTGATGAGCATCGACCCGGGATGGAGCGGCCAGACGCTCGACCCGGCTGTCTACCCCCGTCTCGAACAGGTGCGCGCCGAGATCGACCGACGTGGTCTCGACATCGATGTCGAGATCGACGGTGGGGTGAAGGTCGACAACGCCCGGCGGGCCGTCGACGCGGGCGCGACCGTCCTGGTCAGCGCGAGCGGCGTCTTCCAAGCGGCGGATCCGGCGGAGAACGCCCGCGTGCTCCGGGCGATCGCGAACGGCGAGGCCGCATAGTGCCCGAGACGATCCTGGTCGTCGACGACGATCCGGACATCGCCAGGTTCGTCGAGGTGAACCTGCGGTCCGCCGGATACGAGGTGGCCGTCGCCGGCGACGGCGAGGTGGCGCTCACCCAGGCGAGCATCCTGCGACCCGATCTCGTGCTGCTCGACGTGATGATGCCTCGCCTCGACGGGTTCGAGGTGGCGCAGCGCCTGCGGAAGAACCCCCAGACCGCGAACACCAGCATCATCATGCTGACGGCCAAGGCACTGTCGGGCGACAAGGTCACCGGGCTGCAATCGGGCGCCGACGACTACATCATCAAGCCGTTCGATCCGATCGAGCTCCTGGCACGGGTGAAGGGCACGCTGCGCCGGGCGAAGGAGATGCGCAACCTCTCCCCGCTGACCGGGTTGCCGGGCAACATCCGGATCCAGGAAGAGATCGAGCGTCAGGTCCGCGAGGGACAGTCGTTCGCCGTGCTCTACTGCGACCTCGACAACTTCAAGGCCTACAACGACCAGAAGGGATTCGTGCGGGGCGACCGGTTGATCCAGACGACGGCGCGGATCATCCAGGATGCGGTCGCCACCCACGACGGGGTGAACGGGTTCGTGGGCCATGTCGGGGGAGATGACTTCGTCGTCGTGGTCGGTCCCGAGTCCGCCGAGAACGTCGCCAAAGGCATCTGCGAGGGCTTCGACCTCGCGAAGACGGAGTTCTACGAACCCGAGGACCTCGAACGCGGATCCGTGCGCCTCGAGGATCGCAAGGGCGTGATGCAGGACATCCCGCTCGTCGGCATCTCGATCGGCATCGCGTCGAGCGCCCGACGGCCGTTCGCTCACTACGGCGAGGCCGTCTCCGTGGCGACCGAGATGAAGCAGTTCGCCAAGCGTGAGGCCGGGTCGTCGTACGCGATCGACCAGCGCTCCTCCTGACCGGCCCGGCGCTCGCTCGCTTCCTCGCCGGCGGTCGGTCCGCGTATACTCGGGCGGAGAGCTCGTTTCCGGGGCGGGGTGCAACTCCCCACCGGCGGTGAGAGTCCGCGACCCCACGGCCGCCAGCCGTGGGTGGATCCGGTGCGATTCCGGAACCGACCGTGACAGTCGGGATGGGAGGAGACGGGCACACGGTTTCGGCCGGTCTCCCCACCGGTTTCCGCCGTGCGCCTGCCGTGCCCACCCGCCTCGGGCGGGAGGATGCGATGGCACGGGACCACGAGGCGTACATGCGGCGCGCCCTTGAGCTCGCGGTACGCGGCTGGGGTCGCGTCTCGCCCAACCCGCTCGTCGGAGCCGTCGTCGTGCGCGAGGGCTCGGTGGTCGGCGAAGGGTGGCACGCGGGCCCGGGAACCGCTCACGCCGAGGTGATGGCGCTCCGTGAGGCGGCGGGCCGGGCGCGGGGGGCCACGGTGATCTGCACGCTCGAACCGTGCGATCACTTCGGGCGAACCCCGCCCTGCACGCGGGCGCTGATCGAGGCAGGCGTGGCCAGGGTGGTCGTGGGCGCTACCGATCCCAACCTCGGAGCCGACGCCCCGGGCATCGCGGAGCTCCGCTCCGCCGGCGTCGAGGTCGAGGTGGGGACGCTCGAAGCGGAGGCACGCTCGCTCAACGTCGCGTTCGACCGCCACGTGCGCACCGGAAGGCCGTTCGTGATCTGGAAGTCGGCCTCGAGCCTGGACGGGAAGGCGGCCGCGGCCGACGGCTCGGCACGATGGATCACCGGAGAGGCCTCGCGTGCCGACGCCCACCGGCTGCGGGCATGGTCCGACGCGATCGTCGTGGGCGCAGGGACCGCGATCGCGGACGACCCGGCGCTCACGGTTCGCGGCGAGCACGCCGGCACGGCTCGGGCGCCGTTGCGCGTCGTCGTCGACTCGTCGGGGCGGGTGCCGCCCCGGCTGCGACTGTTCGACGACACCGCGCCGACGCTGGTGGCGACGACCGACCGCGCACCCGAGCACCGCCTCCGAGCCTGGAGCGACGCGGGGGCCGACATCGTGGTGGCCGAACGCGACGGCGAGGACCGTGTTTCCCTTCCGGCCCTGGTCGAGGATCTCGGCAAACGTGACGTGCAGGGTTTGCTCGTCGAGGGTGGACCGACCCTGGCGTGGAGCGCGGTGCTCCACGACCTCGTCGATCGCGTCGTGGTGTATGTGGCTCCCCTGCTGGTCGGAGGGGCCTCGGCCCGCACCGTGCTGGCGGGTCCCGGGTTCGCTCCGATCACGTCGGCTCTGCGCCTGGGGCCGCTCGATGTGGCGCCGATGGACGACGACCTGAGGGTGGTGGCCGATGTTCACGGGCATCGTTGAAGAGCGCGGCTCGATCCGGCACTTCGACGGCGGCCGGCTCGAGATCGCGTGCGACACCGTGCGCGGCGACGCCTCGATCGGGGCATCGGTCGCGGTCAACGGCGTCTGCCTCACCGTGGTCGATCGCACGAACGAGGGGCTCGCCTTCGATCTCTCCGAGGAGACGATCGCTCGATCCAACCTGAGCGTGCTGGAGGAGGGTGCGCCGGTGAACCTGGAACGTCCCGTGAGCCTCGCCGCCCGGCTGGGCGGGCACGTGGTCCAGGGGCATGTCGACGGACTCGGCCTGGTCGCCGATGTCGAGCTCGAGGTCTCCGGCGGTGCGCGCGTGCGCATCACCATCCCTCCGGAACTGCGCCGCTTCACGGTCGAGAAGGGCTCGATCACGGTCGACGGGGTGAGCCTCACCGTCGCCGAGCTCCACGACGACGGGGTCACGGTCGCGCTCATCCCTCACACGCTCGAGGTGACGACGCTCGGCGTCGTGGAGCCGGGCGATCGCGTGAACCTCGAGGTGGACATGCTCGCCAGATACGTGGAACGGCTCATGTCCTCGCGGATACGTGCCGCCGAAGGGGCCGTCGCGAACCACGCGGAAGGAGCCACACATGGATGACACCGCACATCGGGCCGCCGGGGCCATGTCGTTCTCGACGGTTCCCGAGGCGATCGACGAGATCCGCCGGGGCCGCATGGTCCTGGTCGTCGACGACGCGGATCGCGAGAACGAGGGCGACTTCATCATGGCCGCGGAAGCCTGTACGCCCTCGGCCGTGAACTTCATGGTCACCCACGGGCGTGGCATCGTGTGCCTCCCGTGCGCCCCGTGGCGGCTGGACGAGCTCGGCATCGCCCAGATGGTCACCGAGACGACCGACGGGCACGAAGCCGCGTTCACGGTGTCGATCGATTTCCGCCACGGCACCACGACTGGCACGAGCGCGCATGACCGTGCGATCACGGCGAAGGCCATCACCGATCCCGGTGCGGTGCCGCAGGATTTCCAGAAGCCCGGGCACGTGTTCCCGCTCCGGGCCAAGGAAGGCGGTGTGCTGCGCCGGGCTGGTCACACCGAGGCCGCCGTCGACCTCGCCGAGATGGCGGGCATGTTCCCGGCGGGGGTCATCTGCGAGGTCATGAACGACGACGGCACGATGGCGCGCCTGCCCGAACTCCTCCGTGTGGCGCAGCAGCACGACATGAAGCTGATCTCGATCGCCGATCTGATCGAGTACCGCCGCGGCCGTGAGGTGCTCGTCAAGCGGGTCGCCGAGGCGGCGATCCCCACCCCGTACGGGGAGTTCCGCTCCTACGCGTACGAGAGCCTGGTCGACGGCCGGGAACACGTGGCGCTCGTGATGGGCGATCTCGGTGACGGCGCGGGCGTCCTCACTCGGGTGCACTCGGAGTGCCTCACGGGAGACGTCTTCGGCTCCCGGCGGTGCGACTGCGGCGCCCAGCTCGACCGCGCGATGGAGATGATCTCCCACGAGGGCCGCGGGGTGGTCCTCTACGTTCGTGGCCACGAAGGTCGCGCGATCGGGTTGTCCCACAAGCTCCGCGCCTACGAGCTGCAGGACCGAGGGCGCGACACCGTCGAGGCCAACCTGGAGTTGGGGTTCCCCGCGGACCAGCGCGACTACGGCATCGGCGCCCAGATCCTGGTGGATCTCGGCGTGAGGACCATGCGCCTGCTCACGAACAACCCGACGAAGCGCGCCGGCCTCGAGGGACACGGGCTCGCGATCGAGGAACGGGTGCCGCTGCGGATCGATCCGACGCCC
Organism: Actinomycetota bacterium; assembly: GCA_035711865.1. Taxonomy (GTDB): domain Bacteria; phylum Actinomycetota; class UBA4738; order UBA4738; family HRBIN12; genus JAOUEA01. Next base: position 14,102 of record DASTBT010000116.1, read on the forward strand.
GAGAACATCGGCTACCTACGAACGAAGCAGGAGAAGCTGGGTCACCTGCTCGACGTGCCGGGGTCGGGATCCGACGCCGAGGCGGGCGCGTGACCACGTTCTCGGGCGCGCGCGACGGCTCGGGCCGACGGTTCGCCGTGGTCGCCGCGCGGTTCAACGAGATCGTGACGGCGAAGCTGGTCGAGGGGGCGACGGCCGGGCTCGCGAAGCACGGCGTGGCAGAGGACCACGTCGACGTCGCGTGGGTGCCGGGCGCGTTCGAGATCCCGTTGGTCGCCGCGCGCATGGCGAGGTCCGGCGCGTATGACGCCGTGATCTGTCTGGGCGCGGTGATCCGCGGGGACACCGCGCATTTCGACCTCGTGGCCAACGAGGCCGCCCGCGGGATCGCCCAGGCCTCGCTCGAGACGGGCGTCCCACTGATCTTCGAGGTGCTCGCGACCGACGACCTCGCACAGGCCGAGGCCCGCGCCGGCGGCGTGCATGGGAACAAGGGCTGGGCGGCCGCCGAGGCGGCGCTCGAGATGGCCGGACTTCTCGAGCGCCTTCCCGCCGTCGAGACGACCGGCCCGTTGACGGCCGGCCACGACGTGCTTGGATGAAGGACGACGCGGAGGATCGCCGATGATCGTCGACAAACCCTGGGGCAAGGTCGCCACCTACTCGTTGAACCAGCCGTCATCGGTGCGGGTGATCACCGTCGAGCCCGGGCAGGAGACGAGCGTGCACTTCCACCGCATGCGTGACGAGATGTGGGTCGTGCTCGACCAGGGGCTGACGATCGAGATCGGCAATCGGATCGTCGAGGCGCAACCAGGGGAGGAGTTCATGATCCCCGCCGAGGAGACCCACCGGATCCGGTGCACGACCTCCACTCGAGGTCGGATCCTCGAGATCGCGTACGGCTACACCACCGAAGACGACACGCAGCGGCTCGAGGACGCGTACGGGCGACCGCTCGAGCCCGACTGGTGATCGCGTCGACACCCTCGGTGTTCCGCCCCTATACTTCCCGGCCAGAAGTGCACGTTCGTGTGTTCGTCATGCACCGGGCATGCCCGGTGCTCGTTCGTCTGTAGCGCGATGAGGAGGTGATGCGGGGTCTCCACCGATCCGAGGATCAACGACCGGATCCGGGCTCCCCAGGTGCGCCTGGTGGGGGCCGACGGCCAGCAGATCGGGGTCGTCGACACGCGAGAGGCCCTGCGTCAGGCCCTCGAACTCGATCTCGATCTCGTCGAGGTGGCGCCGCAGGCGAACCCGCCCGTCTGTCGCATCATGGACTACGGGAAGTTCAAGTACGAGCGCGACGTGCGCCAGAAGGAAGCCCGACGGAAGCAATCGCGGACGGGGCTGAAGGAGATCAAGTTCCGCCCGAAGATCGATCCCCACGACTACGCCACGAAGAAGGGGCATGTCGAGCGCTTCCTGAGGGCGGGCAACAAGGTCAAGGTGACGATCATGTTCCGCGGGCGCGAGATGGCCCACACCGAGCTGGGCCGCAGGATCCTCGATCGCCTGGTGGCCGATCTCGGCGAGACGATCGTCGTCGAGTCGATGCCCAAGCAGGAAGGGCGGAACATGATCATGGTGATCTCGCCCAACAAGAAGTACCAAGAGGCCCAGGCCAAGGCGGCGGCCAGCGCCGAGGCGGCCCAGGCGGCATCGACCGAGCCGCCGGGGGCGGCGGAGCAAGTCCCCGAGCCCGCGACCGATCACGAGGGATGAACCATGCCGAAGATGAAGAGCCACAGCGCCACCACGAAGCGCTTCCGTGTGACGCGGAAGGGCAAGGTGCTGCACCAGAAGGCCACCGGCAACCACATGCTCACGAAGAAGAGCGGTAGCCAGCGACGCCGCATCGAGGGATACGCGGAGGTCACGGCCGAGAAGAAGAAGATCAAGCGACTCCTTGGGAAGGCCTGACCGATGGCGCGGGTGAAGCGATCGATCCACGCGAAGAAGAAGCGTCGCGCCGTGCTCGAGCAGGCCAAGGGGTACACGGGCACCCGCCGGAAGCGGTACCGGGCGGCCAAGGAACAGGTCATGCACTCGGGCATGTACGCCTACCGGGACCGTCGGGACCGGAAGGCCCAGTTCCGTCGTCTCTGGATCGCGCGCATCAACGCGGCCGTCCGTCCCCACGGCATGTCGTACTCGCGCTTCATCAACGGCCTGAAGGTCGCGGGTGTCGAGCTGGACCGCAAGATCCTCGCCGACATGGCCGTCAACGATCCGATCGCCTTCGCGGCGCTCGTCGAGCGAGCGAAGACCGCTTCCGCCGAGGCCTGAGCCCCGCCCGGCGGATGGTCCGGTGCTGACCTCCGCCAAGAACCCCAGGGTCGCGAGCGCCGCCAGGCTGCGCAAGCGCGGGTTCCGCGAACAGGAGCGAAGCTTCCTGGTCGAGGGCGCGCAGGCCGTCGGTGAGGCGCTCGCCGTCGGCCGGCTCGAGACCCTGTTCACGTCCGACCCGCTCGACCCACTGGCGGTGCGAGCCGCTCAGGCCGGAGTGCAGACCCACCACGTGACCGAGCAGGTGGTGAGGCACCTCACCGCTACCGTGACGCCTCAGGCCCTGATCGGCGTGGCGCCGTTCCTCGATGTGGAGCTCGAAGCCGCCCTCACCGAGGCGTACGGGGACGGGTCCGGCGGTTGTGTCGCTCTCGTTCACGAGGTCCGTGACCCGGGGAACGCCGGCACGGTGTTGCGGTCATGCGACGCGTCGGGCACGGGCGCCGTCGTCTTCTCGGCCACATCGGTCGACGTCTACAACCCCAAGACGGTCCGTGCCTCGGCCGGATCGCTCTTCCATCTTCCAGTGGTGCGGGAGGCGGCGACGCTCGACGCCGTCGCGCGCGCTCGGACCCTGGGTGCCCGGGTCCTGGCCATGACACCGGAAGCCGCGACGGACCTGTACCACACCGACCTCTCCGGGCCGATCATGTTCGTGTTCGGGAACGAGGCGCACGGGTTGTCCCGCGAGGTCGCCGAGGCGGCCGATGCCCGTGTGCGTGTTCCGCAGTCGGGCAGGGCGGAGTCGCTTAACCTCGCCGCCGCGGCCACGGTCTGTGTCTTCGAGTGGCAACGCCGCAGGCTCACGGCTCCCGAGGCGTTGGAGAGCATCGTCTCGGCAGCCGCCCACGACATCAGGTCGCCGCTGACGGCGATGAAGGGGTTCGGATACGCGCTCGAGCGGCGATGGAGCGCGATGGACGCGTCGCAGCGAGCCATGATGCTGCAGGGGATCGTCCACGACGCCGACCGGATGGACACGATCCTGCGGCTACTGGTCGACGCCGCGCGGGTCGTCGGCGGCGACCTCGAGCTCTTCCGCGAGCAGGTCGACGTCGCGGAGTTGGTCGAAGCGATCGTCGTGGCTCAACGCCGGGACCCCGGCCACCCACCCGTCGAGTGGGTCGGCGGCGCGGTGACGGCGTTCGTCGATCCCGGCCGGCTCAGGACGACGATCCTCACGTTCTGCGAATCGCTCGTGTGGTGGGGCCGCGACGGAGCCATCCGCGTCGACGCCTCGATGCATGACGATGTGCTGCGGCTTCAGGCCTCGCGGGCGGTGTCCGATCTCGCCGACGACGAGGTCGAGGCGCTGTTCCTTCCGCGGCGCCCGGGCGCGGGCGCCGGCACCAAGATCGGGCTGTTCGTCGCGAGAGGCGTTGCGGAGGCGCAGGGGGGCCGCTGCTGGGGGGCCGTCTGGGCCGGTCGGCTCACGTTCCGTCTCGAGTTGCCGGCGGGACCCGAGGCGCCGGCGCGCTGATCACCTCCGTCGCCCGTCGGGCACGCGACGGCCGTTAGACTCTGGCCCCTGATGGACCCCGAGGAGATGATCCGCTCGTTCGAGCTCGAGCGGGATCGTGGTGTGAGCCGGCTCGGCGACGCCGCGACGCTCGAGGATCTCGAGGATGCCCAGGTCGCCGCGATGGGTCGCAAGGCGAAGCTCAGCACCCTCCAGAAGGGGCTGGGTTCCCTTTCGCCCGAGGATCGCAAGCGCGTCGGGCGGGTCGCGAACGAGGTGCGGGCCACGTTGCAGGCGGCGCTCGCGGATCGACGCGAGCAGCTCGAACGGCAGGCCGAGGACGCACTGCTCGAAGAGGACCGGCTGGACCTGAGCCTCCCCGGGCGTGCGCCGAGGGTCGGTGCGTTCCACCCGCTGAGCATCATCGAGCGTGAAGCCGTCGAGGTGTTCACGAGCCTCGGGTTCCGGGTGGTCGAAGGACCCGAGGTGGAAGACGACTGGCACAACTTCCAGGCGCTGAACATCCCGCCCGATCACCCGGCACGCACGATGAAGGATTCGCTGTACGTGGATGTGCCGGGGCATCCGGAGCTGTTGCTGCGCACCGAGACCTCGGCCGTGCAGGTCCGAACGATGCTCGCTCAGCCGCCGCCGGTGTTCGTCGTGGCTCCCGGTCGGGTGTACCGACGGGAGACCTCGGACCCGACGCACCTTCCCGTCTTCCATCAGATCGAGGGTCTCGCCGTCGACGAGGGCATCACGTTCGCGGACCTGAAGGGCACCCTCGAGGCGTTCGTCAAGGCGATGTTCGGCGAACGCCGCCGCATCCGGCTCGGGCCGGCGTTCTTCCCGTTCGTCGAACCGGGTTGCGAGGTCGGAGTCTCGTGCTTCCGGTGCGATGGGGCGGGGTGCCGGGTCTGCGGAACGGGATGGATCGAGCTCCTCGGCGCCGGCATGGTGCACCCGAGCGTGTTGGAGAACTGCGGATACGACCCCGAGCGGCTCACCGGGTTCGCATTCGGCCTCGGCATCGAACGTGTCGCGATGCTCCGATATGAGATCCCCGACATGCGCATGCTCGTCGATGGCGACGTCCGCCTGGTGCAGCAGTTCCGGGGGGTCGCGTGAAGATCGTCTGGTCCTGGCTCCGCGAGTTCTGCCCGACGGAGCGAACGGCGGCTGAGCTCGCTGACCGGCTGACCCTGCACGGGGTGAAGGTGGAAGAGGTCCTGCGCCCGTGGTCGGGCGTACGCGGCGTGGTGGTCTCGCGCGTGGTCAAGGTCGAGGATCATCCGAACTCGCAGAAGCTGACCGTGGTCACGGTGGACGACGGCGCCGGGGAACACGTCGTATGCGCCGGCGTACGGAACTACGATGCCGGCGATCTGGTGCCCTGGGCGCGACCGGGGTCGCGAGTGCCCGTGCTCGCCGAGCCGCTGGCGCCTCGCGACATGGGTGGCGTCGTGTCCCACGGCATGTTGTGCTCACCGAACGAACTGGCGATCGCCGACGCGCACACCGGCATCCTCGTGCTCGACCCCGGCTCCGCGGCCCCGGGCGACGATCTCGTCGCCGCGCTCGAGCTCGACGACGAGGTGCTCGACATCGAGGTGGAGCCGAACCGCCCTGACTTCCTGAGCGTGCTGGGAGTGGCCCGTGAGGTCTCCGCCCTCACGGGAACGCCGCTCGTCGATCCGAGGCCGCCGCTGGAGGAGTCGACAGAGGCCGCACCCGACGTGTCGACGATCCGGATCGACGCGCTCGACGGGTGCCCGAGGTACGTGGCCCGGGTGATCCGGGGGGTGGGTGGCGGCGCCACGCCCATCACGGCACAGGCCCGTCTCACCGCGTGCGGGATGCGCCCGATCTCGCCGGTCGTCGACGCCACGAACTACGCGATGCTCGAGCTCGGGCAGCCGCTGCACGCGTTCGACCTGCATCGGCTCGAGGGACCGGGCATCGTCGTGCGGCGGGCCGCCGACGGCGAGCCGTTGCGCACGCTCGACGGGGTCGACCGGGTGATGAGCGAGGGCGACCTGCTGATCTGTGACGTGGAGCGGCCGGTCGCGATCGCCGGGATCATGGGCGGGGCCACGAGCGAGGTCGCGGACGACACATCCGACGTGCTGCTCGAGTCCGCCTACTTCACCCGCACCGGCATCCTGCGCACGGCTCGCCGGCTCGACCTGCACAGCGAGGCTTCCCACCGATTCGAACGCGGCACGGACCCCGAGGGCCTGGAGGACGGAGCCGCCCGGGGCGCCCAGCTGATGGCGGCCTGGTCGGGTGGATCGGTCTCCCGCGGCGTCGCCCAGGACGGGTCGACACCGCCTCGGCGGTGGGTGTCGATGCGCCCGCGACGAGCCTCGTGGCTGCTCGGGTACGAGGTAGCTCGCTCCGAGGCCGAGCGGGTCTTCGAGCGCCTCAGCATGACGCACCGGGTCGCCGGCGACGCTCCTGAGGCAGCGGTCGAGGTCGAGGTGCCCGGATATCGGGTCGACATCCAGCACGAGGTCGACCTGATCGAGGAGGTCGCCCGGCTGCTCGGGTACGACCGCATCGGCACGCACGTCCCATCCACCGGCCAGCCGGGCGGCGCGCCGGCCGGGTACCGTTTCCGACGGCGCGCGATCGAGGGGTTGGTGCGGTCGGGCCTGTACGAGGTTCGGCTGATGACCTTCGCTTCGCCTGACGATCTGGCGATGACCGGACACACCGATGCAGTGCCGGTCGCCAATCCCCTGCAGGCCGACGAGCGGTTCCTGCGGACCAGCCTGCTCCCCGGGCTCGTGCATGCCGTCGCTCGGAACCAGGCGCAGGGGGTCACGGAGACGCCGATCTTCGAGGCGGGAACGGTGTTCCGGCTCGACGGCGAGAACGTCGTCGAACGTCAGCACGTGGCGTTCGCGCTCTCCGGCCAGGCCGGCGAGCACTGGGACTCGCGGAGCCGATCCTTCGACGTCCTCGATGCCACCGGCGTGCTCGGGTCGTTGATGACCGATCTGGGTGTGCGCGACTGGGGGCTGGGCGACCCGCCGGGTCACCCGTACCATCCCGGTCGCTCCGCGTCGGTGCTGGCAGCCGGCGTTCCGGTCGGCATCGTGGGCGAGGTGCATCCGCGCGTGGCGCGCGACCACGACGTCGTGGGGCGACTGGCCGTCTGCGAGCTGATCCTCGATCCGCTCATCGCCGGCATCGACGAAGGCTCCGTGGTCGTGCGCGACGTGCCGAGGTATCCGCCCGTCCGTCGCGACCTCGCGTTCGTTCTGCCCGAGGAGGTCGCCGCCGGCGACGTCGTGGCCGGCATCGAGGAAGCCGCGGGTGAGCTGTTCGCTCGGTGCTTGCTCTTCGATGTCTACCGGGGGGACCCGCTTCCTCCCGGCACGAAGAGCCTGGCCTTCGCGATCGACCTACGCGCGTCGGATCGAACCCTGACGGGGGAGGAGACGGAGCCCGTCGTGGCGGCGATCGTGGAACGGCTCCGGCGCGAGTTCGGAGCCGAGCTGCGGTCGGGCTGATCCGCCTCGAGCCCGCTTCACGGTACCGGTAGCACCACGGCGACCGATGCCGATAGACTCCGCGCCGTGGTTCACGACTACCTCTCCGTCGACGACCTGAGCCCAAAGGAGCTGGAAGGGCTCCTGGACCTGGCCGCCGATGTGAAGGCGCGTCCGGAACACTACGAGGGGCGCCTCGCGGGTCGCTCGATCGCGCTGATCTTCGAGAAGCCGAGCACCCGTACCAGGGTCTCGTTCGAGGTCGGCGTCGCACAGCTGGGCGCCCACCCCGTCGTGCTGTCCTCGAGCGACCTCCAGCTCGGCCGGGGCGAGACGATCGAGGACACCGGCCGGGTGCTCTCCAGGTACCTCGACGCGATCGTGCTGCGCACGTTCGAGCAGGAGCGTCTCGAGGTGCTCGCCGAGGCCTCCGACGTGCCGGTCGTGAACTCGCTGTCGGACTTCGAGCACCCGTGCCAGGCGCTGGCCGACCTGCTCACGATGCGCGAACGGCTCGGCGCGCTCGCCGGGAGGACCCTGGCCTACCTGGGCGACGGCAACAACGTGGCACATTCCCTGCTGCTCGGGGGCACGAAGGCAGGCATGCAGGTGCGCATCGCGACCCCGGCGGGGTTCGAGCCGATCCCGCAGATCGTCCAACGGGCTGCGGAGATCGCCACCGAGATCGGAGGAGGGGCCGAGGTGACGAACGACCCGGTCGGGGCGGCCCGGGGAGCCGACGTTCTGTACACCGATGTCTGGGCGAGCATGGGACGGGAGGCGGAGACCGACGAGCGGCGGCTCGTGTTCACGCCGTACCAGGTGACGCAGGCGCTGGTGGACTCGGCCGCCGGTGACGTCGTGGTCATGCACTGCCTGCCGGCGCACCGGGGGCAGGAGATCGCGGCCGAGGTGATCGACGGGCCACGGTCGGCGGTGTGGGACCAAGCCGAGAACCGCCTGCACACGCAGAAGGCCCTGCTGCTTCGCCTGTTCGACCTCGCCTGAGGCGTCGCGGTGCCCAGATCCAACGACCTCGTCGAGCGGGCGCTGCAGGAGTACGCCGATCTGCTGTCGATCTCGGGAAGCGATCCGTACAAGCCACGCGCGTACGAGAAGGCTGCGCGCGCGGTGGGCGGCTATCCCGAGGAGCTCGCGGAGCTCGATGAAGCCGGGGTCCTGTCGATCCCGGGGGTCGGCAGGTCGATCGCGTCGAAGGTCGTGGACATCCTGAGGACGGGGAGCTTCGACGAGCTGGACGCGGTCAGGGCTCAGGTCCCCGACGGTGTTCGGGCGATGACCGCGATCCCCGGGTTCGGTCCGAAGAAGGCGATGGCGGTCCATGTCCAGCTGGGGATCGACACCGTCGAGGCGCTAGTGGCGGCGGCCGAGCGGGGCGAGCTGGCCGGGATGAAAGGCTTCTCCCGCGCGACCGAACGCACCGTGATCGACGGTGTGCGCCGGTTGCGCTCGAGCGGTGGGCGGGTGAGGGTCGATCAAGCGCTCGAGGTCGCCGAGGAACTGCTCGGGCGGTTGAGACAGATGCCCGGGGTGATCCGGGCGTCGTACGCCGGCTCGCTCCGTCGCATGGCGGAGACGATCGGCGACGTCGACCTGCTCGTCTCGAGCGAACGGCCGTCGACCGTGATGGATGCCCTGGTGGGGTTCGACCTCACCGAACGTGTCATCTCCCACGGTGAGACGAGATCCTCGGTCGTGACGACGAGCGGTCTCCAGGTCGACCTGCGGGTGGTCGACCGGGAAGTGTGGGGTGCCGCCTTGATCTACTTCACCGGTTCCAAGGCGCACAACGTCCGCATACGCGAGATCGCCGTGCGCAGCGGGCTGAAGCTCAACGAGTACGGCTTGTTCCGAGCCAGGTCGGGGAAGCTCCTCGCAGCCGAGACCGAGCAGGCCGTGTACGAGCGGCTCGGTCTCCCGTACATCGAGCCCACCTTGCGGGAGGACCGCGGGGAGATCGAGGCGGGGCTGGCCGGAGAGCTTCCCGACCTGATCACGCTGCGGCGGATCCGCGGCGACCTGCACACCCACACGAACCTCACGGACGGACTCGCGACCCTCGAGCGCATGCTGGAGGCCGCGTCCGAGCATCGATACGCGTACTACGCGGTCACCGACCACGCGCCCAACCTGTTCATGCAGCGGATGACCGACGAGAAGATGCTCGAGCAGCGGCACCGGCTGCGCGGACTGCAGGATCGTTACCCCAAGATGCGGCTACTGCATGGCACCGAGCTCAACATCGACCCCGACGGCGGGGTCGACTGGGACGACGCGTTCCTCGCGGGGTTCGACCTCACCGTGGCGTCGGTGCATTCGCATTTCGGGCAGTCGAAGGACCAGATGACGCAGCGGGTGATCCGAGCGATCGAGCACCCACGAGTCAACATCATCGGGCACCTGACCACTCGCAAGATCGGGCGGCGCGATCCGATCGACCTCGACCTCGAGGCGGTGTTCGCGGCCGCCGGGCGCACGGGCACCGCGCTCGAGATCAACGCGTACCCCGACCGCCTCGACCTGCGCGACGAGCACGTCCTGTGGGCGAAGCGTCACGGTGTGCGCTTCGCGATCGACACCGACTCGCACGCCGTCGGCCATCTCGACCTGATGCGGTTCGGCGTCGCGACGGCTCAGCGAGGATGGCTGACGAACGACGATGTGATCAACGCGTGGCCCGTCACGAAGCTCCGGCGGTTCCTGCGGAAGGGCCGGTCCTGAGCCGGCGGAGGCTGCCTCGATCCTTCTACGAGCGCGCCGCCGTGTCGGTGGCTCCGGATCTGCTCGGGCGGACGCTGGTGCGACGGCTGCCCGACGGTTCACGCCTCGCGGGTCGGATCGTCGAGACCGAGGCCTACGAGCCGGGCGACCCCGCGAGTCACGGCTTCCGAGGTCCCACGGCCCGCAACGCGGTCATGTTCGGTCCCGCCGGGCACCTCTACGTGTACTTCACCTACGGGAACCACTGGATGATGAACGCCGTCACACGTTCGCTCGGCGAAGGGAGCGCGGTGCTCCTGCGAGCCGCCGAGCCGCTGGAAGGGCTCGAGGCCATGGCGCGGGCGAGACGGCGTGACCGTCCGTCGGAGCTCTGCTCGGGGCCCGGGAAGCTCGCCCAGGCGCTGGGGGTGGATCGCTCGCTCGACGGTGCCGATCTCGTCGGTGGCCCCGACGTGTGGATCGAGCGAGGGACGCCCGTGCCCCGAGGCCGGGTATCGTCGACGGGCCGTGTGGGTATACGGACGGGCCTGGAGCGGCCGTGGCGCTTCCTCGTGGCGGGAGACCCCTCCGTCAGCCGGGGACGTCCGGGGCCTCCGACGGGTCGCCCGAGGACCTCGAGACCGTGATCGTGACCGTGCTCGTCTGGGCGGCTTCGGTGCCCGCAGAAGGGGCTTGGAAGATGACGATGCCCGCCGGTTGCGTCGACGCCTCGACGCGGACGCTCACGTAGAAGCCGGCCTGCTCGAGCGCGAGCTCGGCCGACGCCTGATCGAGGCCGATGACCGACGGCACGGACACCGACTGCACGCTGGTCGGGGTCGTGCAGACCCGCGTCGGCTCCGTGCCCTGGATGAACTGCAGGGTGTCGATGTTCTGGGGGAGCGTGAAGGCGTTCGGCAGGCAGTACGGCGACTGGGTCACGTCGACGGAGATCGACAGGTAGCCCACCTGGGGGGTCGGGAACTCACGTGGGGGAAGGTTGGCCGTAGCGTGGTCCATGAACAGCCGCCAGATCTGCGCGGGCCAGGTTCCCCCGAACACCGTGATCCGCGTGCGCGGCGGTTCCATCGGGATCAGTCCCTCGTGGAACCCGATCCACACGGCGGCCGTGAGCTGAGGCACGGCCCCGACGAACCAGGCGTTCGTGTGCGTCTCGGCCGTGCCGGTCTTGCCGAACTGCGGCCGGCCGATGATCGCCGAGCGGCCGGTGCCGTAGCTCACCACGTCCTGCAGGATGTCGGTGGCCACCGACGCGACCTCCGGCTCGAGCACCTGCTTCGGATCCGGATGCGCCCGCCAGAGCGTCTTCCCTTGGGGGTCGGTGACGCTGATCACCGGCACCGGGCCGACGTGAGCGCCTCCGGTGGCGAGCGTGCCGTAGGCGCTGGCCATCTCGAGCGTGTTCGACTCGTTCGTGCCCAACACGGCCGAGAGGTAGGGCGAGAGGGGTTCGTGCGGTTCGGCCACCTTGAGGCAGCACCGCATGCCCATGCGTTCGGCGGTCTCGACGACCCGCTCGGGGCCGATGCGGTCGATCAACTGCGCGTAGACCGTGTTGACGGAGTTGATGGTCGCGCTCTGCAACGACATCGCGCCGTAGCCGCTTCCCTCGGCGTTGGTGACGTGCCAGACGGTGCCGCCCTCGAGCGGGATGTCGATGGAGGAAGGGGCGGCGAAGACGGTCGAGGGGCTGATGCCGTTCTCGAGGGCGGTGACGAGCGCGTAGGGCTTGAACGCCGAGCCGGTCTGACGACCCAGGCCCCCCTCGCCGGTCGCGAGGTTCACGCGGCCGGCGTCGGAGTCCCTCCAGTAGTCGGAGTCCTTGCCGCCCACCATCGCCTTGACGGATCCGGTCCGGGGGTCGATCACGGTCATGGCACCGTCGGGATCGTCCGGGTAGGCCAGCACCGAGCGCACGGCCGATTCGGCAGCATCCTGGAGCCGGGGTTCGAGGGTGGTCGTGATGCGCAGCCCGCCAGTGAACAGCAACTTGTAGCGGTCCTGGCGGGTGGGCCCGAACGCCGGGTTCGCGAGGAACCATTCCTTGAAATAGTCGACGAAGTAGGGGTAGCGGTAGCGCACCTCCGGCTCACCCCTGCGCAGTACGATCGGCTCCCGAACGGCGGCGCGGTACTCGCCCGGGTCGATCATGCCCTGCTCCCGCATCAGCCGCAGGACCACGTTGCGCCTGCCGTACGCGCTCTCGGGGTGGATGAAGGGATCGAAGTGGTTGGGGCGGGCGATCAGCCCGGCGAGCAAGGCCGCCTGAGCGAGCGTGAGGTCCGCGGCATCGGTGGAGAAGTAGGTCTGCGCGGCCGATTGCACGCCGTAGGCACCCTCGCCCAGGTACACGGTGTTGAGGTACCTGGTGAGGATCTGGTCCTTCGACAGCCGATCCTCGAGCTGCCAGGCGAGGGCGGCCTCGTCCAGCTTCCTGCGGAAGGTCTCGGCGGAGCCGACGTAGAGGTTCTTCACCAGCTGTTGGGTGATCGTGGATCCGCCTTCCACGACGGAGCCCTCGTTGGCGTTGACGACCGCGGCCCGTGCGATCGCGCGCGCGTCGACGCCGTGATGCACGTAGAAGCGCCGGTCCTCGATCGCGACGGCGGCGTCGCGGACGGCCAGGGACATCTGGCGCTCGCGCAGCACGACGCGATCCTCGGCCGCGTGCAGGGGCGTGATCAACGTGCCGTCGGCGGCGTAGAGGAACGAGGTCTGCGCGAGCGGCAACGGGTCGTAGTCGTCGAGGTTCGGCAAGGAACAGCTCGCCGCGACGACGACGAGCGACAGGACCGAGCCGATCGTGGGGAAGCGTCGGCGGTGGCGCATCGCCGGCGAGTGTAAACCGGGGAACGCCCGCAACCACGGAGGTCGGTGGCATCCCCACTGGTAGCATCCGGCGCTATGGGTGATCCCGCCCGCCCCGTCACTCCCGTTGCGGAGCAGCTGGCGGCGCTCGCGGCCGACGCGGCCGACATCGTGCCCGAGGACGCACTCCGGGAGAAGCTCGAGCTCGGCCGGCCGTTGCGCGTGAAGCTCGGCCTCGACCCGACCGCGCCGGCGGTCACGCTCGGATGGGCCGTGGTGCTCCGCAGGCTCCGCCGGTTCCAGGATCTGGGCCACATCGCCGTGCTGATCGTCGGGGACTACACCGCCCGGGTCGGCGATCCCTCAGGCAGGTCCGAGATGCGCCGACAGCTCTCCAAGGAGGAGGTCGACGGCTACGCCGATCGACTCCTCGCCCAGTTCCGGACGGTCCTCTCCGACGAGCGGCTCGAGATCCGCCGCAATTCCGAATGGCTCGAGGACATGCGCATGGACGACGTCCTGGGCCTGACCGCATCGACGACGGTCGCGCAGATGCTGCAGCGCGACGACTTCGCCCAGCGGCACGCCGCGGGTGCCCCGATCTCGCTGATGGAGTTCATGTACCCGCTGCTGCAGGCGTACGACTCCGTGGCGGTGCGTGCCGACGTCGAGCTCGGCGGTACCGATCAGCTCTTCAACCTGTTGGTCGGGCGGCAACTGCAGCGAGATCACGATCAGGATCCGCAGCTCGCCCTCACGATGCCACTGCTCGAGGGGCTCGACGGCGTGCAGAAGATGAGCCAGTCGCTCGGCAACTACGTCGGCATCGACGAGCCGGCCGAGGAGCAGTTCGGCAAGCTGATGTCGATCCCGGACCACCTGATCGTCAAGTACCTTCGGCTCTGCACCGCGATGCCCGCCGAGGAGGTCGACGCGGTCGAGCGCGGCCTGGGTGATGGGTCCCTGCGCCCGAACGACCAGAAGCGCCGCATGGCCCGATTGGTCGTCCACCTCTACCACGGCGATGGGGCCGCTGCGCAGGCCGAGTCCAGGTTCGACCTCCTCCACAAGGAACACCGGGTGCCCGACGACGTGCCCGAGCTGGCGATCCCCGAGGAAGCTCGGCGCGGCTCCGTCGTCTGGCTTCCCAGGCTGCTCGTGGCGGCGGGCCTCGCGAGCTCGAACGCCGAAGCCCGCCGTGCCGTGCAGGGTGGGGGGGTGCGCCTCGACGGCGCGGTGCTCGACGATCCACAGGCCGAGTTCGAGGCCGATGCGCTGCGAGGCAAGATCCTCGCGGTCGGGAGACGCCGGTTCGTGCGCCTGGTCTGAGGCCGGGTTGACGCTTCCGTCACGGCTGCTAGCATGGGCGGTCGGCGCCGAGGCCCCTCCCCGCGTGCTCTGCTACGCTCGGGTTGGGCGTCGAGCGCCTCTCGCACCTTGAGAACTGAACAGTGTGTCGAAAGCCAGTGCCTTTACCCGTCAGGGTGATGGCTCGGTTCGCCGTGCCATCGATATCCTGACGGCTGTACTGGATCCGTCCGGTCTCGACCGGGCGGAGCCAGATCACGAAGGTCGGGCAGGGCAGTGCCTGCCTCGCACGACCGACTCCAACACCAGATAGCAACCCCGGGCCTCGTGCTCGGGATGTCACTATCTCTACGGAGAGTTTGATCCTGGCTCAGGACGAACGCTGGCGGCGCGCTTAACACATGCAAGTCGAACGGTGAACCGGGCTTCGGCCCGGGGATCAGTGGCGAACGGGTGCGTAACACGTGGGCAACCTGCCCCAGACACTGGGATAACCCCGGGAAACCGGGGCTAATACCGGATACTCCGGTCGGATCACATGGCCCGACCGGGAAAGCTCCGACGGTCTGGGATGGGCCCGCGGCCTATCAGCTCGTTGGTGGGGTAACGGCTCACCAAGGCGACGACGGGTAGCTGGTCTGAGAGGACGACCAGCCACACTGGAACTGAGATACGGTCCAGACTCCTACGGGAGGCAGCAGTGGGGAATCTTGCACAATGGGCGGAAGCCTGATGCAGCGACGCCGCGTGGGGGACGAATGCCCTCGGGTTGTAAACCCCTTTCGGCAGGGAAGAAGCGCAAGTGACGGTACCTGCAGAAGAAGCTCCGGCTAACTACGTGCCAGCAGCCGCGGTAAGACGTAGGGAGCGAGCGTTGTCCGGATTCATTGGGCGTAAAGCGCGCGTAGGCGGTTTGGCAAGTCGGATGTGAAATCCCGAGGCTCAACCTCGTGACTGCATCCGATACTGCCCGACTAGAGGTAGGTAGGGGAGATCGGAATTCCTGGTGTAGCGGTGAAATGCGCAGATATCAGGAGGAACACCGGTGGCGAAGGCGGATCTCTGGGCCTGACCTGACGCTGAGGCGCGAAAGCTAGGGGAGCGAACAGGATTAGATACCCTGGTAGTCCTAGCCGTAAACGTTGGGTGCTAGGTGTGGGCGGATATCGACCCCGTCCGTGCCGAAGCTAACGCATTAAGCACCCCGCCTGGGGAGTACGGCC
>DASTBT010000117.1:0-2527 GCA_035711865.1 Actinomycetota bacterium
CGACATCGTGTACGAGGAGGTCGTCGAGGGCGGCATCACGCTGTTCGTGGCCCTCTACCACTGCGAACCGGCCGATCGCATCGGCCCGGTGCGCAGCATCAGGACCACCGACCCGAAGATCCTCGCCCCGTTCAGTGACCATCCCCTCCTCGCCTTCTCGGGTGGCTCGAGGGGTGTGCGGAACATCGTCGAGGACGCCGGGATGACGACGCTCGACGAATCGAGCGCGGTCAAGGCGTTCTCCCGAGACGACGGCCGGGTCGCCCCGCACAACCTGTTCACCTCGACCAAGCCGCTGTGGGCCAAGGGCTCGTCCCTCGCCGGAGGGGAGCCGGCGCCGGCTTCCCCGTTCGTCTACGGCGACGAGGCGACGAAGCCGAACAAGAAGGCGCGCAGCGCCACGATCGTCTTCTCGGGCCTCGCGACGGCCGAGTGGCGCTGGTCCAACGGCCATTGGGTGCGCTTCCTCGACGGGTCGCCGATGATGCTCGAGCACGGTGCGCCGATCGCCGCGGACAACGTCGTGATCCAGGTCGTCAAGACCACCGAGAGCGATTTCACCGACGTCGCCGGCTACGCGTCACCCGAAGTGGACCTGATCGGCCAGGGCAAGGCATGGGTCCTGCGCGACGGCAGGTTGATCGTCGGGAAGTGGGAACGTGAAGACGTGGACGGGTTCACCACGTTCCGATCGAAGTCGGGAGATGAGATCGCCCTGAAGCCCGGCACCACGTTCGTCGAGCTGGCCCCGGCCGGCATGTTCGACGCGGAGATCTCGTTCGGCTGATCGCCGACTCAGGCGATCGGCGAGAGCGTCCGGTAGACGGCGTGCGCACGGGCCATCGTGCGCGGACCCACCTCATGGCGGACGCGCTCGGCGACGCGGCTCTTGGAAGCCTCCCGCGAGGCTGAGGGCCGCGGGATCACCGCCTCGAGCCGTTCGCCCGGCCCCTCCCGCGACACGTACTCCCGCTCGATCTCATCCTCGATCCGACGCACGTGCTCAGGGGTGTGCTCGAACGGCGAGAAATCCGTGCCGAAGCGGTCGTTCAGCCGTTGGACCGCGATCCCGAACGAACCCACCACCTCTTCGAAGGTGGCCGTGACGAATCCCGACCGGTACGTCAGCAAGGGCTCGTAGAACCGCAGGTATCCCCTCGCGATGGCGGCCGGGCGAAGGTCGGGGCTCCGGATCAGAAACGAAACGAAGGTCTGCATCGGGTCCCTCACGATCACCAATGTCGGCACCCCTTCGCGGGCCGCCTGCATCACCAGCGCCGGCATGTGGGTGTGGTGTGCGATGTGCGTGAACCGAGGCTCCTGCGCGAGCCGGAACGCGGCGACCGCGAACGAGGACGCGCACCGCGGGAACGCCTCGATCGCCACATCGGTCCGCTCGCCGAGGAGCTCGCCGCGGCCGCGGAACCGCTGCAGGGGGATCGCGACACGCGGGTAGCGAGCGACCGCCGTCTTGGCGTCGTAGAGCGCGCCCGCGGCGAGTTCCCGGAGCATCTCGCGACCCTAACAGCTCCCTCGTGCCCTTCTGGGGGCCCGGTTGCCTCGGGTACACTCGGAGGCGTCGGTTCCGGATCCCGGGACCCCGATGCAGGAGGCGATACCCGTGCAGCGCGAGACCGGTACCTTCACGGTGAAGTCCGGCCTGGCCGAGATGCTCAAGGGCGGCGTGATCATGGACGTCACCACCGCCGAGCAGGCGAAGGTCGCCGAGGACGCCGGCGCGTGCGCCGTGATGGCCCTCGAGCGCGTGCCGGCCGACATCCGACGCGACGGCGGGGTCGCACGCATGGCCGACGCCACGAAGGTCGAGGAGATCCAGCAGGCCGTGACGATCCCGGTGATGGCCAAGGCGCGCATCGGACACTTCGTCGAGGCCCAGATCCTGCAGTCGCTCGGCGTCGACTACATCGACGAGTCCGAAGTGCTCACCCCCGCCGACGAGGAGTTCCACATCGACAAGTGGGCCTTCACAGTGCCGTTCGTATGTGGGGCGCGGAACCTCGGAGAGGCGTTGCGCCGCATCGCGGAAGGTGCCGCGATGATCCGAACGAAGGGCGAGGCCGGCACCGGCAACGTCGTGGAGGCCGTGCGACACGAGCGCGCGATCCTGCGCGAGATCTCCGAATGCACCACACTTCGTCCCGAGCAGTACGTCACGAAGGCCAAGGAGCTGGGCGCCCCGGTCGAACTCGTGCGCACGGTCGCCGAGCATGGCCGGCTCCCGGTCGTGAACTTCTCCGCGGGAGGGATCGCGACGCCGGCCGACGCGGCGCTGATGATGCAGCTCGGCGTCGATGGCGTCTTCGTCGGCTCGGGCATCTTCAAGAGCGAGGATCCGGCGTCGATGGCGCGTGCGATCGTCGAGGCGACGACGCATTTCGAGGACGCCGACGTGCTCGCGAAGCTCTCGCACGGGCTCGGCGAGCCGATGCACGGCCTCGAGATCGGCACCCTCGAGACGCGTCTGGCCGAGCGCGGCTGGTAGCTCGAGGGGGTCGGACATGAAGGC
>DASTBT010000118.1:0-9930 GCA_035711865.1 Actinomycetota bacterium
TCGCGCGACGCCTCGGGGAGGAAGGCCACGATCCCCTTGCCAAGCGCGCACGCGTGCCACGGGATCGATGCACCGACCTCCAGGATCTGCACCGAGTTGTCCGGACGGAACACGTGATGCACGATCAACACGTTCGAGCCGTGGAGCACACCGACGCGCACCGCCTCGCCGACGCGCGAGGCGAGCGAGTCGGCCCACAACAGGGAGCGGCCGCGCAGCTCGTGGTTGTCGAGGAACGCGTTCCCCAGCTGCAGCATCGCCGGTCCGAGGCGGTACTTGTCGGTCTCCGGGTCCTGCTCGACGAGCTCCTGTGCCTCCAGGGTCCGCAGGAGCCCGTAGGCCGTGCCCTTGGCGAGCCCGAGCCGGTCGGCGATCTCGGTGACCCCAAGGCGCGACGATCCTGTGGCGAGCGCCTTCAGGATGCGCGCCGCCCGTTCCACGGATTGGATCGTGCCTCGGCGCCGGCCCGGAGCCGATCCGGGCTCGCCCGCCGAGTGGTTCATCCACTTCCCTCCAGGGTTCGCGCCAGCGCACCGAACAGGAGCGCCGTGGAGGTAGCGCCCGGGTCCTGATGGCCGACGCTGCGCGATCCGAGGTAGGAGGCCCGGCCCTTCCGTGCCTGCATCGGAACCGTGGCGCGCATGCCCTCACGGGCCGCGTCGGCGGCCTTTCGCGAGGCGGACGCGGCATCTCCGCCCGCCCTGAGCTCTCGCTCGAAGGCCTGCAGGGCCGGTGCGTACGCATCGACGATCGTCTTGTCCCCCTCCTGGGCGGCGCCGAGCCCTTGGATGCCGTCGAGCCCGGCCCGCATGGCCTTCAACAGCTCCTCGGCGCCGAACGTCTCCGCATCGGTCAGCACCTCGCCCGCCCGTCGGAGGCAGGTACCGAACAGGGGACCGGCGGCACCGCCCACGCGATAGATCAACGTGCTCCCGGCCCGGATCAGCAGCTCGCCGGCGGGAAGGTCCTGCGTGGCGTCCAGGTCCGTCACGGCCGCGGAGAACCCTCGGTCCATGTTGATGCCGTGGTCCGCGTCGCCGATCGCGGCATCGAGCTGGGTCAGGAAGTCCCGGCTGCCCGCGATCTCGTCGGCGCTCGCACGGATCCATCGTCGGATCGTCTCGCGGTCGGATCCGAGCGGTCCCTCGCCGAGTCCATCGACACGCCGGGTCACGGTGGCACCATCGAACCGCTCCCCGCCCCTGTCAACTTCGACGGCCATGCGTTCGACGATACCGAACTTTGTTGCGCCAGGCCGTGCTGATTTCGATGATTCCTATGTATTGACATCTTCTGTCGAACCGAGTTTCCTCGGGTCCGAGGCGGCCCCGGAGGGGGGCCCTGTACGGAGGGGGTGGTCGCTCAGATGTTCCTCGGAGAGGTGGTCGGCACCGCGGTGCTCGTCCTGATCGGCGACGGCGTGGTTGCCGGGGTGCTCCTCAACAAGTCGAAGGCGCAGAACTCCGGGTGGGTCGTGATCACGTGGGCCTGGGCGATGGCGGTGGTCTTCGGCGTGCTCGCCAGCATCGCCGTCACCGATGGCATCGGCCATATCAACCCGGCCGTCACGATCGCGTTCGCGGTCGCCGACCTCGGCGTCGAGTGGAGCGACGTGCCACAGCTGATCGCCGGGCAGTTCCTCGGCGCCTTCATCGGCGCGATCCTCGTGTGGCTCGCCTACCTGGTGCACTGGGGCGAGACCGAGGACCCGGGCCTCAAGCTCGCGGTCTTCTCGACCGGTCCCGCGATCCGCAACACCGCTGCGAACCTGATCACCGAGATCATCGGCACGTTCATGCTCGTGTTCGGGGTCGTTGCGATCTTCGAGAACGAGGCGGCCGCCGCACTGGGAGCGTTCTTCGTGGGGTTGTTGGTGCTGGGCATCGGCATGGCGCTCGGGGGCCCGACCGGCTATGCGATCAACCCCGCGCGCGACCTCGGTCCGCGCATCATCCACGCCATCGTGCCGATCCCCGGCAAGGGCACCTCTGACTGGGAGTACTCGTGGATCCCCGTCGTCGGCCCCGTCGTCGGCGGCGTGATCGGCGCCCTCGCAGCCAAGGCGATCTTCGATCTCTGAGAACGGTCGGCGGGAGGGCTCGTGGCCCTCCCACCACCCCCCAACCCGATCGGAAGCGAGGTACGCATGAAGAAGCTGATCAATGATCCAGCCGAGGTGGTCCGTGAGGAGCTGCAGGGCATCGAAGCAGCTCATCCCGACCTCGTGAAGGTCTCCTACGACCCGTACTTCATCTCTCGAGCCGACGCGCCGGTGCAGGGGAAGGTCGCGCTCGTCTCGGGCGGCGGGTCGGGGCACGAGCCGATGCATGGTGGATTCGTGGGCATGGGGATGCTCGATGCGGCCTGCCCCGGCGAGGTCTTCACCTCGCCGACCCCCGATCAGATGGAGGCGGCCACCAAGGCCGTCGACGGCGGCGCCGGAGTCGTGCACATCGTCAAGAACTACACGGGCGACGTCATGAACTTCGAGATGGCCGCGGACCTCTGCCGGGCCGAGGGCACCGAGGTGGAGGCGGTCGTGGTCGACGACGACGTCGCCGTCCAGGACTCGCTCTACACGGCCGGCCGCCGCGGGGTGGGCACGACGGTGCTGATGGAGAAGATCGCCGGTGCCGCCGCCGAGCAGAAGCGCTCGCTCAAGGAGGTCGCCGACATCTGCCGGGAGGTCAATGCCAACGGTCGATCCATGGGCATGGCACTGACGTCGTGCACGGTCCCGTCCGCCGGCAAGCCCACGTTCGAGCTCGGCGACGACGAGATGGAAATCGGCATCGGCATCCACGGCGAGCCCGGCCGCGAGCGCATGAAGATGAAGCCCGCCGCCGAGGTCGTCGAGATGATGGCGACCGCCATCGTCGACGACCTGCCGTTCTCCAAGGGCGACCAGGTGCTCGCGTTCGTCAACGGCATGGGCGGCACGCCGCTGATCGAGCTCTACGTCGTATTCAACGAGCTCAACAAGTTCCTCTCGGGACGCGGCATCACGATCTCGCGGAATTTGATCGGCCCGTACATCACGTCGCTCGAGATGGCCGGGTGTTCGATCACGTTGCTCAAGATGGACGACGACTTCACGCAGCTGTGGGATGCCCCCGTGAAGACGGCCGGATTGCGCTGGGGCACGTGATGCCGGACTCGGTGTCAACGGCGTCGAGAAGGGGGTGAGCCTACGGGTGGCGGTTGCGTACGACGAGGTCGTCGCGTGGCTCAAGGTCTACGCGGCGACGATCGCCGAGAACAAGGAGTACCTGACCGAGCTGGACTCTGCGATCGGCGACGCCGACCACGGCATCAACATGGATCGAGGCTTCCAAGCGGCCGTCGGGACGCTGGACTCGGCGACCCCCGGGGACATCGGTGCGCTGCTCAAGACGGTCGGCATGACCCTCGTCTCGAAGGTCGGAGGCGCCGGAGGCCCGCTCTACGGCACGCTGTTCCTGCAGCTCGGCGCCGCCACCGCGGGGAAGGAGCGGATCGCTCCCGAGGACTGGTCGGCGGCGCTCGAGAGCGCGGTGGCGGGCGTGCAGGCACGCGGGAAGGCGGAGCCGGGCGACAAGACGATGCTCGACGCGCTGATCCCCGGCCGGGACGCCTACGCGGCCGCGCTGGCCGACGGAGCGGATCTGCCCGCGGCGCTCCGGCGCTCGGCCGACGCGGCCGAGGAAGGTATGCGCGCCACGATCCCTCTCGTGGCGCGGAAGGGTCGCGCGAGTTACCTCGGGGAACGAAGCGCCGGCCACCAAGATCCCGGCGCGACCTCGAGCGCCCTGTTGCTCCGCACCGTCGCCGACACCTGGGTCGACGACGGATGACGAACGAGGAGGAGGCCCCAGATGGCTGACTACGTCGGTGCCCTCGACCAGGGCACGACCAGCACGCGATTCATGATCTTCGATCACGGCGGGAACGTGGTCGGCATCGATCAGAAGGAGCACGAGCAGATCTTCCCCAAGCCGGGGTGGGTCGAGCACGACGCCGACGAGGTGTGGACGCGGAGCCAGGAGGTGATCGACGGCGCCCTCGGCAAGAACGACCTCGCTGCGGGCGACCTCGCCGCGATCGGGGTCACGAACCAGCGGGAAACGACGGTCGTCTGGGACCGCGCGACCGGGCAGCCGATCCACAACGCGCTGGTCTGGCAGGACACGCGGACCGACGGCATCTGCAACGAGCTCAGCGCCGACGGAGGGCAGGACCGGTTCCGCGAGAAGACGGGCCTGCCGATCGCGACCTACTTCTCGGGCCCGAAGATCCGATGGCTGCTCGACAACGTCGAAGGCGCTCGTGCCAGGGCCGAGGCGGGTGAGCTCGCCTTCGGGAACATGGACACCTGGTGCATCTGGAACCTCACCGGCGGCACGAACGGCGGTGCACACGTCACCGACGTCTCGAACGCCAGCCGCACGATGTTGATGGACCTCGAGACGCTGGATTGGGACGACTCGCTGTGCGACGCGATCGGCGTGCCGCGCTCGGTCTTGCCCGAGGTCCGCTCGTCGAGCCAGGTGTACGGCGACACGGCGACCACGGCCGCCGCCGGCGTGGCCGTCGCCGGCGACCTGGGCGACCAGCAGGCCGCGATGTTCGGACAGAACTGCTTCGACGTCGGCGAGGCGAAGAACACGTACGGCACGGGATCGTTCCTGCTCCTGAACACGGGGTCGGACCCGGTCCCCTCGAAGAGCGGCCTGATCACCGGCGTCGGCTACAAGATCGGTGATCAGCCGGCCGCGTACATGCTCGAGGGTTCGATCGCGATCACCGGCGCGCTCGTGCAGTGGCTGCGCGACAACCTGAAGTTGATCGAGTCCGCGCCCGATGTCGAGGCGCTCGCGAAGACGGTCGATGACAACGGCGGCGTCTACTTCGTGCCGGCGTTCTCGGGCCTGTTCGCGCCGTACTGGAGGAGCGAGGCGCGCGGCGTGATCGCGGGGCTCACACGTTTCGTCACCGCCGGACACATCGCGCGTGCGACCCTCGAGGCGACCGCCTGGCAGAGTCGCGAGGTCGTCGACGCGATGAACGCCGACTCGGGCGTCGAGCTGACATCGCTCAAGGTCGACGGCGGCATGGTCTACAACGACCTGCTCATGCAGACGCAGGCCGACGTGCTCGGCGTGCCGGTGATCCGTCCGAAGGTCGCCGAGACCACCTCGCTCGGCGCCGCGTACGCTGCAGGGCTCGCCACCGGGTTCTGGAGCAGCATCGACGATCTGCGCGGCAACTGGGGCAAGGACAAGGAGTGGACCCCCGAACTCGACGCCGAGACACGCGAGCGGGAGTATGGGATGTGGAAGAAGGCGGTCACCCGCACGTTCGACTGGGTCGAGTGAGCCGGGACCTCCGGGAAGGATGCCATGACCGAACGCGAGCACGAGGAACACCAAGGGTCGTTCGCCGAGGGGCAGAGCGAGCACGACCCCGACGAGGACGAGCACGGCGACTTCGCCGAGGGCCAAGAGGCCGAACATCACGAACCCCCCGTGACGCGCAAGGGCACGTTCGCCGAGGGGCAGACCGACGAGGACGAGGATCCCGTCACACCCCAGCGCGGGGACTTCGCTCGTGGTCAGGAGCGCGAAGAGGACGACGACTGAACCCGCTCCCCGCTCGCGACACGATCCGCCGATGACCCGGGGCTCGCCGCACGTGCTGATCGTCGGGGGCGGTGGCACGGGGGGTGCGCTCGCGCACGACCTCGCCCTGCGAGGCGTTCGGGTGACGCTCGTGGAGCGCGGCGAGTTCACGTCGGGCACGACCGGCCGTCATCACGGTCTGCTCCACAGCGGGGCGCGATACGCCGTCAACGATGCGGAATCGGCGGTGGAGTGCATCGAGGAGAACACCCTGCTCCGCCGCATCGCCCCGGGATCGTTCGAGGAGAACGACGGTCTGTTCGTCGGGGTGACCGACGAGGACATGGCGTACCTGCCCGGGTTCCTCGAGGGCTGCGACGCCACCGGGATCCCGACGCAGGTGCTGCAGCCGGCCGAGGCGCTGCGCCTCGAGCCGATGCTGAGCCCGGACCTGAAGGTCGCGGTGCGTGTTCCCGATGCGACGATGGATGCGATGCGGATGCCGCTGCGGTTCTTCGCCACCGCGAAGGCCAACGGCGCCGACCTGTTGAACTGGGTCGACGTCGCCGACCTCGAGCTCGCGGGCGGCACGGTCTCCGGCGCCCGCGTGCGCGACCTCGTCACCGGCCGCACGACCCGCATCGGCGCTGACATCGTCGTGAACGCAACCGGCCCGTGGTCGGAGCAGGTCGCGAGCATGGCCGGGGTCGACGTCCCGATCCGACCGTCCCCGGGCGTGATGCTCGCCGTGCGTGGCCGCCTGACGAACATGGTGATCAATCGTCTGCACGCCTCGGGAGACGGCGACATCGTGGTCCCTCAGCGAGCGCTGTCCGTGGTCGGCACGAGCTCGTGGTTCGTCGAGGATCCCGACGATCTGGGCGTGCCTGCCGACCACGTGCAGCGGATGATCGACGAAGGGTCGATCCTGGTTCCCGCGGTGCGCCACGCGGCGTTCCGGGCGGCCTGGTCGGCGGCACGGCCGCTGATCGGATCGCGCGAGGACGCCGATTCCGGTCGCGAGCTCTCGCGCACGTTCAAGACGATCGACCACGCCGTGGACGACGGGGTGGAGGGGTTCGTCACGATCACCGGCGGGAAGGGCACGACCCTCCGCGGCATGGCCGAGGTCTGCGCCGACGTGGTCTGCCGCAAGCTCGGCATCGACACGCCGTGCTCGACACGAGACACGGTGCTGCTCCCCCACACGGCGGTGTACGCGGCATGACGACGAACGGTGGCTCGACGCGGCGGCTTCGCCTGCACCGATATCGGCGCGGCGACGCCGAGCCGCACATCGAGGAGCACGACGTGCCGGCCGACGAGGGAACCACCGTGCTCGCGGCGCTCCGTTGGATCCAGCTGCACCGGGACGCGTCGCTCGGGCTGCGTCATTCCTGCTTCCACGCGTCCTGTGGAACCTGCGGGGTGCGCGTGAACGGCCGGGAGCATTTGGCCTGCGTCACGATGCTCGCCGACCATGAGGGCACGATCGCCGTCGATCCGATCGCGAACCTGCCCGTGCTGCACGACGTGGTCGTCGACATGCAGCCGTTCTTCGCACGCTTCCCCGACCAGCACCCGATCGTCCGCGCGAGCGAGCCCCTGGCGCACGCCGACGCGGCCGACGGCATCGACGAGCACGAGCGGTACGAGGACTGCATCGAATGCGGTCTGTGCCTCTCGGCATGCCCGATCGCCGCGACCGACGCCACGTACCTCGGGCCGGCGGCGCTCGCATACGCGCAACGACTGCTCGAGGAACCCAGAGGAACCGACCGCGAGGCCATCCTCGACTGGGCCGATCAGGTCAACGCCGCCTGGGGATGCCACGCGGCGTTCGAGTGCACGGAGGCCTGCCCCAGCGACGTCCGGCCGGCCCAGCGGATCATGGCGCTTCGGCGCGAGCTCCGCCGCCGCCGCGCGCGACAGGGCCGTGAGGTGCCGGAGCCTGAGAACGGAACGGCGGGGCCGTGAGCGGATCTCGGGGACGACGCGAGCGCGATCCCGGCGTCGAGCAGATCCTGCGAGGCCGGCGCGGCGAGGGCCCCATCTCGCGCAAGGCTCCGGGTCCGGTCGCGTGGTTCGACGTGCGCAGCATGACGACCGGCCATCTCGCGTTCTCGATCCATCGCATCACCGGCATCGGCATCGTCTTCTACCTCTACCTCCATCTGGCGGTGCTCTCGATGCTCCTCGGCGGAGAGGACGCGTGGAACGGCTTCCTCGAGCTCGCCACCACACCGCTGTTCCTCGGCCTCGACGTGATCCTGGTCTTCGGGCTGCTCGTGCACGGACTGAACGGCACCAGGCTGACATTGATCGGCAGCGGGTTCGTGGCCGATCATCAGAAGGCGCTGTTCTGGTCGGGGATGGCCTTCGGCGCGATCCTGCTCCTGTACGCGGCGCTCCACGTCTTCACGGCGGGCGATTGATGGCGGTCCGCACCCGGCTCGATGGGGCCGGCCGGTCGCGGAGTTGGCGGTGGACGGCCCTCACCGGCGTCGCGTTGCTCCTGCTGGTGACGATCCACATGGTCGCGCACCACTTCGTCGTCGAGGAGATCGGCGGGCTGCGCACGTACCGGCAGGTGCTCGACTACATCGCCACCCCGGTCATCTTCGTGATCGAGGGCGTGTTCCTCGTCGTCGTGACCGTGCACGCGATGCTGGGTCTGCGTTCGGTGCTGCTGGACCTCGGAATGTCCGATCGCTGGCGTCGCCTGCTCGATCGAGCCCTGGTCGCGCTCGGTATCGTCACGGTCGTCTACGGGTTCGTGTTGATCGGCGTGTTGGCCTCGAGGGCCTGAGGGAATTCGCGGTGGTCGGCATCGTGATCGTCTCGCACAGCCATCTCATCGCCGAGGGCGTTGCCGCGCTCGCACGCGAGATGGGCGGCGCCGACGTGAAGCTCGAGACGGCGGGCGGTCTCGAGGCGGTCGACGGCCCCGGCGGTCCTGAACACCCGATCGGCACCGACGCCGTGCTCGTGATGCAGGCGATCGATCGGGCGTGGTCCGACGACGGCGTGCTCGTGCTGATGGATCTCGGAAGCGCGGTGCTCTCCGCCGAGATGGCGCTCGACCTGCTCGGCGACGATCGGCGCGACCGCATCGTGCTGAGCGAGGCGCCGCTCGTCGAGGGCGCGGTGGCGGCCGCCGTCACCGCGAAGCTCGGCCTGCCCATCGACGCGGTCGCCCGCGAGGCCCGATCGGGGCACGCCGCCAAGGCGACGCATCTCGGGGCGGAAGACGGGCCCGAGAGCCGCGGATCGACCTCCGGATCGGAGGGGAACGTCACGACCGTTCCCAGGTCGACAGAGGACGTCACGACCGTTCCCGGGTCGACAGAGGAGCTGGTCGCGGTGCTCGCGGTCGACGTGCCGCACGGCCTGCACGCCCGGCCCGCCGCACGGTTCGTGCAGACCGCCGCCGGGTTCGATGCCGCGGTGCGCGTTCGCAACCTCACGACCGGTGCCGGGCCCGCCGACGCTGCGAGCCTGAACGGCGTCGCGACCCTCGGCGTACGGGCCGGACACGAGGTGGAGATCCGTGCCTCCGGGCCGGAGGCCGCCGGCGCGATCGATGCGCTGCGTGCGCTGGCGGCCCGGCACTTCGACGAGCCCGACGAACCCGAGCCTCCTCGGACCCCGCCAGGGAGCGCGAGGGGCGGCGGCGGCGAGCCGACCCCGGCGCCAGGCGCGGTGCTGCGGGGCTACGCCGCCTCGCCGGGCATCGCCGTGGGTCCGAGCCGGCGGTTCCACACCCCCGCGCTCGACGTGCCGGAAGGCGAGGGGAAAGAGCCCGCGATCGAGCTCGCCGCGCTCGGATCCGCCCTGCGCGAGACGGCCGACACCATCGCCGGCCAGCGCGACGCCGTCGCCGCCAGGGCCGGGGAGGGCGAGGCTCGCATCTTCGACGCCCACCTGCTGTTCCTGCGCGACGAGGCACTGCTCGGCCCGGCGCGGGCCGCGATCGGTGACGACGGGCTCACGGCGGCCAGAGCCTGGCGCGACGCCGTCGATGCGATGGCCGCGACCTGGGCCTCGCTCGAGGACGAGTACATGCAGGCCAGAGCGGTCGATCTGCGGAGCGTCGGTGACCAGGTGCTCGCACGCATCATCGACGCCCCGGTGCCCGCGCCTCGCCTCGAGGCTCCCGGCATCCTCGTCGCGGCCGACCTCACGCCCGCCGACACCGCGGGACTCGACCCGGAGATTGTGCGCGGCATCGCCACCGCCCACGGCGGGCCGACCTCACACGCCGCCGTCCTCGCGCGAGCGCTCGGCATGCCGGCCGTGGTGGGGATCGGACCGCGACTCCTCGAACTGGCCG
>DASTBT010000119.1:0-27470 GCA_035711865.1 Actinomycetota bacterium
GCGCCACGTCGTGGAACCCCGGCCAGACCGCCACGATCGTCGAGCCGTCGTGCACGGCCACGGTGGCCGTCCACCCGCCCGACCGAAGCGTCTGCTGGAGCGAGGTCAAGACGTGCGGGTCGGCGGAGAGCCCCGTGAGCTGCCAATCGCGATCGAGCGCCTCGAAGAGGCGTTGCAGGTCGCCGGTCGCGTCGGCGAGCTCTGGCTCACGCACCTCCACGTAGTGCAGCCGAAGGACCGGGTCCACGTCGATCGGATGCGCGTCGGCCTCCTTGCGGACGACCTGCCGATGCAGCTGGCTCTCCGGGGGGACGTCGATCACGAGGTCGCCGGTGACACGGGCATGGCAGCCCAGGCGCCGGTCGGGGGCGAGCCCGCTGCGCTCCCGGTACCGCGCCTCGGGTTCGCTGAAGGGCGTCAGGTGACCGGCGCGTGAGGTGATGCCGTGCTTGGCGAACTCGCCCTCGGCCACCACGACCTGGCATCGGCCGCAGATGCCACGTCCGCCGCAGACCGAGTCGAGGTCGACGCCGAGCGAGCGAGCGGCATCGAGCAGGCTCGAGTCCTCGTGGAACCGTCCACGCTTCCCCGACGGAGTGAAGACGACGAACGAGCCTTCGGCCGAGGTCATGGCTGCGGCGTCGCCTCCTCGGCCGCGCGCCGGCCGGCGCGCCCCCCCCGCCGCCGCCCGGTGGCCGGGCTTCCCTGGCTCCGGCCCTCCCCGTACCGAGCGATCCACGACGCCGCATGCGCGTCGCTGCCCATCAGCACGTCGGCGGCCATCACCGCCTGACGCACTTCTTCGTGCATCGGGCTCGTGATCGCGCTCGTCATACCGTTCGCGATCGCCATGGCGAGGAAGGTTCCGTTCAGCCCGTTCCGGTTCGGCAGGCCGAACGAGACGTTCGACGCGCCGCACGTCGTGTTGACGCCGAGCTCGTCGTGCAGGCGCCTGACGAGCGAGAACACCTGGCGTCCCGCGGTGCCCATCGCACCAACGGGCATCACGAGCGGATCGACGACGACGTCGTGGGCCGGAATGCCGTGGTCGGCGGCCGCGTGCACAATGCGCTCCGCGACAGCGAACCGCACGTCGGGGTCCTCGCTGATGCCGGTCTCGTCGTTCGTGATCGCCACGACGGCCGCGCCGTGCTTCGCGACGAGCGGCAATACCGACTCGATGCGCTCCTCCTCGCCGGTCACGGAGTTCACGAGCGGCTTCCCTTCGTACGCGTCGAGGCCGGCCTCGAGGGCGGCCACGATCGACGAGTCGATCGAGAGCGGCACGTCGGTGAGCGACTGCACGAGACGCACGGTCTCGGCCAGGATCGCCGGCTCGTCGGCGAGCGGGATGCCGGCGTTCACGTCGAGCATGTGCGCGCCGGCATCGACCTGAGCGTGCGTGTCGGCGATCACCGACGTGAAGTCACCGGCCGTCATCTCCTCGGCGAGCTGCCTCCTGCCGGTGGGGTTGATGCGCTCGCCGATGATGACGAACGGCCGTCCCGTGCCGATCACGACCTCACGGGTTGCCGAGCTGAGGACCGTCTCCGCCATCTCAGCGCTCCTCGGCGGCCGGGCGAACGCCTCCACCCGAGTCACCCACGTCGGGACCGCCCTGCACCCCGCCCGCCCGGATCGCCGCCTTGAGCATGTCGTCGTCCCACTCGGAGAGGATCCGCACGGTCATCGCGTCGACCTCGTGCTGCAGGTCGTCGGCGCAGTCGCGTGTGTCCAAGCGCATCTGCTCTGTGTAGTCGTCGGATCCGATCAGCCCGGCGACCATGGCCGCGGCGTCCACCGCCTCCTGGAAGCGGTCGGGCAGCAGGGCACGCGCGCTGTTCCCGCCGCCGCGCGCGACCACCTGCATCGGGATGTCGCGCCACCGGATCACCGTCAGCTGGGCCACGCGGTCTCCTTCCCCGGCGCCGGTCTCACGACGCGGTCGTCGCCGCGCGTTTGGCCAGCACGAGCGCCTGCGCGGTCTCGGCGGCCACGGCCGCGTCTCGGCAATAGGCGTCGGCCCCGACCGCCGTGCCGAACTCCTCGTTCAGCGGCGCACCGCCGACGAGCACGATGTAGTCGTCACGGATGCCCTTGGCCACCATCTCGTCGATCACGACCTTCATGTAGGGCATCGTGGTCGTGAGCAGCGCGCTCATGCCGAGGATGTCGGGCCGGTGCTCCTCGAGCGCCGCCAGGTAGTCCTCGACAGGGTTGTTGATGCCGAGGTCCACGACGTCGAACCCGGCGCCTTCCAGCATCATCGCGACGAGGTTCTTCCCGATGTCGTGGATGTCCCCTTTGACGGTGCCGATCACCACCGTGCCCATCCGCTCGGCGCCGGTCTCGGCGAGCAACGGCCGCAGCACCTCCATGCCCGCCTTCATCGCGTTCGCGGCGAGCAGCACCTCGGGCACGAACAGGATGCCGTCGCGGAAGTCGATCCCCACGATGCGCATGCCCTCGACCAGCGCGTCGTTCAGCACCCGGTCGGCGGGCCATCCGCGCTCGAGGAGGATGTTGGTTCCCTCGAAGATCTCGTCGGCCAACCCGTCGTACAGGTCGTCGTGCATCTGCTTGACGAGCTCGTCGTCGGGAAGCGTCCGCAGATCGAGCTCTTCCTCTTCCTCAGCCATCTCGCCCCCTCTCACGCCTTCTGGCGTTCGCCCTTGGGATCCCAGAGCGGGTCGTCGGCGACCGTCGCAGCGAGCCGCTCGCCGAAGTACTCGACCTCGATCGGCGTGCCTGCCGCCGCGAGGTCGGACGGCAGATAGCCGTAGACGATGCCACGCCCGATCGAATACCCGTAGTTCGCGCTGGTCACGTACGAGACCGGTCGGCCGTCGTGCCACAACGGTTCCTTGCCCATGACCACGGCCCGGTGGTCGTCGAGGGTCATGCATGTGAGCCGCTGCGCGGGACCACCGGAGTCATGGATCGCCTCGAGCGCCTGCTTGCCGATGAACTCCTTGTCCCATCGCACGGCGAACCCGAGCCCCGCGGCGAGCGGGTCGTGCTCGGTGTCGATGTCCTGGCCCCACAGCCGATAGCCTTTCTCGAGCCGGAGCGAGTCGAACGCCCCGGCGCCCGCGGCGATCAGGCCGTGCTCGCACCCGGCATCCCACAGCACGTCCCATGCGCGTCGCCCCATCGCGATCTGGCCGTACAGCTCCCACCCGAGCTCACCCGCGTAGCTGATGCGCTGGGCCCAGACCGGCGTGACCTCGCCGATGTTCAAGTACCGCGCGGTCAGGTACGGGAACGCGTCGTTCGAGACGTCGACGTCGGTCACCGCGGCCAGCACCTCCCGCGCCCTCGGTCCCCACAAGCCCAACGCGAACAATGAACCCGTGCGCACCGTGATCTGCACACGCTCCTCGTCACCGATGCGTGAACGCAGGAACGCCTCGTCGTGATGGCCCGACCCACCGCCGGTCACGACGCGGAACCGATGCTCGTCCTTCCTCGTCACCGTGAGGTCGAGCCGGATGCCGCCGCGCTCGGTCAGCGCCGACGTGTACACGACCGATCCCACCGGGCGTTCGATCCTGTTCGCGAAGACGCGTTCGAGGTAGGCGAGGGCGTCGGTCCCGGTCACGTCGAACTTCGCGAACGGCGTGATGTCGATCAGCGAGACCCGCTCCCGCGTGGCGAGGTGCTCGGCGCCGACCTCGGGCGACCATCCCCGCGCCGCCCAGCCTGTGCGCCGCGCCCATCCGTGCATCACGCCGCCGACGAGCTCGCGGTTCGCCGAGAACCACTGCGGGCGTTCCCACCCCGCTCCCTCGAAGAACTCGGCACCCAGCTCGCGGTGGCGTTCGACGAACGGCGTCAGCTTCAGATCACGAGGCTTCGACGGCTGTTGCAGCGGATGGATGATGTCGTAGACCTCGCGATACTGCTGCTTCCCGCGTTCGAGCACGTACGGGGGGGAGGTCTGGAAGGGATAGAAGCGGTTCGCGTCCGCCTCGGCGAGGTCGTAGCTCGGCGAGCCCTCGATCATCCACTCGACCGCCTGCCTCGCCATGCCAGCCGCGTGGGTCACCCACACCGCCTCGCAGACCCAGAGGCCGCGAACCGCGGCGCTCTCGCCCACGATCGACCCGGCGTCAGGGGTGAACGAGAACATGCCGTTCAGCGTGCGCGCCGGGTCGCTCGGACGCATCCGCCCGGCGAGCGCGGGAAACATGCGCGACGCCTCCGCCTCGCACGCGTCGAAGTGTTCGGGCGTGAACGGCATCAGCGACGGCTGCATCGATGCGCCCGGCTTCCGGATCGCACCCTGGGGCGTGACGATCGGCTCGTGCAGGTAGTTCCCGACCCCGAAGTGGTCCTCGCGCTGTCGGAAGTAGAGCGACATGTCCTGGTGGCGGACGACCGGCTGGCGCATCCAGGTGTCGCGTTCCGTGTCTCCGGGTTCACCGGCGAGCTCGGGGATGGGATCGGTCCACACGAGCTGGTGCTGCACGGCCACGAGCGGGATCGGCACGCCCGCGAGCGCCCCCACCGACGGCCCCCAGATGCCGGCACACACCAGCACCCGTTCGCACTCGACGTCCCCGCGATCGGTCCGCGCGCCGTGCACGCGGCCCTCGCGGATGTCGAAGCCGGTCACCTCGATGCCGCCCTCGAACGAGACGCCGGCGTCCCCGGCCTTCCGCGAGAGCGCCTCGACGACCTTGACGCCCTTGCCCGCGCCGTCGCTCGGCACCCAGTACGCGCCGAGGATCGTCGACGGGTCCAACAGCGGCGAACGCCGGGTGGCTTCCTCGGGCGAGACGATCTCCGTGCCCTCGAGACCGTAGGAGCGCGCGAACCCCTGCCGCCGCTTCAGCTCCTGCATCCGTTCGGGGGTCGTCGCGACCTCGAGGCTTCCCCGGCCGTACCAGACGCGCTCTCCGTCGACGTCGAGGGAGTCGTAGAGGGAGACCGAGTCCTGTGCGACGCGGCACATCGTGCGGGAGCCGTTCGTCTGGAAGACGATGCCCGGCGCGTGGCTCGTGGATCCGCCGGTCTCGAACAACGGGCCTTGGTCGAGCACGAGCACGTCGGCCTCGCCGAGTTCGACGAGGTGGTGCGCGGCCGACACGCCGACGATCCCGGCGCCGACGATCACGGTTCGTGCGCGCTCGCGCATGCCTGGACACTCCCGCGTGTGTGCGACGGACGTCATGGTCGCACGGCGAGATGCGCAGGCAACGCGCTGGTCGCGCGATGCGCAACTCGCGCCTTCGCGCGGTCCGGCCGCTTACGGCTGCGAGGGCGTCGTCTCGACCACGTGATCCGGCGTGTGGTGGATGGCGGGCACCGAGCCCAACCGTCCCGCTTGGTAGTCCTCGAACGCCACGAGGAGCTCCTCGCGCGTGTTCATCACGAACGGCCCGTACCAGGCGACGGGCTCGCGGATCGGGCGTCCGCCGAGCACGAGCACCTCGAGTTCGGGTGAGCGCGACTCCTGCGAGGTCGAGGCTGCCAGGCGGATCCCCTCACCGGTGCCGAAGACCGCGAGCTGGCCCGTCTCGATCGGACGCGCCTCCGCCCCCGCCGTCCCGGTGCCGGCGAGCGCGTACGCCAGCGCGTTGTACGACGGGTTCCACGGCAGATCGAGAGTCGCGCCGGGCGAGACCGTGGCGTGCACGAGCGTGATCGGCGTGTACGTGTCGCCCGGCCCCGCGTGTCCGGCGAGCGAGCCGGCGATCACCCGGACGAGGGCGCCTCCATCGCTCGACGCGAGCAGGCCGACCTCGCCCGCCCGCAGGTCCTGGTATCGAGGGGCCGCCCACTTCTCGGCCTTGGGGAGGTTCACCCACAGCTGGATGCCGTGGAACAGCCCGCCACTCGCCACGAGCGCCTCGGGCGGCTTCTCGATGTGCAGGATGCCCGCTCCGGCCGTCATCCATTGGGTATCGCCGTTCGTGATCGTGCCGCCCCCGCCGTTCGAATCCTCGTGCTCGAACGTGCCGTCGATGATGTAGGTGACGGTCTCGAACCCACGGTGCGGATGCCACGGTGTGCCCTTGGGTTCGCCCGGCGCGTACTCGACCTCGCCCATCTGATCCATGTGGACGAACGGATCGAGGTCGGCGAGGTCGACGCCCGCGAACGCTCGACGCACCGGGAACCCCTCGCCCTCGAAGCCGCCGGGAGCCAGGGTCACCGACCTCACCGGACGCTGCGACAGCGTCGCGTCGAGCTTCGGGATGCGATCGAGTGTCGTGATGTCGTCGACGGTGACGGCGGGCATGGCTGATTCCTCTCTCGGGCGGCGTCGGTGCTTCTCAGAACGCTCTCCCCGCCCTCCACCATTCCCCCGGGGGGATCGAGGGCGGCCCTGTCGGGCCGCCCTCATGACGTCGTTGCAGGTGGATCAGCCCTGCGCTGCCAACCCCGCGTCGACCCACGGCTGCCACACGTCCTGGTTGGCGTCGATCCAGGTCTGTGCGGCCTCCTCTGGATCGGTTGCCGATCCTCCCTCTGGGTCCCCGCCACTGATCGCCAGGCCGACCTCGTTCTGATCCTCGTTCGACCAGTTCATCGCCTGGAGGAAGGCAAAGGCCGCCGGTGCACGGGTCTCTAGGTCGGCGTTGATCGCCTTGTAGAGCACGTCCTCGGGGTAGGCGCACGCGTACGCGTCCACGTCGCCCGCCGCCGCCTCCTCGCATTGCGCCGTCACCTCGGGGAGCTCGACCATCGTGAGGTCGTACTTCGACTGGGCCCAATGGGGTGTCCAGAAGTAGAACAGGAACGGCTCCTCGTTTTCGTAGGCGGACTCGAGGGCGGTGAGCTGCGCGGCCTCGGAGCCCGCGTACACCACCTTCAGGTCGAGGCCCAGGTTGTCGGCGATCGCCTGGTCGAAGGTGACGAAGCTCGGGTCGCCGTCGAGCAACTGACCCGAGTTCCCGGTCTCCGAGGTGGAGAACATCGACTCGTTGCCCTGGAGACCCTCCCACGTGGCGAGATCGGGGTTCTCGTCGACCAGATAGGTCGGGATCCACCATCCGATCTGCCCGATCACACCCAGCTCCCCGGCGTCGACGACCCCGGCTCCCGACTCGATGTACTTCTTGTAGTCCTTGGCATGCCCAGATGGCCAGACCTCGAGCGTCGCGTCGACCTCGCCCGACTGCAGCGCCGGGAACTGTGCGAACTCGTCGATCTCCACGGTCTCGACCGTGTACCCGAGCTGGTCCGCGAGCAGCTTCTGAGCGACCGCGACGTTGGCTTCCGACCCGATCCACGCGTTGATCGCCAGCGTGACCGTCGTGTCGCTGTTGTCGGGCACCTCGGCGGCTCCGGTGCCGGTGTCCCCGCCAGCCGGCTCGTCGTCGCTCACGTCGCTGCACGCGGCGGCGAGCAGAGCGATCGCCGCGAACCCAGCGACGAGCGCCCACCTGCCTCGCTTCTTCATGCGTCCCCCTTCCCGTCGGAACCGGTTGGCTCCTGTTCCTTGATGGCCTTCGTCCTCGTCCACCATCCGGCCCCGATACCCACCGGGCCACGCAGGGTCCGGCGTTCCATGCCCATCGCCTGTGTGATGCGGTCGAGCACGATCGCGAGGAGGAGGATCGAGAGCCCTGCCACGACCCCGCGTCCGATCTCCGACCTCGTGAGACCGGCGACCGCCTCGAACCCGAGCCCGCCCGCGCCGATCAGCCCCGCGATGATGACTACGGAGAGAGCCATCATGATGGTTTGGTTGATGCCGAGAAGGATCGAGGGGCGTGCGAGTGGCAGCTGCACCTTGGTCAGCAGCTGCCAGGGTGTCGCCCCGTAGCTCTCGGCCGCCTCGACGGTCGCCACCGGCACCTGCCGGATGCCGAGATCGGTCAGCCGGATCGCCGGCGGCAGCGCGTAGATCACCGAGGCGATCACGCCGGGGACCCTCCCGATCTGGAACAGCGCGATCACCGGCACGAGATAGACGAACGCGGGCATCGTCTGCATCGCGTCGAGGAGGGGCTTCAACACGACCTGGAACCGGTCGCTCCGCGCCGACATGATCCCGACCGGGATCGCGATCACGATCGAGATCGCGACGGCCACGAGCACCTGGCTGAGCGTGTCCATCGCGAGATCCCACATCCCGAGCACGCCGATCCCCAAGACACAGAGCGCACAGGACGCGGCGAGCCGCCACCGGCGTGACGCGGCGTAAGCGGCCGCCGCGGCCCCGCCGGCGATCAGCCACCACGGCTCGCCCTGCAGGAGATCGCGGATCGGATTGAGCGCGTAGAGCGTGAGCCAATCGCCGATCGCCTGAGTGAAGCCGGAGAACGTGTCCTTGATCCACTCGACCGCCGCGTTCGTGGGCTCCGCGACCGAGATCGTCCACGCCTCTGGGAAGTCCTGCTGCCGGATCACCTCGCGTCCCACGATGATGGCCAGCACCACGATGCCCGCGCCGGCGAGCGCGACCGTGCGACGAGACCACTCCCGCCCCAAGAGGCGAACCGTGTTCTTCCGGCGGTCGCGGACGCTCCAAGCGTAGGTCACGCGATCGAGAACGATCGCCATGACCACGATCGTGATGCCGCCGTTGAGGGCTTCGCCCACGTTCAACGACTGCAGCCCGTCGAGGACCTCTCGGCCGAGACCCCCGGCGCCGACGATCGCGGCGATCACGACCATGCCCAGCGCCATCATGATGGTCTGGTTCACGCCCAGCATGATCGAGGGGCGCGCCATGGGGAGCTGCACCTTGCGCAGGGTCTGCCTGGTCGTCGAACCGAACGAGTTCGCGACCTCGATCGCGGTCGTGGGCACCTGGCGGATGCCGAGCCCGGTGAGCCGGATCGCCGGCGGCAGCGCGAAGATCACCGTCGAGATCAGCGCGGTCGCGCTTCCGATGCTGAACAGCAGCACCAAGGGCAACAGGTAGCTGTACGCCGGAATCGTCTGCATCGCATCGAGGAACGGGCGGAGCACCTTCTCGACCCCCGGCCGGCGCCCGGCCCAGATCCCCAGCGGGATCCCGATGACGAGGGCGATCGTGACGGCGATCAACACGAGCGCGAGCGTCTCCACGCTCTCTTCCCAGAGGCCGAACATGCCCATGATGAAGAACCCGACCCCGGCGAGCACAGCCATCCGCCATCCGGCGA
The DNA here is from genome assembly GCA_035711865.1 of Actinomycetota bacterium. Lineage (GTDB taxonomy): Bacteria > Actinomycetota > UBA4738 > UBA4738 > HRBIN12 > JAOUEA01. Next base: position 9,105 of record DASTBT010000119.1, read on the forward strand.
GCACACCGCCGAGCACGGCCGCGGCGGCGATCACGCCGAGGAACGTCATGCGACTCAGCACGTTGACGACCGAATCGAGCGCGGAATCGAGACCGTCCTTGATCGGTGTGAGCAGGTAGACGAAGAGTGGGCTCGTGGCTTGGTTCTCGATCACCCAGTTCTGGAAGTCGTCGAAGATCTGTCCGAAGTCGACGGTCCACGACGCCGGGAAGCCCGGCTGGAACAGGATCAGGCCGATCACGGCCACCGCCACGATGACGCCGAGCCACATCAACCTCCTCGGCCAGGGGTTCGGCTCGAGCGGCATCACCACGCCGACGCGTTCGGTCAGCGCCTCGGCGTCGATCTCGCTGGACGGCTGTTGCGTGACGACGTCGGGCATCAGCTCTCGTCCTCGACGAGCGCGGACATCACCGCGGCCCGATCGACCACGCCGATCACCTCGTCGCCCTCGGTCACGCGCAGCGGCAGATCGGAGCTCGCGAAATGACCGATCAGATCTTGGACGACCGTGTCGGGTGCGATGTCGGCGCCGAACGACGCGTCGCCGTTCGGCGGCGACATGATCGAGCGCGCAGTGAGCACGTGCGCCCGCGGCACCTCCTTGGTGAAGTCGGCGACGTAGTCGTCGGCGGGGCTCGCCACGACCTCCTCCGGCGTGCCCACCTGCACGAACACGCCGTCACGCATGATCGCGATGCGATCGCCCAGCTTGAGCGCCTCGGCGAGATCGTGCGTGATGAAGACCATGGTCTTCCGCAGGTCCCGCTGGAGCGCGATCATCTGGTCCTGCATGTCGCGACGGATCAGTGGGTCGAGTGCGCTGAATGGTTCGTCGAACAGCATGATCTCGGGATCGTTCGCGAGCGCCCGCGCCAAGCCCACACGCTGCTGCATGCCACCCGAGAGCTCGTCGGGATACGACCCGCCCCATCCCTCGAGGCCGACCTTCCCGAGCACTTCGCTCGCCGTCGCCGATCGCGACTGCTTGTCGGCACCCTGCACCTCGAGCCCGAACGCCACGTTCTCGGCGATCGTCCGGTGAGGGAAGAGCCCGAAATGCTGGAAGACCATGCTGACCTTCTTCCGGCGCACCTCGCGCAGCCGCTCGTCGTCCAGCTCCACGACGTCCTCGCCGTCGATCATCACGTTACCGGCGCTCGGGTCGTGCAGACGGTTGAGCATGCGGACGAGCGTGGACTTGCCCGATCCCGAGAGCCCCATCACCACGAAGACCTCGCCCTGTGCGACGTCGAACGAGACGTCGCGCACCGCCGCCACGCATCCGGTCTTCGCGAGGAGCTCGGCGCGCGGCAGATCGGCATCTGGCGTTCCCACGACGCGATCGGCCTTCGGCCCGTAGACCTTCCAGACGTTGCGACACGACACCGTGGCGTTCGGCGTCTCGGCCAAGGCGCGGCACCCCCTCCCGGCTCAGGCTTGCGCGGGCCCACCGTATGGACCTCCGGATAGTCGGTCCACCCGGGAGCACGCGCAAGTCAGGGGTTGCGGAGCCGACAACTTGTTCCGGTTTGCGGATCTCAGGCCACCCCCAGCACCAGCAGTCCGGCCACGACCAGCGCGATGCCCACGTACTGGTTGGCCACCGGCCGCTCGTGCAGCCATGCGATCGACATCGCCACCGCGATCAGCGGGAAGACGGCAGAGGCGATCAGCACCACCGATACGAGGCCCCGAGCGGCGCCGATCGAGTACGTCACGACCCCGAGCAGGTCGCCGGCGCCCGACAGCAGCGCCACCATGACGCCCGCGTTCCAGCCCACTCGATCGAACTCGTGCCGCCGTGCCAGCGCGATTGCGACGAACATCGCCAGCTGGGCGCAGCGCGACGCCCACAGCCCCGGTACCCAGCCCACTTCCTGCGCGAAGTACCCGAGCAGGAACCCCCCGATGCCGAACAGCACGGCCGAGACGATCGCCCAGGGGAGTCCGGGCGCTCGGGTATGCGTGCCGGCTCGCACCTTGGCGAGATCGGTCGAGGTGAGCATCACGCCGAGCACGACGACGACCCCACCGGCGAGCGCGGCGGGCCCCGGGCGCTCGCCCAACAGGAGCACGGCGAGCGCCACCCCGACCGCCGCGTACGTGGCTCCGATCGGCGAGACCACGGCGACGGGCCCGAGCTGCAGCGCCCGGTAGTGCGAGAGGTAGGCGCCGCCCGAGGCGAGCCCGTTCAGCACGACGAAGGCCGCGTACGGGGCCAACACCCCGACGCCGTGCCCGCCTTCGATCATGGCCACCGTCATCACGGTGGTGGTCAGGAGCTGCGCGACCAGCACGGTCGGCAAGCTGCCGATCCGCCGCCCGGCGACGGCTCCCGTGAAGTCGGCGAGCCCCCATCCGAGGGCGGCCGCGAGACCGAAGATCACGCGGGACGGACTTCCGCGAGAGCATCGACGGCCACGGCTCCCCGTTCGCCCACCAGCAGCGGGTTCGCCTCGAACGACGTCAATCGGCCTCGCAGGTCGTGCACGATGCGGGAGATCGCTTCGACGGCTCTGGCGGCCGCCCTCACGTCGTGCACGTCGGGGTCGAGCCCGCAACGGGCGGCCTGCTCGGCCACGAACGCGCGGGCCTGTGCCGACGTGAGGGGGCACTGCACGAACTCGGCCTCGCCCGCCTCCGCGAGCGCACCGCCGGGGCGCATGGTGATCATCGGACCGAACCGATCGTCGACCACGGCACCCACGAGCACCTCCGCGCCGTGAACCATCTGCTGCACGAGCACCTTCGGTGCCCTCGCGCCGGCTCTCTCCGCCGCCTCGAGCACCTCGGCAGCCGCGACCTCGACATCGGTCGCGTTCCGGAGCCCGAGCCGCACCCCACCGAGCTTCGCCTTGTGCGGGATCTCGGGCGCCTGTGCCTTCACGACGACCGGGAACCCGATCGTTCGAGCGAACGCCGCCGCCTGCTCGGGCGAGATCGTCGATCGTTCCCTGGGCCGCGCGACCCCGTAAAGGGCCAGGATCCTGGCCCCGGTCTCCTCGTCGATCGGGCCTTCGCGCCCGCGCAGTGCCCGCAACGCCTTCCCCCGATCGGGATGCGGGGGCATCTGGTCGACGGTCGGCCGCCCCTTCACTTGCTGGAACTCCACGAGCGCCCGGATGGCTCCGGCCGAGGCGCGATGCCCCTGCAGGAACGGCAGCGAGTGCTTCCGCGTGAACGCCTGAGCCGCCGGAAGGTAGGAGAGCGGCCCCATCGCGACGCTCACGAACGCGACCCGGGTCCGACGCTGCAGATCCTTCACCGTGCGCAGCACGGGATCGGCCCAGGGCGTCTCCCCCTCGATCCGCGGGGGGAACGCGTCGAAGGCGATGAGGCCGATCGAGGGATCGTTCGCCAGAGTCTCGAGCGCATCCTCGTACATCTCGGTCTCGACCGCGGCCTGCCCGGTCACGTCGAGCGGGTTGTTCTGTGACGCGTAGTGCGGAAGCACCTTCCTCAACCGTCGTTTCGTCGCAGGCGAGAACTCCGGAAGGTCGAGCCCCGCCGCGCCAGCCGCCTCGGCGAACAGCGTGCACGCCCCGCCCGACTGCAGCGCCGCCGCGATGCCTGTCGCGCGCAGCTTCCTCACCTTCGACAGCAACAGGGCTGCCTCGAACATCGTCACGGGGTCCTCGACGAGGATCGCCCCGTGCGCCCGCAGCCAGGCATCGCGCAGCGTCGTGTTCCCGGCGAGGGCTCCCGTATGAGCCACGATCGAGCGGCGAGCCGCCTCGCTGCGACCCTCGGGCGCGCAGATCAGCACCGGTTTGCCCGCCGTCCGCAGCGCATCGAGCCCCCGGCCGATGCCCTCGACGTCGCGCATCGTCTCGATGTAGCTCGTCACGACCCGCGTGGTCGGATCCGCCGCCGCCCACTCGAACATGTCACCGAGTCCGAGCACCGCTTCGTTGCCGACCCCGAGGACGATGCGCAAGCCGACACCGCGGTCGGACGCCGTCTGGCTCATGGCCCAGGCGACCGTGCCGCTCTGGCTGATCACGCTGATCGCGCCGGGGAGCGGCTCCGGAGGGGGCGTCGTTCCGTACGGAGCGGCGCGATCGACGTAGTTCACGAATCCCTCGACGTTGGGGCCGAGCACGGGGATGCGGGTGCGCAGGGCGGCCGCTCGGAGCTGCGCCTGCAGGTCGACACCTTCCTCACCGGCCTCGGCGAAGCCGGAGGAGACCACCATGACGCCCCTCACACCCCTGGCGCCGCACTCGTCGATCATGCGGACGACCACGCGTGCCGGCACCACGAAGACCACGAGGTCGACACCTCGGGGCAGCTCCGCGATCGAGTGCAGGCACCGACGTTCCCAGACGCGGTCGTACTTCGGGTTGATCGGGTAGAGATCGCCCTCGAAGCCGATGTGCCGCAGGGAGCGCTCGATCTCCGGCGCCCACGAGTCCGGCGACTCCGAGGCCCCCACGATCGCGATCGACCGGGGCGCCAGGAGCGGGGTCAGGTCGGAGCGGGAAGGCGCCGCGCGGCGGCTCGGGCTCACCCGCCCTCTCCGCGGAACCGCGCGTCGCGCCAGGCGATCGCCGCCTTAAGTCCTTCCTGTTGCGTGATCCGGCGGAACTCGTCGCGAGCGGGCAGGTTCGAGGTCTCGATCATCACGTCGAGCTCCGTGTTCGCCGCCATCGCGGCTCGGAACCCGGCGACGTCCCAGGCACGATTGACCGCTCGCTTCGTGGTCTGCACGACGAACGGCTCGTTCTTCGCGATCTCGTTCGCGAGCGCGAGGGTGGCGCCGTCGAGCTCATCCGCCGGCACGACGCGGTTCACCATGCCGATGCGCAGGGCCTCCTCGGCACCGAACCGATCTTCCCCGGTGAACAGCAGTTCCTTGGCCTGTCGCACCCCGACGACCCAGGGCAGGAACATCGAGACGACGCCCGAGCCGAACCGCACGTCGACGTACCCGAACTTGGCGTCGTCGGCGACCACGGCGAGGTCGCACGCGAGCATCAGATCGGTGCCCCCGGCCAGGCAGTAGGAGTGCACCTGCGCGATCGTCGGCTTCGGACAGTCGAGGATCTCGAGCATGCGATCGGTCGAGAGCGCGAGCTCCTCGCGCCAATAGCGTGCGTCGTGCTCGCCGCCTTCGGCGTCCTCGTTCAGGTCGTATCCCGCACAGAACGCACGGCCTGCACCGCGCAGGATCACGACGTTCACCGCATCGTCCACCCCCGCGGCGTGCACGGCCTCGGAGATCGCCTCGATCAGCTCCCCGTTCAGGGCGTTGAGAGCTTCAGGCCGGTTCATCGTCAGGCGGCGGACCGGCCCGACGTCCTCCACCCTCACGAGCGGATCGGTGGTGGCTTCGCTCACGGACATCCCTCTCCCTCGCTCATTCCGCCCGGCCCGTGGGCGGGCTGGTGGTCCCTCGCGTCCTGCGAGGCCCGGATGCTAGCAACCGCAGAGCGCCGGAAGGCTGCGACCCCCCTACGGGATGAACTGCTGTTCGATCGCGATGACCGTGTCGTCCCGGACCGTGATCCAGTAGGGGAGCCCCTGGAACGCGCCGTGCTCGTCGGCACCGAACAGCTCGCCGAACCGCGCCAGGCTGACCGTGCGGGGCTGCTCGATGTCGCCGTACGGGTAGACGACGAGCGAGACGGTCGAGGCCGGGTCGACCTCGACGATCCGCCACCTGGGATGCTCGTTGCGGATGTAGTAGCCGTTCTCCCACGGCGCCACGCCGTCATCGATCGCGGCATCGATCGCCTCCTGATCGGTGAACCACTGCGCGACATCGATCACCAGGCGGGGAGGTTGCTGCGCCGCGCCGACGGCAGCTAGATAGCCGAAATGGCGCCCGTCGGGCAGCAAGGGTCCCGAGAGCCGTTCGAGCTCGGCGAGCGCCTCGTCGAGGCGAGCGGCGAGTAACTGCTCGTCCCCGGCGGTGGCCGCGAGGCGCGCCTCGAGGCGGTCGATGCGGGCTCCGAGGGCCGAGGCTCGCTCGGCCGACGCGGCCGCGTCCGCGATCGCCGCGTCGCGCTCGCTCGTGACCGTCACGATGTCGCGGTTCCGGTCGGCCAGCTCCGCAGCTTGCCAGACGGCGGCGCCGGTCACGATCGCGAGCAAGGCGGCGACGACGAACAGCGCCACCACGGCCCGTCGTGGGATCGGTTGCCCGCCGTCCGGCAGGTCGATGGGCGAACGGCGTTGCGTCTGGCGTCGGATCTCTGGTTCGGTGCGCATGCGAACCGCCTCCTTCGAACCCATCGTCGGCCGAGGCATGTTCCTCCGAACGTGCCGACCGGCCCTGGTTCGTCCCACCGTTCGGCGGCAGGGCTCCGGAGGGCGGGCGCCGGGCTCCGTCGTTCGGGAAAGGTCATCGCGTCAGCAGGTGGAGCACCTGCGCCGCCGCGCGGTGCCCGGATCGCAGGGCGCCCTCCATCGTGCCGTGGCGGGCACCCGCGGTGTGCTCGCCGGCGAACGCGAGACGCCCCACGGGTTCGGCGAGCACACCGCGACGCTCCCACGACGCCCGGTCCCAGCCGGAGTACGCGCCCAGGGTGAACGGATCGTCGGCCCATGAGTAGAGCACGGGCTCGCCGACGAACGTGAGGTCGGGGTTCATCGAGCGCAGTGCCTCGAGCCAGGGAAGGACCTCGCCCCGCGTCACGCCGAGGGACTCCTGCGCCGCGTGCGATCCCGCGAACGACGTGACGCAACGGCGAGGCTTCCCGCCCGCGCCATCGGCCGTCCAGCACCACATCGAACGGTCGGCCGACTGACGGGATCGAGCCGGGGGGCGTCGCTTCGTGGCCACCGCGAGCTTCGACGCCTCGCCCATGGGCAACCCGGCGAACGCGGAGGCGAGAGCATCCGGCAGCGCCGGCACGAACCGGAGACGCGCCGCGATCGGAGCCGGAACCGCCACCACCGCCACGTCGGCCCGCTCAGAAAGCGATCCGATCCGCACGGTGACCCCGTCGCGATCGTGCTCGATCGCATCGACCACATGGCCGGTCCGCACGTCGGAGAGCTCCGAGGCGACCGCTCGCGCGATCGCCTGGTTGCCCTCCGCCGCCCGGTGATACACGGCGCCGTCCGCCGAGAAGGGGCGTTCCCCGGCGAATGACGCCAGTGAGACGTCACGAAGATCTCGTGCACAGGTGCCCGCGAGGCGGAGCGCCACGATCGACCGGGCCGGCGCGTCTCCGTCGACCCCCTCGAGGAACTCGCCGACGCTCATCCTCGCGACGCGGTCGGGCGGAAGCGCCGCAAGCGCCGCGTCGGCCGCCTCGAGGAAGACGTCCTGCGCCTCGAGCGTCGCGGCCCCCTCGCCCCAGGGTTCCCGGCGCCCGAACGAAGTCCCGGTTTCCACGAGCGGCACGCCGAAGCGTGACGCGGTCTCGCTCACGACCGAGTCGCCGGCCATGATCCATTCGCCCCCGAGCTCGACGACGGCGCCGTTCGTGAGCGTGATCGACCATACGCGGCCACCGACGCGTTCCCGTGCCTCGAGAACGGTCACCTCGACGCCCTCCTCGGCCAGCGCGATCGCGGCCGAGAGCCCCGCGAACCCCGCGCCGACCACGAAGGCACGCGCATGCGTATCCATCAGAGACGGGGTGCGATGGGGTTATCCGGGAACGGCGCCCATGGGTGAGACTTGCATGACACGAGGCGCGTATGGTACTCAGCGCCCTCGGTGATTGAACGGCCGCTCAGTTCGCCCGCTGGGCCGACGGAAGGGATGCGACATGACGGCGAGACATCCGATGGAGCGGCATTGGTCCAGGCGACAGTTCCTGGGAAGGGCGGCCGGCAGCGCGGTCGCCGTGCCGTCGCTGGCCGCCATCCTCGCCGCCTGTTCGAAGCCCGGGGAGGGGTCCGGCGGAGACGGCTCGCCGGCGAGCGACATCCCGATCGCCACGCTCGACGACCCGGTGACCCTGCCCCTCAACGCCGACCCGATCCCGGCCGACACGCCGATCGAGTCGGGGCCGCTCATCTACTACAACTGGGCCGACTACATCTACAAGAAAGAGATCGCGAAGTTCGAAGAGAAGTTCGGCGTCGAGGTCGAGATCACCACCTTCAACAACATGGAGGAAGGCATCGCGAAGGTCGAGTCGGGGCAGGTCCAGCCCGACGTGTTCTTCCCGACGAAGGGTTACCTGCGACGCCTCGTCCAGAACGACCTGGTCCAGCCGCTGCAGCACGAGCTCATCCCCAACATCGAGAACATGTGGCCGATCTACTCGGACCCCGGCCCCTACTACGATCGCGAGTGGCGGTACACGGTGCCCTACACGATCTACACGTGGGGCGTCGCGTACCGGCGTGATCGTGTGACTGACGACGAGATCGCCGCGCAGGGCTGGGACGCGCTGTGGAACAACGAGTACGAAGGGGAGATCAGCCTCTACAACTCCTACGGCGACACGATCGCGGTCGCGATCCTTCGCAACGGAAGCCTCGAGGTGAACACCGACGACCCCGCACTGATCGACGAGGCCAAGAACGCGGTCCTGGAGACGATCGACCAGAACGGGGCGAGGCTCACGATCAACGGCGTGTACGCGAAGCTCCCCGCCGGGGACTACACGGTGGCGGAGTCGTGGTCGGGCGACATCGTCGGCGCGCAGTGGTACCTCCCGAAGGACGTCGACTGGGACGTGCTCGGGTACTGGCGTCCCGACCCGGGCCAGTCCATGACCGACAACGACCTGATCGCGATCCCCAGTGGAGCCACGAATCCGCGCCTCGCGCACGAGTTCATCAACTTCTTCCTCGACGAGCGCGTCGCCTACGACAACTTCCGATACTGGAACGGCTACCAGCCGCCGCTGAGCTCGATCGAGCCCGACAAGCTGATCGCCGACGGCGTGGTCCCACCGACCCTGCCGATGGCGGTCGTGAGCCAGGACATGTTCGCGCAGGACCTGACGCCCTACGAGCTTCCCCCGGAGGTCGACCAGCTCTGGCAAGCAGCGTGGACTGAGATCACGTCCTAGTGGCCCGGACGAGCGACGCAACACGTCCGGACACCGAGTCCGAGCCGGAGCCGCCGCGCCGACGCGCGCGCCGTGGCGAGCGACAGGCGGCCGCCGAGACGGGGGTGTGGTACCCGCGCTGGTACTGGCCCTCGTTCTCCCTGCCGGGCGTCGTGGTGCTGGCGTTCCTGTTCGTGCTGCCGGCCTACGTCGTCATCTCCGTCGCATTCGGCACGACCGACTTCGAGCGGTTCGGACGGGCCGTGCCCTACTACGCGCCCTGGTGGTGGTCCTTCGACACGTTCAATCAGACGCTCAGCCAGTTCTGGGGGCCCGACGCGATCTACCAGGACGCGTTGATCCGCACGTTCGCCTTCGTGTTCTCCGCCTCGGCGATCTGCCTCGTCCTCGGGTACTCCGTGGCGTACTTCACCGCGCGGAAGACCACGAAGTACAAGGGACTCGTCCTGATCCTGCTGATCTCCCCCTTGTGGATCAGCTACCTGATGCGCATCTACGCCTGGCAGGGGCTGCTCGACACCGGGGGCCCGATCAACGTGCTGCTGGGGCCGTTCGGCTTCCGTGAGACCGACCTGCTTTCCGGGCTGCCGGTCACCGTGATCCTCGGGCTCGTGTACGGCTACATCCCGTTCATGATCCTGCCGATCTACGCCTCGCTGGATCGCATCCAAGAGAACCTGCTCGAGGCGGGGCGAGACCTCGGCGCCAGCGGACGTCAGACGTTCTGGCGCGTCACGCTGCCGATGTCTCGGCCCGCGATCCTCACAGGCCTCGTCATCGTCACGCTGCCGATGTTCGGCGATTACTACACGAACGACCTGCTCGGCTCGACGAGGACCCAGATGTTCGGGAACCTGATCGCCGTGCAGAACGAGCTCTCCGGCGGCAAGACGAGGACGGCGTCGCTCGTGATCATCCTGTCCGTGATCGTCTTGGTGCCGATGCTCTACTACCTGCGCGAGACCCGGCGAGCCTCGGAGCGCGCGTGAGCGTGGGCCTCGAAGCCGCCGCGACGACGACCCCTGCGCGGGGATACTTCAAGAACCCCTGGCGGAAGCCGCGCGTCCTCCAGGGCGTCACGATCGGCTATTTGCTGTGGTCGCTGCTCCCGGTCGTCATCGCCGTGATCTTCTCGTTCAACAACGGTCGCTCGCGGATCGTCTGGCAGGGGTTCTCCCTGCGGTGGTGGACGGCCGACCCCTTCGACTCGATCCTCCACGACCCCATCATGCAGGCCGCGATCGTGCAGACCTACAAGCTGGCGATCCTCGTCGTGCTGATCACCGTGCCGATCGGCACCCTCTTCGCGATCGCGGTCGACCGGTGGCACGGGCGGCCGGCCCGCGGGGCGAACTTCGTGATGCTCCTCTCGTTCGTGGTGCCCGAGATCATCCTCGGCACGTCGCTGTTCATCCTGTTCACGACCCTGCTCACGGTCGTCAACCTGGGCACGCCGGCCCAGACCCTCGGGCTCGCGGTCTTCCAGGTCAGCTATCCCGCAGTGATCGTCCGAGCCCGGCTCCTCACGATCGGGCCGGAGTACGAGGAGGCGGCGATGGACCTGGGCGCGACCCCGAACCAGTCGATCCGGCGGATCCTGCTGCCGCTCATCTCCCCCGCGATCCTGGCCAGCGTCGCCCTTGTCTTCGCTGACGTCGTCGACAACTTCGTCACAGTGAACGCGTTGTCGGGCCCCGCCAGCAGCGAGACGATCGCGCAGAAGATCTACTCGGCTTCGCGGGCCTCGCCCACCCCCGAGATCAACGCTGCCGCCACCGTGATGCTGATCACGACCCTGACCATCGTCGGCGTCGGCCTGCTCCTCTACCGACGACTGAACCGCGGGCAGCGCAGCTCGGGGGCCTCCGACCTGATGCAGCTCTAGCCCGGGCGGGTCGGGCGTCGGGCGGGTGGGTCAGCCCTGGTCGACGGTCGCTCCGAGCTCCGCGTCCTCGAGTATGGCCGTGCCGGCCTCAGGGAGCACGCGAAGCGCCTCGACCGGGAAGTGCACCGTCACCGGGGCGCCCGACGCGAACGGCACCGCGCCGCCCTCGTTCTGCATCCAGGCCTGGATGCGCTCCCCCGGGGCGAGGTTCACGAACACCTGGAGCACCGACCCGACGTAGACCACGCGCTCCACCATGCCGGGCACGCGGTTCTCGCCGTTCGTTCCCTGGGCCTCGAGGTCGACGCGCTCGGGCCGGATCGTCACCTTGGCCTGCCCCCGCGTGTCGGCGTCGCCTTGGCCGGCCGTGAACCGGAACTCGCCGATCGAGACCGAGCAGCCGCCCGACGTCTCCCCGGCCGCGGTCGCCTCCATCAGGTTCGACACGCCGAGGAAGTCGGCCACGTACGCCGTGGCGGGCTCCTCGTAGATCTCTTTCGGGTGACCGACCTGCTCGACACTCCCCTGCGACATCACCGCGATGCGGTCCGACATCGTGAGGGCTTCCTCCTGGTCGTGGGTCACGTAGATGAACGTGATGCCAACCTCTTCCTGCAGCGCCTTCAGCTCGATCTGCAGGCGTTTCCTCAGCTTCGCGTCGAGGGCGCCGAGCGGCTCGTCGAGCAGGAGCACGGCGGGGTTCAGGATCAACGCCCGGGCCAGGGCGACCCGCTGCTGCTGACCGCCCGATAGCTGGGTCGGCCGGCGCTTCTCGAATCCCGTGAGCGCCACGAGCTCGAGGGATGTGCCCACCCGGTCGCGCATCTCCTGCTTCGAGACGTCCTTGTACTTGAGGCCGAACGCGACGTTCTCCTCCACGGTCAGGTGCGGGAAGAGCGCGTAGTTCTGGAAGACGGTGTTCACGTTGCGCTTGTGCGGGGGCGTCTGCGCCATGTCGTTGCCATCGAGCAGGATCTGACCTTCGCTCGGTCGTTCGAATCCGGCGATCATGCGCAGGGTCGTCGTCTTGCCGCAGCCCGAGGGGCCGAGCAGCGAGAAGAACTCGCCCGACGGCATGTCGAGGTTGAGACCCGTGACCGCGGTGAAGTCTCCGAACCGCTTGACGAGATCGACGAGTTGGACCTGTCCCCCTGCCATGGACGCGGAGTCTAGCCGAGTCGTGCCACGGCAGGTCAATCGCTCCCGGGGCGAGGACGCCGCATGACATCATGGCCCCGATGGACGAGCTCGCCCCGCCCGCGGCGGCCGTCACGGACGATCGCTCGACGCTCGAGCCGAGGTCGGCCCGCAGGGCCACGCTGCCGCTGCTCGCCGGTTATCTGACGTTCGGCCAGTTCTGGGGAGTCTGGGTGATCCTCGTGCTCGAGTTCCAGCAGCATCATGGGCTCTCGGACAGCCGCCTCGGGGTCCTGTACACGATCCTCTCGCTCACGGCGGTCGCGGTGATGCTGCTCCTCGCCCCGATGCTACAGCCCCTTCCACTTTCGACGGTCGTGCCGGCGTCGTTGATCGTGCTCGCCGCGGGCGCGGGTCTGATCGCGTTGCTCCCCACCCAAGTCGTCGTGATCGGGTTCCTGGTCGTGGGTGCGGGCAACGGCCTGATCGACGTGTACATGAACGTCGCCGCTCAGCGGGTCGAGGTCGCACGGGCACGACCGGTGCTCCAGTGGCTGCACGCGTCGTACGCGCTCGGAGGCGTGACCGGGGCAGCCCTGACGGGCGCAGTGCTCGCCGCCGGGTTCGACTTCCGCTGGGGGCTCGCGTACGCGGGCATCGCGCTCGCCGTCACCGCCGCGTGCAACGCCCGGACGGCCCCCCGCGAGCGCGGCCCCGGGGGAGCACAGATGGCCTTGTCGGTCTCCGCGCTGTTCCGCGCCCCGGGCCTGTGGGCCCCCGCCCTCGTCGTGCTGTTCGCATTCCTCGTCGAAGGCTCGATGGACGTGTGGTCGGGGTTGTACGTGCGGCGGGAGCTGGGCGGCTCGGCCACGATGGCAGCGATCGCGTTCATCGCGTTCTCGGGCGCGATCTTCCTCGGACGGTTGTTCGCCGGGAAGGTGTTGTTCGGGCTCGGTCCTCGCACGACGATCATCGTTGCGGGTCTCGGCTCGCTGGCCGGCGGCCTGCTCGCGACGCTCACGGACGACATCGTGGTCGTGGGTGCCGCGTTCCTGATCCTCGGCTTCACGATCAGCGCGGCGGCACCGGCCGGGTTCAGCCTCACCGCGGCCACCGACGAGCATCCCACGAGCGCGATCGCGGCGGTCACCACCGTGGGGTACACAGGGTTCATCTGGAGCCCGCCGCTGCTCGGCTACGTCGCGCAGACGCTGGACCTGCGAGCGGCGATGTCGGTGATCGTCGTCGCGACGGCGGGCATCATCCTCGCCGGCCTGGCGGCCCCTCGCGCGCACGCTCGTCGGGGGGAGGGAAGGTAGCCCGGAGGTTGAACGCTCGGGCATGGGACCGTTCGCCCGCAGCAGCTCGAGCCGCTGCTTCGCGTCGTCGATCGTCGGAGCCGCGCCGGCAGCGATCCACCACAGCGCGGTCGAGGCGTCGGCGAGCCGTTCGAACCATTCGGATCGGCGCCGCAAGAAGTCGGCATGTTCGGTGCGGAACACGAACGCTCGGAGGGCCTCGAGTGACTCCCACACCGACATGTTCACGATCAGCATGTCGTCGTCGAAGACCCGAAGGGCGGTGGCGTCGCCGTCGTCGGTCTGCAGCCGCCACACGAACCCCACGCTGTCGTCGGCCAGGGCGTTGATCGGCTCCAGTCCATCGACGAACGCCTGCATCGGTGGCGACTCGATGGGAGCCCGGAGCCGCGCGACGTTCACCTAGGCGAGGTGGAAGTCCGGTCCCCCACCCATCGGCTGAGGCGGTCCGCTTCAGATCCGGTCAGTCGGCGAGGTTCAGGTAGACGGCCTTCTCCTCGAGGAAGTCGTCGAGCCCGTGCTTGCCGAGCTCCCGGCCGACGCCAGACTGCTTGTAGCCACCCCACGGCATCTCGGTCGGTGCGGGCTGCGTGTCGTTGATCCACACGATGCCCGCGCGGATCGCCTGGGCGGTGCGCATCGCCTTCTTGACGTCGTTCGTCCAGATCGCGGCGGCCAGGCCGTAGTCGTTGTCGTTGGCCATCGCGACGACGTCGTCGACGGAACGGAACGGGATCACCGCCATCACGGGCCCGAAGATCTCTTCGCGCGCGATGCGAGCCGAGTTGTCCACGTCGGCGAAGACCGTCGGTGGCACGAAGTATCCACTCGCGAGCTTCGGATCGTCGGGCGTCGCGCCCTGACCGGCGAGCCGGGCCTCCGAGGCGCCCACCTCGAGGTAGCTCTCCACCCGTTCCTGCTGCTCCTTCGAGATCAGGGGACCCATCGTCGTGGTCTCGTCCTGCGGGTCGCCGACCTTCACCGAGGCCGCTCGATCGACCAGCGCGTTCACGGCGTCGTCGTAGATGCCGCCGTCGACGAACACACGGGTTCCTGCTGAGCAGATCTCACCCTGGTTCCAGAAGACCCCGTTCGCCGAGCCCTCGATCGCCGCCGGGAAGTCGGCGTCGGCGAACACGATGTTCGGGGATTTGCCCCCGAGCTCGAGCGTCACGCGCTTGAGCGTGTCGGCACCGCTGCGCATGATGATCTTGCCGACCTCCCGCGACCCGGTGAAGCCCACCTTGTCGACGCCCGGGTGGGTCGTGAGTGGAGCGCCTGCGGTCTCGCCGAAGCCGGTGAGCACGTGGAAGACCCCCGCGGGCAGACCGGCTTCCTCGAGGATCTTCGGGATCTCGAGGCACGTGAGGGGCGTCTGCTCGGGCGGCTTCAAGATGAACGTGCACCCCGCCGCGATCGCCGGGGCCACCTTCTGCGCGGCCATCATCATCGGGTAGTTCCACGGGGTGATGCCGACGGCGACCCCGACCGGCTCCTTCCAGACCATGAACATCGCGTCGGCGTCGACGTGCTGACTCTCGCCGGCGATCTTGGTGGCCCACCCTCCGTAGTACTCGAACATGAAGGCGACCTCGTCGATGTCGTCGCCGGCTTCCCCGATCGGCTTCCCGACATCGCGGGACTCGAGCGCCGCGAGACGGTCACGCTCACGACGCACGATGTCGGCCGCACGCAGCAGGATGCTGCCCCGCTCACGCGCCGGCGTTCCCGGCCACCACGTGCCTTCGTCGAACGTGCGGCGGGCGGCCTCGACCGCTCGGTCCACGTCGGCCGGCTGCGAGTCGGCGGCGGTGGCGATCACCTCGCCCGTGGAAGGGTCGAACACGTCGAACCTCCCGCCCTCGACCGCGTCGACCCATTTGCCGTCGATGTAGTTCTGCAGTGCATCTGCCATCTCAGCTCGCCTCCCGGGGAACGATCGAGTCGGAAGCCTATCGCGCCGGCTCGCCACCCTTCCCTGTCGGATCGCCGCTCCGGCGGGGTACGCTCGCGAGGTGCGCGTCCGTGCCCTGGTGACCGTGGTTCTGCTGGCCGCCTCCTCGTGCGGGGGTGGTTCCGATCTCTACGCGCCGCTGCATCAGTCCGAGCGCCAAGAGATCCCGGGCACGTTCGGCTACGAGCTGGTCCCGGTCGACGGATTCGCGACCGAGGTCGATCCCCTGACCGCATGGCGTGACCTGCCGGGAGCGGGCCGGGGTGCGAAGGTGTCGGTGACCCTCGCCGCGGTCGAGAACCCGTCCGAAGGTGTGGACTGGGGTCCCTCATGGGTCTACTTCACGAGTGATCTCTGTTACTTCACGGCGAAGGGCGACTTCGTTTCGCCCTCCCGCAGCGGCCAGGGCGACGGATGCACGCCGAGCAACGTGCTCGTGCAGGTGGTCGACGCCGGCTCGGGTGAGTTCCGAGCGGTGCTCGAGGCCTACGACGCCGACCTCACGTGGCTGCCCGAACGGGTCGGGGCACCCGGTCAGGTGCCGGGGGCGACGAGCTTCCAGTAGTCGAGCCATCGAGCCCGCTCGCTCGGCCCGAATCCCACGAGCATCTGCGCGTCGGAGAAGGCGTCGTCGTCGAGGAGCGTCGTGAGCAGGTTCGGGGGCATCTCGATCTTCCATGCCGGATCGGGACCGCCCAGCCCCGCCGGCGTGATGCCCTCGAGCGGTGGCTGATACCCGTTCCATCGGAAGTTTCGGACTCCGACCTCGATGTCGAGCAGATGGTTCAGGAACGCATGCGCGAGATCCGGATGACGGCCCCGTTCGCAGACGGCCATCAGGTCGCACCCGACGATCTTCTCCGACCCCGGCGGGGACCAGAAGCCCAGCTCGTAACCGGCACCGTTTCCTCCGGCCGCACCGTACTCCCCGTCTGCGGCGGCGTAACGCGGGGCCGCCAGCACGTCGCCCGACCAGGCCTGGTGGGCCGCGAACTCGCCCTCGGGGATCCCTTCCTCGACGCCGTCGTTCGTGAAGCGCACGTCGGCGATCGCCACGGCGTCCGAGAGCGCCCGCGCCGCTTCGCCGAGCTGTGCGTCGGTGGCGGCACGCACGTCGGCCACCCCGTCGCGAAGCAACGCGAGCGACATCGCCTCGAGGTACCCGTCGTACAACCCGACCTTCCCCCGGTAGTCGGCGTTCCAGAACACGCCCCACGGGTCGCTCGTCGAGCCCGGCGTGTCGGCCGGCGCGAGCATGTCGTCGCGCCACGCGATGCCGCTCACGTACACCGTGTAGGGAAGCGAGAAGCGCTGCCCCGGGTCGTAGAAGGGTCCATCTCCCTCGCGGAACCATGGCCAGAGGTTCCCGAGGTTCGGGAGCTGGCCGTGATCGAGCGGTCGCACGATGCCTGCGTCGATCAGCCCGGGCAACGCGTCGATCGTGGGGAAGAAGACGTCGAACTGCGTGGCCGGGTCGCGCAGTCGAGCGACCGCCTCGTCCATGTGCGTGAAGCTCTCCACCTCGACCCGAACGACGCCGTCGGCGTACAGCCCCTCGAACGAGCGCAGCGTGTCCTTCGACAGGTACTCGCGCCATTCGTAGATGCGGAGCACGGCCGTGCGCTCGATCGTCTTCCCCGGTTCGAAGGTCGGCCCCAGCGGGCTCGAAAGGACCGGGGGGTCGGCGCGCGTCGGCGCCGTGCGATCGCATGCCGCCGTCGCGGCAGCGGGCAGCGTGACGCCCGCGGCCACCAGCCGGCGAAGGAACGTCCGTCGGTCGAGGACCCCACCCACAGTTCCATCTTCCGCGATGCGCCATGGAGGCCGCAAGGAACCCGTGTGGTCACCCCGGGGCCGGCGGCTGCAGGACCGGCGGCTCCAGGTCCGGCGGTCGCTCTCCCTGGCCCCAGGCGTCGGCACCGCCGTCGACGAGCACCGTCGAACCCGTGATGTAGGCACCGCCCGCCGACGCGAGGAACGCGATCGTCGCGGCGACCTCCTCGGGCTGCCCCGGACGGCGCATCGGCACCTGGGCCGCCAGCTCGTCCACGATCTCGGGGCCGCCGTACTGGTGCAGGCCCTCGGTCGCGATCAACCCGGCCGCGACGCAGACCGCCCTGATCCCGTACCGCGACCACTCGCTCGACAGCGACGCGGCCATCGTCTCGAGCGCCGACCGCGCCATCGAGGAGTGCGCCATCATCGGCACGCCCCGTCGCGGGCTGAACCCGAGGAAGAAGATCGACCCGTGGCGCCGTGGGATCATCCATCTCGTCGCCACTCGATGCGTCACGTGCCACACCGCGTCGACGTTCAGCCGATGCACGGCCCGGAGGCCCTTGAGTGAGATCTCCTCGGCGGGCGCGGCGAACTGTCCCCCCGCGTTGTTCACGAGCACGTCGATCCCGCCGAACCGCTCGCCCACCGTGTCGAGGAACGCGTCGACCTGGTCGGGTTCCCGAACGTCGCACGTGCCGGCGAGCACCTCGTGGTCCCCCGCCCGAAGCTGCTCCCGCACGCCATCGAGCGGCTCGGCACGCCGGCCGCAGATCGCCACTCGCGCACCCGTGCGGGCCAGCTCGAGCGCCGTCGCCCTGCCGATGCCCGTGCCTCCGCCAGTCACGAGCGCGACCTTCCCGGCGTTCGCGTCGGTCGCGAGCGGCGATCGGAACCCGTCTGTCATGACGCGCAGTATGGCCGAGGAGCCGCCCACGGTCCTCGGTCCCATCCACCCATCGCGCGAACCGACGGTACCCTAGAGGGCACGATGTTCGTGGTCGTCCTGATCCTACTGCTCCTGGCCGCTGTCTTCGGCATACTCGGCGAGGTGCTCGAGGCGGTGGCCTTCCTCGTGATCACGGCCGTGCTGACTGCCCTCGTGCTCGGAGCGCTCGCCTGGTGGGCGTTGAAGCGGAAGGTCCGTCGGTTCCAGGCGGAGATCGACTCACAGCTCACCGAGCAACGGGTCACACGGTACCGCGTGAACGAGGCAGAGCGTGATCCGGCTCACCTGCCGCCCCGCGACGACCGCTACTGAGCCGCGCTCGCCACACGGGTCGCGTTCGGCCGATCGCGGCGGCGGTTCCG
>DASTBT010000120.1:0-10372 GCA_035711865.1 Actinomycetota bacterium
GCTCTCAGCGGGTGCCCGAGGCGCGATCGACCGGCTCGGCGACGATCGGTCGCCCGCCGAGGCTCAGCGGGCCGTCGCCGCGGAGCTGTTCACCTGAGCGGGTCGCTCGGCGGGCTCTTCGACCAGCGCGACCACACGCGATGCCATGAACCGCGCGGTCCGGACCGGGGTTCCTCCACGCGTGACCTCGGCGACCTCCACGACGGTGCGACCGGTCGTGAACTCGACCCGCCGGCCCGCCCGGGTCGCGACCATCTCGAAGGTCTGCACGCCGTTGCCGACGTCCATCGTCACGACGACCCGGTCACCACGCACGCTTCCATCGTAGGCGACCGCTCCGAACCCGTGGCCACGGTCAAGTCCGCACCATCGTGAGGAGCATGGTCGTCGGCTCGAGGGCCACGAGCGAATGCGGCGCTCCCTCGTCCATGTGGATCCACGAGCCCGGGACGGCGTCGACCTCCTCGCCGTCGACCGTGAGAGCGAGCCGGCCCGCCAGCACCTGGACGATGGCCGTCCGCGATGCCGCGTGTTCGGTGAGCCCCTCGCCGCGGTCGAACGCGAAGACCGTCACGTCGAGCACGTCGTCGCGGTGGATCACCTTGGAGACCACCGCGCCGGGCTGGACCGTGACGGCCTCGGTGACATCGGCGATCGCTGCGTGCGTCATGCATACCCTCCTCGATCCGAACGACTGATCCGCGACGACCATGTTGCACCTGTCACGCGGGCGCCGCCGCGCCGGCCGGCCCGAGACGTGGGGACCGAGGCTTCCCAACACCGGGGTCGATCCGAGAGGATGGTGCGACGACCGGATCGAAGGGGGAACGATGAGCGAGAGCATCTACCGGGTCACCGAGGTGATCGGCACGAGCCCGACGTCGTGGGAGGAGGCGGCGAAGAACGCCGTCGAGACCGCGTCCCAGTCGCTCCGAGATCTGCGGGTGGGCGAGATCGTGAGGCTCGACGTCACGATCGAGGACGGGCGGGTTTCGAGCTATCGCGCGAGGGTCAATATCTCGTTCAAGTACGAGCACGAGTGACGTCCGCCATCCAGTCGAGGTCGGAGCCACCCATGGAAGATCCGAACCGCGAACGATCCGAACCCGTTCCCGAAGCCGACGAGCTCGAGCAGGCGGCGCCGGTGGACGACGGGGCCGACGGATCCGAGCAGCCACGCGAGATGCCCGACGATGCGGCCGAGGGCGATGCGCTCGAGCAGGCCACGCCCGTGCCCGGGAGCGACGACGACGACGCCCCCCGCTGACGGTGCGGGGTGAGCAGCGTGGCTCAGGAACCCGTGGCCACCGAACGGGTGGGCGACATCATCGAGTCGACGACCTCGGCGACGTCGCGGGGGTCGAACGGCTTCGTCATCACGCGGTCGGCGCCGTTGGCGACGCAGATCAGATGCTCGCGCGACATCGTCACGGCGGTGAGCACCAGGATCGGCACCGAGCTCGTCTCGTCGTCGTGTCGGAGCGCGTCGAGCACGTCGAGCCCGCTCACCTCGGGCATCATCAGGTCGAGCACGATCGCGTCGGGATGTTCGGTGCGTGCTGCGTCGATCCCCGTCTCGCCTCCGTCGGCCGCGATCGTGTCGTGGCCCATCGCCGCGAACGCGTACTCGAGGATCGTCGCAACCACCGATTCGTCGTCGATCACCAGCACCCGGGACATCGGAACCCTCCTTCCGTTCCCTCGTCGAACATCGACCCCTTGGCATCCGGACTGAAGCCTCGTTCTGCGTCGCAGCGTCACCGTCGCTACGCTGGCCGCGCCATGCCGGAACCGGTCGACATCGTCGAGATCCGAGTGCTCGACGGCCCGAACCTGTATTTCCCGAAGCCGGCCGTGAAGCTCACGCTCGCCGTGCCGGGATGGATCCACGCAGCCGTCCCCCGCCTGGAGCGTCTGGCGAGCCGGATCGACCTTTCCGGGAACGCTCGGCCGGGGGCGCGGGCCACGGAGCAGCGGCGCCGGTTCACCGCTCGGGCCGGAGCCCACGTGGCGCGGACGATCGCGAGGTCCTCCCGGGTTCGTCTGGGCGTGCGAGGCCGTCCCGCCGGGCACGACCGGGTCGTGGTCGCGTTCCCGTGGCGGCGACGTGACGCGGCCGACGCGCTCGCCCGCCAGGTCGCCGCCGTGATGCGCGATCTGCTCGCTACCCGCCGCTCGTTGGCGAGCCTGGTTGCCGAGGCGGCCGAGCGCATCACAGGGGTGGATCCCGGGCCCGCCCCCACCGTGGTCGAGCCGACGATCCCCGTGATCGCCGTGACCGGCACGAACGGGAAGACGACCACCGTGCGCCTGCTCTCCCACATCGCGCGCACCGCCGGCCGCAGCGTCGCCTATTCCTCCACCGATGGGGTCTTCCACGACGGCGCGCTGGTCGAGGCCGGGGACTACTCGGGCTTCGGCGGTGCGCAGATGGCCCTCGCACAGCCCGGCATCGACATGGCGATCCTCGAGACGGCACGCGGGGGGATCCTGCTCCGCGGCATCGGCACGAGCCACAACGACGTCTCGGTCGTCACCAACATCTCGGCCGATCATCTCGGCCTGCACGGCATCGACACGCTCGATGAGCTCGCCGAGGTCAAGGCGACCATCACCACGATCACGAAGCCCGACGGCTGGCACGTGTTGAACGCCGACGACCCTCGGGTGCTCGCGATGGACCGGCGGGCGGGAGGGCGGCCGTTCCTGGTCTCGCTCGACCCGCGGCACCCGGCCCTGCGCGGAGCGCTCGCCGACGGCGGACGGGCCCTCACCGTGCTCGACCACGGCATCGCCGAGCTCGGACGCTCGGGGTCGAGGCGGATCGTCGACCTGGAGCAGGTGCCGATGACCCTCGCCGGGATCGCCTCCCAGCACGTGCACAACGCCCTGTCGGCCTCGGCCGCCGCATTGGCGGTCGGGCTCCAGCGGACACACGTCGTCCAGGGCCTGCGCTCGTTCCTGCCCGACGCCGATGCGAACCCCGGCCGCGCGAACGTCTACACCCTCGGCGAGCGGGTGCTCGTGGTCGACTACGCCCACAACGAGGCGGGCATGGCCGGGCTCACGGAGATCGCGCGTGGGCTGTGCCCTCGCGACGCGGAGACGTGGGTCGGGTTCGGCACCGCGGGCGACCGCGACGACGCGATCCTGCATCGTCTGGGGTATCGCGCAGGGAGGGGCGCCGACCACGTGTGCGTCGCGGAGCTCCCGCGCTACCTCCGCGGACGGGACCCCGAGGACCTGATCGCCCGGCTCCTCGCCGGCGCGATCGAGGGGGGGGCGGGCGATGTCCCGGCGATGCCCGACGAGATCGCGGCGCTGCGGTTCATGCTCGATCGCTCCGGACCCCGCGACGTGCTCGCGATCACCGTGCTCGCGCAGCGGCAGGAGATGTTCGCGCTGCTCGAAGGCGAGATGGGAGCCCGCCGGGCCGATCCCGCGACCGTGCGGCGGCTCGTTCGCCGCGCCAGGCCGGGGAGGCACTGACCATGGCGCGCCGGCGGCTTCGCCCACCCGCCGACGTCGAGGTCACGCGACCCGACAAGCCGCTCTGGCCCGAGATCGGGGTGACGAAACGCGACTACGTCGACTACCTCGCCGCGGTCGCCGACCTGGCGGTGCCGTGGCTCCGCGACCGCCCGCTGACCCTCGTGCGAGCACCCGACGGGGTCGGGGGCAAGCGCTACTTCCAGAAGGCCATCTCCGACTACGCGCCGCCCTGGATCCGGCGCGTGACGATCGAGGCACCCAGTGCCGGGCGAGACGTGGACTACGTCGTGTGCGACGACGCCGCGACGCTCGCGTGGCTCGGCAACCAGGCCGCGCTCGAGTTGCATCCCGCGCCCGTGCGCGCCGATCGCCTCGACCGCCCCGATCTGTTCGTCGTCGACATCGACCCTCCCGACGACGCGTTCGAGGCGGCCGCCGAGGTGGCGCGGCTCGCGCTTGAGGTCCTCGACGAGCTCGGACTGGAGAGCGGCGTGAAGACCACCGGCGGCAAGGGTCTGCACATCGTGGTGCCGATCGAGCGGAGGCTCGACGACGATTCCCTGCGGGCCGCGGCCTCGGGCCTCACATCGATGGTGGCCGGTCGACGGCCCGATCTCGTGACCGACGAGTTCCGCAAGGCGAAGCGGGCGGGGCGCGTGATGCTCGACCCGTCTCGGAACGGCAGCGGCGCAACGATCGTGGCACCGTACTCCCCCCGCGCGCGTCCGGACGGAACGGTGTCGTTCCCGATCCTGCCCGCAGAGCTCGGCTCGGTCCGCCCGGACGAGTTCACGCTACACACGGTGCCCGGCATGCTCGACCGGGAGGGCCCGCGCCGGTGGCGCGACCTGTTGGACTCGCGTGCTCGGCTGCCACGCGAGCTGCTGGACGCCGGGCGCTGATCGAGCCGTCCGATGGTGCATCCGATCCCGTCGAACGGGACCCTCGGTGAGCTGCTCTGGCAGGCGAGCCGACGGGAAGCAGACCATCGCCGCCGAGCTCTGGAGCGCGCGGCCAGGGCGGCCCGGCTCTGGGCCGAGGAAGCAGCCGATCTGGTCGCCGCCGGACGTTCGCTCACGGAGCTCCCATCGGTCGGACCCTGGATCGCGGGTCGGCTCCAGGAGTGGCTCGACGATCCTCCGCCTCCGAGGGAGCCGGAGCCCACGAGGCGTGGCTTCCTCACGTGGGCCGATGTCCGTCGGGCCCTCGACGCCGACGTCGAGTGGGAGGCTCGTCCTCATGGCGACCTGCAGGTCCACAGCACCGACAGCGACGGCGCCCTGCCGCTGGCCGACATCGCGGAGGCGGCGGAAGCGCTCGGACGGACGTTCATCGCGAGCACCGATCATTCGAAGAGCTTGCGGATCGCCCACGGCATGGACGAGGCGATGCTCGAACGGCACAACCGTGAGGTGGATCGGCTCAACGCGGGCTTCGTCGACCGGGGCAGCGCGTTCACGATCCTCCGATCGATCGAGATGGACGTGCTGGAAGATGGATCGGGCGACATGGATCCGGCGGCGCTCGCCTCGCTCGACCTCGTGCTCGGGGCATTCCACACGAAGTTGCGAGTCACCGATGACGCGACCGACCGGTACCTCGCCGCGCTGCGCAACCCGACCGTTCACGTGCTCGCCCATCCGGTCGCCCGCATGTACGGTCGGCGGGTCGGACTCACGGCCGATTGGCCACACGTGTTCGAGGAAGCCGCCAGGCTCGGCAAGGCCGTCGAGATCGACGCGACGCCGGCGCGGCAGGATCTGAACGTCGAGCTCGCACGCATCGCGGTGGCGTCGGGCGTTCGATGGTTCTCGATCGGAAGCGATGCGCATGTCGCCGCCGAGCTGAAGTTCCTGCCGTTCGGGCTCGCGATCGCGACGCTCGCCGGTGTGCCACGCGAGCGGATCCTGAACTACCGATCGGCCGACGATGTCCGAGCATGGGCCCGGACCGTCGGCGATCACGGCTGAGCTCCCGCCGAGGTCAGCCGGGCAGCTCCATGTCGCGAACGACCCAATCCACGGGCGGTTCCTCGACCATCGCCGCGCAGGTGAGGCGCATCGGACGCAGCTCGCGCCGCTCGACCACGACCCTCGCATCGCCCGCCGGCAGCCTCAGGCGGAGATGCGCCAGGTCTCCGTGTCGTTCGACGTCCAGCACGATCACGTCGCCGATGCGATCGAGGCCGAGGAGTGCGCGGACGGCGCTGTCGGCGGCTTGCGCGGACATCGGGTGGCTCGTGCGGCCGCGGAAGCGGTCGAGCTCGATGCGACCCTCGCCGTACGCCGCGACGATGCCGGCGGCTCGTTCCGGCTCGACCCTGCCGAACATCAGCCCGTGCGGGAACATCACCAGGTTCCCCGCGAAGCGGTCGCCGCCGACGTGCGTGCTCTCCCATACCACCCGCGGGAACGCCGCGGCCGCGGCGGCCGCGAGCGGCCGCCCGCGTTCGGCGCAACATGCGTCCCGGCGACCATGGGTGCAGACCACGGCGACCGGTTGGCCCAGTTCGAGGGGGAAGGCCGCTCGATCGGACGGGTCGAGCCCGACGGCCCGTTCGATGCTGTCGAGCGACGTGCCCCCCATCCACGCGTCGGCTGTGTCGACGGCGATGCATGCGGTGCCGTCACCCCGTTCTCGGACCGGCCGACGGATCAACAAGACGCGGCTGCCGGTCCGGCGCTCGAGCGCCCGCAGCGCTTCGCCCACGCCGTCGGGCAATCGCGCGTCCCGCAACCCATCGCGCCCCCACGGGCCCGCGTGTTCGATCAGCAGCCACCGTCGGATCGTCGAGGCCGTGCCCGCCAGCGTCTCCCCGGCGCCCTCGCTCCGGGTGGAGCATCGGTCGGTTCGGTCGATGGACCGAGCCGGGGTCACCGAGGCCCGGCCCCGGGAAGGCCCTCCGGGACCGCGCTGAGGAGACCCTCACGGATCATCCGGCGGACCAGCACGACGCGGCTCCCGGCGTCGGGCACGTGCTCGCTGAGATCGCCGATCGCGAACCTGTCGGCGTCGGCGATCGATCGCATCGCCGGCCCGAGCCACGCGGGCATGCGCACGAGCCGATCGCCCAGCAGCACCGTGACACGGTCGCCGTCGGGGCGCACGACGCAGATCGACCCCGGCCGTCGGCGCACCTCCGTGGAGTCGTCGAGCTCGATCAGCATCGCCCGCTCCCGGATGGATCCTCGAGCGAGCTGGGCCCGGCCGGACAGGAACCGATCGGCTCTGCGTTCGAGCGCGGCCCCCGCGTCGGTGGCCTCCAGCCTGCCGGCCGCCGCTCGGAGTCGTGCGGCGAGCTCCCCGGCGAGCGCCGCGGGGTCCAGGTGCCAGCCCGCCGGCAGCGGCTCGTCCAGCGAAGGGTCGGCTGCACTCGCGGTCCACGCAGCGGAGGCGATCTCACGCCACGAGGCCACGTGGACGCCGACGGTGAGGTGCCCGGACACGTCCGCCTGCGCCGACGCCGCGTGTGGGGTGCCCGCCGGCATGTAGATCGTGTCGCCGGCGGTGACCTGCTCGTCGAGGGTCGGCCGCTCGGGCTCACCCGGCGCGGCGTGTATCTGCCATCGCTTCCGCCCGAACGCTTGGAGCACGAAGACGTCGTGGGGATCCTCGTGTAACTCGAGCCCTTGGGCGCCGGCCGGCGTGATGTAGGCGTTGACCTGACACGGGAAGCCGAGCCGAAGCTCGAGGTCCCGAACGAAGCGCATCACCGGCTCGGACCAACGATGGAGACCCTGAAGCACGATCGTCGCCCCGCCCTCGAACGCCGCCGCCACCCGCGCCGGGTCGGCGATGCCCTCGACGTCACGCGAGCCCGCCCGGCCCGATCGCGTGTAGCTCGCCTCCGGGATGCGTTCCCCTGCTTGAACGAGCCGGAAGAACGGCGTGCGCAGAGCCGTCGTCGTCAGGACGCGATCGACGTCGTCGAGCGTGAGCAGGTCCCCGAACCCGCCCGGAGCCACGGCACGGTAGATCGCCGCCCGACGCTGCCAGTCATCGGCCAGGAAGCGGTCGACGTCGCCGGCACAGCGCTCCAGCGCATCTCGGGTGTCCGCTCCATGTCGAGGAGCGGCGATCGTCACGACGTGGCGCTGTCGGTACCGTCCGCGTCGGTGCCGTCGGTGCCGTCGGTGCCGTCTGCGTCGGTGCCGTCCGCGTCGGTGCTGTCGCCGTCGGTGCCGTCGCCGTCGGTGCCGTCGGTACCGTCGCCGTCGGTGCCGTCGGCGTCCCGCGCCGGCGTCTCCGATGACGCGCTGTTGCCCACGACCTCCGTGAGCATCTCGTCGTCACTGAGCGTGCCCGTGATCTCGTCCATCGCCGTCCTCCCTCGACTCCGGGAACCCGGCCGGTCCCCTCCGACCCACCCTACCCATCCGTCGGGCAGGCACACCCGACCCCGTGACTCAGCCCTCGCGGGCCGACGTCCGCCGAGCCTCGAGCTCGTCCCAGACCTCGGCCGTCCGATCGACGCAGAGCACGACGAGGTCGCCGGGCCGGCTTCGGTCGAGGGCCGAACGGCACGCCTCCAGCTCGTCGGCGATCAGCAGGGCGGAGCCGACCCGAGCGCCCCGAGCGCGAGCCTCCTCGATGCCCTCCAGCACGAGCGTGCCCGTCTCTCCTCGTTCACGTCCGCGAGGGTTCACGTCCTCGCGGACGATCACCTCGTCGAAGTACTGCGCCGCCACACGGCCGAGGTCGCGCATGTCCTCGTCGCGCCGGTCACCGGCGGTCGCGATCACCGCGACGCGCAGGTTCGCCGACCACGACGGTGCGCCGGGATGGGCGGCCGGCGGCTCCGACGTCATGCGTTCGACGAAGTCGCCGACGGTCCGCAACCCGGCGGCGTTGTGCGCGTAGTCGAGCAGCACAGTGACCCCGCCCAGATCCACGAGGTTCAGACGCCCCGGCGCCTGGAAGAAGTCGGTCGTGAACGTGCGCAGTCCGTGGCGGATGTCGTGCAGGTGCGCTCCGGAGACGTGACACGCCGCCACCGCGGCGAGCAGGTTCTGAACGTTCATCCGAGCACGACCCTCGAACGTGGCGGGGAACTGGTGCGTGTACCCGACCGGCATCGTCCGCCGGCCGTCTCGCAGCACGATCTGCTCTCCAGCCTCGTCGCGCCGGAGCACGACGGCCTTACGGCCGCGGCGCACCCAGCGTTCGATCAGGTCGTGATCCTCCTGCATCGTGAACAGGATCACGTTGCCCGGGCAGTGCTTGCGCATCTCGAGCACGAGGTCGTCGTCGGCGTTGAGCACCGCGTATCCGTCGCGTGGCACCGCCTCGACGATCACCCGCTTGACCGCAGCGAGCTGCTCGATCGTGTCGATCTCACGCAGGCCGAGGTGGTCACCGGTGACGTTGAGCACGACCGCGACGTCGTTGCGGCCGTACCCGAGGCCCTCGCGCAGGATGCCGCCGCGGGCCACCTCGAACACCGCGAGATCCACGCGCGGGTTCTGCAGCACGGTCTGCGCCGACCGCGGCCCGCTGGCGTCGACCCGCTTCGTCAGCCGTCCGTCGATGTAGATGCCGTCGGTGGAGGTGAGCCCGACCTTGTGGCCCATGTTCTTCATCACGTGCGCGATCATGCGAACCGTGGTCGTCTTGCCGTTCGACCCCGTCACCGCGACGATCGGGATGCGCGACGGCGAGCCGACCGGGAACAGCAGGTCGATAACGGGGCGAGCGACGTACTGCGGCTCGCCCTCGGTGGGATGCGTGTGCATGCGGAAGCCGGGCGCCGCGTTCACCTCGACGATCGCACCCCCGGTCTCGCGCACGGGCCGGGTGATGTCCGGCGTGATGAAATCGATGCCCGCGACATCGAGCCCCACGACGCGGGCGGCTTCCTCGGCGATCTCGACGTTGTCCTCGTGGGCCTCCCAGGTGCGGTCGATCGCGCTGCCCCCGGTCGACATGTTGCCGGTGGACGCGAGCAGCACCGTCGCACCTGCCTCGGGAACAGCGTCGAGCTCGTATCCCTGCGATCGCACGAGCGCCTCGGCGACCTCGTCGACGCGGATGCGCGTGAGCACCTTCTCGTGGCCGATGCCGCGACGCGGGTCGGCGTTCTCGGTCTCGACCAGCTCGCGAACGGTGTGGGCGCCGTCACCCACGACATGGGCGGGCACCCGTTCGGCGACGGCGACCATCTGCCCGCCGACGACGAGCAGCCGGTAGTCCCGGCCTTCGATCATGCCCTCGACGACGATCCAATCGCTACGGCTCTGCTTCCGCGCCCGGGTGAACGCGCCACGCACCGCCCGGATCGACGTGATATCGAGCCCCACCCCGCGGCCGTGGTTGCCGTCAAGTGGCTTGACGACGACCGGGAACCCGACGCGTTTGGCCGCGGCCACGGCATCGTCGGCCGTTCGCACGATGGCCCCGGGGGGTACGGGCAGACCGGCCGACTCGAGTAGCTGCCGGGTGAGATGCTTGTCGCCCGCGATGTCGACGGCGAGCGCCGAGGTGATCGAGGTCATGGTCGCCCGGATGCGCTGTTGGTACTTCCCCTGACCGAGCTGCACGAGCGAGCGGTCGTTCAGGCGGATGTACGGGACGTCGCGGCTCGCGGCCTCATCGAGGATCGCCTGCGTCGACGGTCCGAACGCCCGGCGCTCCGCGAGCAGGATCAGCCGCTCGAGCTCGGCCGGGAAGTCGAACGCCGGGTCGGCCTTCACGAGGTGGTTCACCAAGCGGACCGCGAGCGCGCCCGCGGCGACGCCGACCTGCTCCTCGGCGTAGCCGTAGATCACGTTGTAGCGGCCGGGCTCACCCGCCCCGCGGGTCTTGCCCCGCGAGATGTGGGCGCCGGACTCGCGTTGCAGCTCGAGCGCCACGTGCTCGGCGACGTGCCCCAGCCAGGTCCCGT
>DASTBT010000121.1:0-45177 GCA_035711865.1 Actinomycetota bacterium
TGTGCAGACGGATGGCCTCCACGCGCGACAGACGCTGTGCCGGGTCGTGATGACGCTCGAGCGCCTCGATCGCGGCCATCGGGTCCAGCGCGGTGATCGGAGCGTCCGATCCGACCCCGAGATCGACACCTCGGTCGAGCATCGAGCGGAACGGGTTCATCGCCGCCGCACGATCACGACCGATCCGCTGCTCGTACAGGCCCCCCGGGTGCCCCCAGGTCGCATCGAACGCCGGCTGCACGGACGCGGCGAGCCCGAGCATCGCGGCACGTTCCACCTGGGCGCTCGACGGGAGCTCGAAGTGCTCGATGCGATGCCGTCTCGCCCGGAAATGCCGCCGCTCACGCGAATCGAGTGCCTGGTACACACGTTCCCACACCGAGATCACCTGCTCGATCGCCGCGTCGCCGATCGCATGGACCCCGACCTGCAACCCCGCGGCCTGTCCCGAGTGGAAGAACTCGGCCAGGTCGTCGTCGGCGAACGACCCGGTGCCTCGGGTCCCATCGACGTAGGGGTCGCGCAGCCAAGCCGTTCCGGCCCCGACCGAGCCGTCGACCGGAAGATCTCCGCCGATCGCCGACAGCCCGTTCGAGATCGCCACGCCGAGGTCCATGGTCGCAACGATCGGCAGCGCATCGACCGGAAGCCGATGCCGGTGGCTCAGCAGCACCTCGAGATCCCGCTCACCGTCCCATGCAGGCATCGACATCTCATGCACCGCCGTCACTCCCGTCGATGCCGCCAGGGAAGCGGCCCGGAGCTGCAGGTCTTGCCGTTCGTGGTCGTCGATCGAGGCGAGGGCCCAACGTCCGATCACCTCGTTCGCGCGCCCCGTCACCGCTCCCGTCGGCTCCCCCGCCTCGTCCCGGGTCACGCCCGGCATGTCGAGCACACCGGAGCGATCGAGGGCAGCGCGGTTCGCGAGGGCGACGTGCCCGTCGATGCGCCGGACGATCAGCGGGCGAGCGCAGGCCGCGTCGAGCTGCCCCATCGTCGGGAGCTCGGGGCGATCCCAGCGCGACTCGTCGTAGCCGAGCATGAAGACCGCATCGCCCGTCCCTTCGATCGCCGTCCGCCGACGAACGACGGCGAGGAGCTCGGTGGCGGACCGCGCCGAGGCAACGTCGCCGTTCGCCAGCGAGAGCCCCGTCATCGTGAGATGCACATGTGCGTCGACGAACCCCGGAACGATCGTGGCCCCGGGCAGGTCGACGACGCGGTCGGCGGTGGGTGGATCGCCCGCTCCGATGCGCTGGACGTGACGGTCGTCGGTGAGGAGCCACTCCCCCGTCTCGGGGTGGGCCAGGGTGCGGACACGGGAAGCGCGGTAGAGGGTCTTCACGGCTGGCGCATCATGCCACGTCGGATCCCTGCGGGCCCGAGTGACTGCCGCCAGCGCTCGCCCGCACGGCCCCGGGGTCGAGCAACGTCATGCACTTGCCCGGATGCGGGGTCAGGCCGAGGTCGACGAGCGCCCGTTCGAACGCGACCGCTGCCCGTCCGGCGCTGTGACGATCCGTCGCGAACGCCACGACGTCGTCGACCCAGCGGAGCACCGGTCCGTCGACGGCACCCGTGAGCGCCCGGTCGACCGGGGCGAGCACGGCGTTCGCGAGTACGGCGGACGGCGTGGGCCCCACCGGCAGTCCACGCACGCCGAGTTCCTCGAACCATCGGAGCGTCTCGACGACCGGTTCCACCCCGACCTCGCGCACACCGATCCGGCGGAGAGCCCGCGCCACCTCGGCCAGCGTGATCGAGCCATAGCAGTCGCTGACGTCGCCCACGAAGGCCGCCCGGAACGGCCCGGCCACGGCCGAGGCGACGGCCCGACGGTACCGACCTCGGGCGCGGGGCCATGCCTCGAGCCGGAGCCCGGTCGCGTCGAGCTGGGCCCGGTTGGCCGCCGCCACCCGCCCCAGGGCTCGCTCCACCGACGGCACGACGGCAGCGACGACGGACTCGTAGCGTCGCAGATCGCGGGGACCCAGGACGGTCAGCGTGCGGATCCCACCCCCCGGCTTCGCGACCACCACCGTGCGGATCGCGTCGTTCGACCGACGGAGCAGACAGGGCGGATCGCTCGGACGCACGTGGAACCCTCCCCCCCGCATGGTCACGACGAGCCGGAAGGAGGTCGGCGCCGGAAGCACTCTTGTACCGGGAGGAGGCCGTTCGGGCAATCGGCCGCCGGAGCGATGAGGCATCCCCCACCCCCCTCCCCCGCTCGTGGGGCGCGTGAGGGGCGGCCGATACGACGGATCGATCCGTCCCCGGTCCCCCGCCCCTATGATGGGCCGATGCTCGACGACCGGGACCTCGAGATCATCGCCGCCCTCCAGGATGATGCCCGGGCGACCTACGCCGACGTCGCCACGCGCGTTGGGCTCTCCGCTTCCGCCGTGCACGATCGGGTCCGCAAGCTCGAACAGCAGGGAGTGATCCGGCGATACTCCGCGATCATCGACCCAGAGGCGCTGGGTTTGTTCGTGACCGCCCTGATCGCCGCGTCGCCGCTGGATCCCCGCCAACCCGACGACCTGCCCCAGCGGGTCGCCGAGTTCCCCGAGGTCGAGGACTGCTACAGCGTTGCCGGCGAGGCCAACTACATGCTCAAGGTTCGCACCGGCACGACCGCCGAGCTCGAGGATCTGATCCGGCGTCTCCGTGAGAAGGCGAACGTCGCCACCCGCACGACGATCGTGCTCTCGATCCCGTTCGAGCGCCGCCCGCTCCCGTCCTGACCCCGCTTCGGTCCCCGAGGTCACGCGCCGATACTCACCCCGGGGGGTTCCACTCCGAAGAGAGCGTGGGATGATGAACCGATGAGGCACCACCGCTTCCTCGGAGCCTGTCTCGTGGTCGCCTCGGCGATCGTGGCGGCCTGCGGCTCGCCGAGCTACGAGTACGTGCGCAACACCGAGGCGCGCACCGCCTTCAAGGTGCCGATCGACTGGACCGTCTTCGACGAGGCGGCCCTGCAGGGCGAGCCCGCCGGGCCGCCCGTGAGCACACCCGATCCGGTCGAGTGGCTCATCGGACTCGACGGACATCCCTCACCGGCGGTCGAACACGTCATGAACGAGGGTTCCTTCGACTCCGATTACCCGCAGGGCATCGCGGCCGTGTTGCGCCTCACCGCACAACAGCGCGACGGCATCAACTACGGCGCACTGCGCAACCTGATCGTGCCGATCGACTCGATCCAGGATCAGGTGGGACGCGAGGCCGTGCAGCTGCTCACATACGACGATCGCATCGAGAAGGACGGGTTCCGCGGACTCCATTTCGAAGCGCAGATCTGGGCATCCGCGCTCACCGGCGATGCTGCCGCGGGCAACGGCAGCTCGGTCTTGCTCGACGACCGGTTCGTGCAGATCTCGCAGACCGCGTACATGGACCCGGCCTCGGACCGTGTCTATGTGCTCGCGGTGCTCTGCAGCGCAGAATGTTACGGCCGCAACCGCGGCGATATCGAATCCGTGATCGAGTCCTGGGCGGTGATCGCATGAGCACGAACGGCTCCAACTCCAAGATCATGGTCGACCGGCCCTCACGGCCCCGCGCCTCGGAGCGGCAGACGCGCGCCAAGGCGGTCCTGTGGGATCGCATCAAGCTGCTCCTGTTCCTGGGCATCCTGTGGCTGGCCGGACTCGCGGTGGTCTGGAGCACCACCGTGCGGCCGCTGAACGGTCCGTTCGTCGACGCCGTCCGGATCGCCATCAGCGATTATTCGTGGCTGCTGCTGCTGATGGGCCTGGAGTTCGTTCGGCAGGTCCACTACTTCATCCAGGAACGCTCGAAGGGCTACTACCGCTTCTGGCAGCAGACCGTCTTCGGCGGAGCCGACCGGCAGCTCGGCAGGATGCGCGACTACACGCGCTACCGCGCCGCCCGGGCATTCAAGCTCCTCGTCTTCCTGCTCGTGGTGAGCACGCTGCTCGGGCGCATCTTCGGCACCGAGCCAGTCTGGCTCGGGCTGATCGAGGCGCCGGCACGCCTGGTGGTCGCGCTGCCGTTCGTGCTCCAGCTGGCGTTCGGGTTCTTCTTCGTGATGTTCCAGTTCATCGGGCTCTTCTGGTTCCTCTCGAGGGGCGGGATCGACACGATCATGCCCGACGAGATCGAGACGCGGTTCGACGACGTGAAGGGCCAGGACGCGGCGCTGGGGCAGCTCAAGGAGACGCTGGTCTTCCTCGACGACCCCGAGGCGATCGAGTCGCGAGGCGGGTACGTGCCGGGCGGCATCCTGCTCTGGGGCCCTCCCGGCACCGGGAAGACGCTGATGGCGCAGGCCGTTGCGGGCGAGACGGCCAAGCCGTTCGTCAATGTCGACGCCGGCGCGTTCATCAACATGTTCATGGGCGTCGGCATCCTGAAGGTCCGCTCGCTCTACCGGAAGCTCCGCAAGCTCTCGATGCGGTACGGAGGCGCCATCGTCTTCATCGACGAGGCGGACTCGCTCGGCAGTCGCGGCCAGCAGGTCGCGACCAGCTACACGCCGGTGTCCCCCTGGTCGACGGCTCCCGCCTGCAATGGCCTGGCCTACCTGTCCGAGGCCGGTCGCGACAGCACGTTCCAGGCCGCCACGAGCGCGCCGGGCCTCGGGACGCCGTACAAGGAGCAGGTCATCATGGGCGGCATGGGTATGGGCGGCGGCGGCATGGGCACCCTGCAGGCCCTGCTGGCGGAGATGTCGGGGCTCACCAAGCCCAAGGGCCTGATCAACAAGATCAGGAAGCTGCTCGGCATGAAGCCGAAGCCCCCGCCGAAGTACCGCATCCTGCACATCTTCGCGACGAACATGCCGAACACGCTCGACCCGGCGATGCTCCGGCCGGGCCGTGTCGACCGCCAATACAAGGTCGGCTATCCGCAGAAGGACGGGCGCCGGGCCACGTTCGAGTACTACCTCGCGAAGGTCTCCAACGACCTGTCCGAGGAGCAGATCGACAAGCTCGCGACGATCACCCCGTACTTCTCGGGCGCCTCGATCAAGGACATCGTGAACGAGGGACTGGTCATCGCGATCCGCGACGACCGTGACACCGTGACCTTCGCCGACGTGGTGAAGGCCAAGCAGCTGAAGCAGCACGGGCTTCCCGACGACCACGAGTACATCGAGCGCGAGCGTCACTCGGTCGCCGTGCACGAGGCATGCCATGCGATCGTGGCGTACCGCCTGCGCAAGCACGCCGTGATCGACATGGCCACGATCGAACGCCGCGGCGATGTCGGCGGGTTCGTCTCGTCGATCCCGCCCGAGGATCAGTTCGTGCAGTGGCGCACCGAGCGCGAGATCGACGTCATGACCGCCCTGGCATCGCTGGCCGGCGAACGCATGTTCTTCGACGACGACCACTCGATGGGCGTCGGGGGCGACATGAATGCCGCGACGGCGATGACGACCCAGGCGCTCGCGTTCTACGCGATGGGCGACACCCTCGCGTCGAGGTCGGTCACGCTCGCCGGCATGCGCGGCGCTCAGGCGCTCGAGACCGGCGCCGACCGCGCGATGTTCGATTCGACGTTCGGCCGCAGCGTCGAGGACAAGCTCGCCGAGCTCTACGACCGCACGATGGAGCTGCTCCGCGACCACCGGATCGACGTGCTCGCGCTGGCCCACGCGCTCGAGGCCGAGAAGACGATCACCGGTGACGACGTCGAAGCGATCATCGAAGGGGTGCAGGGGCCGACGGTCGACGGCCGCCCGTACCACGACGCCGCGTTCCGTCAGATGCTCGAGCGGTACCACGAGGCGGTCCTGCGCGCGCACAAGGAGCACGGGGGGGTCGACGTGAGGATCCCGGTGCCGGTGCCTCCACCGCCCGTCGAGGTCGTGAGCGCGCCGGGCGGCGGCCGCCTCCCACAGGCGGAGCGGCCACGGCTCCGGCACGACCACGATTCCCCACCCCGCCCCGACGACGCATGATCGACCGCCGCCACCGACGGTAGGCTCCCGTCCATGCGGCTGTACGACACGCTGACGCGTGAGCTCCACGAGGTCCGCCCCGTGCACGAGGGGCTCGTCACGATGTACACGTGCGGGCCGACCGTGTACCGCTTCGCGCACCTGGGGAACCTCCGCACGTTCATGCTCGGTGATCTGATCCGTCGCGGCCTGGAGCTCGAGGGCTATCGGGTCACCCAGATCATGAACATCACCGATGTGGGGCACATGACCGACGAGGCCTCGTCCGATGCGGTCGACAAGATGCTGCTCGCCGTCGAAGACGAGGGTCTCACGCCTCTCGACATCGCGGAGAAGTACGCCGAGGCCGTCTTGGCAGACGCGGAGGCGGTCGGCATCCGCCCTGCCTACGCGTACCCGAAGGCGACCGATCACATCCAGGAGATGATCGAGCTCACACAGACGCTGATCGACCGCGGCCACGCGTACGTGGTCGAGTCGGGAAGCGTGTACTTCGACGTCACGTCGTTCCCCGGGTACGGCAAGCTCAGCGGGAACACGCTCGATCACCTGCGCGAGGGCCATCGCGAGCTCGAATCCGACCCCGCCAAGCGGCATCCCGCCGACTTCGCGTTGTGGAAGGCCGCGGGCCCCGGACGGTTGATGAAGTGGGATTCTCCCTGGGGCGTCGGTTTCCCCGGGTGGCACATCGAGTGCTCCGCCATGTCGATGAAGTACCTGGGCGAACGCTTCGACATCCACACGGGCGGCAACGACCTGCGCTTCCCCCATCACGAGGACGAGATCGCTCAGAGCGAGGCGGCCGTTGGACATCAGGTGGTCTCGATCTGGGTCCACGGCGGGCATCTCCGTCAGACCGGACAGAAGATCTCGAAGTCGACGGGCAACGTGGTCCAGGTCGAGGATCTGACCGCGAGGGGCCTCGACCCGCTGTCGTTCCGGTGGCTCACGTTCCAGACGCGCTACCGCTCGGAGATGGATTTCACGTGGGAAGCGATGGATGCCGCCGACGCCAAGGTCAAGCAGCTGCGCCGGCGCATGGCCGACTGGGTGCCCGCCGCAGCAACATTGGGCGACGCCGCGGCCGTGTTCGACGCCCGGTTCCGGGAGGGCGTCGCCGCCGACCTCGACATGCCGACGGCCGTGGTGGTCGTAAACGACCTCGTCGGCGACGGAGACGTGTCCGACGGTGAGAAATACGCGTTGCTCGCCTCGTGGGATGCCGTGCTGGGTCTCGACCTGGAGCGTGAGGCGACGAGCGGCTGGATCGCCTCCGACGACGTGCTCGAGCTGGTGGAACGTCGCGATTCGGCTCGCGCAGCCAAGGACTATGCGGAGAGCGACCGCTTGCGTGACGAGCTCACCGCGTTGGGGCTCGAGGTGATGGACACCCCGGACGGCACTCGCGTGAGGCAGCGAAGCTAGGCGGAGCTCACTACCCGACCACCTGCAGCTCGCGCGTCGAACGGTTCAGCCGCTCGACCCCCTGGGCGGTGACCGCCACGATGTCCTCGATCCGGACACCGAACTCCCCCTCGAGATAGACACCGGGCTCGACCGAGAACGTCGTGCCCGGTTCCAGCGTCTGATCGTTCCCTTCCACGAGATAGGGAGGCTCGTGAACCTCGAGGCCGATGCCGTGGCCGGTGCGATGGATGAAGCGTGCACCGAATCCGGCCTCCTCGATGATGCGGCGTGCCACACGGTCGACATCTTGCGCCGAGATCCCTGGGGCCACCGCGTCGCACGCGGCCGCCTGGGCCCGGCGCACGG
This sequence comes from Actinomycetota bacterium, assembly GCA_035711865.1. Taxonomy (GTDB): domain Bacteria; phylum Actinomycetota; class UBA4738; order UBA4738; family HRBIN12; genus JAOUEA01. The sequence goes on from DASTBT010000121.1 coordinate 7,709, forward strand.
ACTCGTAGACGTGCTCGAACCCCGCCGGCGGCTCTCCGACCACGACCGTGCGGGTCGTATCGCTGTAGTACCCGCCGAGCTCGCCGCCGAAGTCCATCACGACCGCGTCCTTCGGCAGGATCGTGCGGCTGCCGGGCTCGTGGTGCGGCGATGCGGCGTTGGGGCCGCTCGCCACGATCGTGAACTCGGCGCGCGAGTGCCCGTTGTGGACGAGCAGGTCGGCCAGGTCCGCCGCCACCTCTTCCTCCCGGCGACCGAGGAACGGCATCGTGCAGATCGCCCGGAACGACGCGTCGGCTCCTCGAGCGGCGCGCCGGAGGGCGGCGAGCTCGTCCTCGTCCTTGACCGCTCGCAGCCGAGCCATGACCGACGAGGCCGCCTCGAACGCGAGCCCGGGGATGGCTCGTTGGAGGCCGAGCAGATGGCTCGCCCAGAGGCGGTCGCCGACCGCGACCCGCCCCGCACCGGGCAGCAGGCGCTCCGCCCGGGCGTACGGATCCGACCCGTCGGACCACGGTAGGAGCTCGATCGCCCCAGCGCCGGGAGCATCCGCGGCCAGCGGACGCTCGAGCTCGGGCACGAGCATGGCGGGTGGTTCTCCGGGCCGCAGCAGGAGCAGGGTCGGGCGTTCGAGCGGCATCGGGTCGTACCCCGTGAGGTAGGCGAGATCGGGGGACGGAGGGATGACGAGCGCCTCGAAACCCTGCGAGGAGGCTTCCTCGGCAGCTCGCTCCATCCGGTCCACGAGGCGAACGTTCACACGGCTCCTAGAGCTTCAGGAGGATCTGCTGAGGCACCACCTGGAACGTCGCCGGCGTGGTGCCGAAGGGCTCGCCGTCGGCAACCAGGGCCAACGGGCGGTCGGCCTCGACCGAGAAGCGGATCTTGGCCCGGAGCTCCTTGATCGAATCGTCGGGCACGTGCCCACCGTGGCGCATGATGCGAGGCATCATCGTGTACGCGTCGGAGGTCTGCCCGGTGAACACGAGCGCATCGAGGACGCCGTCGCCGGGGTACGAGCGAGGCGAGAGGCGCACACCGGACGTGAACTGGCCATTGCCGATCACCACGTGGAAGCCCGCGCCCTCCCACGTCTTCAGGTCGTATCCGATGCGCAGGGCGCGCCGGCGTGTGCCCAGATAGCCGCGCCAGAACCCGAGGAACCTGCGACGTCGGTCGCCCAGCCAGGCGGGCAGCCTGCGGCGCGCGAGCTCCGCGTTCGCGCCCAGTCCGAGCTGCGCGAGGTTGTGGGCGTACCGGGTGCGCTGCCCGCCGTCGGGCCCGGTACACGTGATGCGCATCACATCGAACGGGTACGTGGTGTCGCCGGTCAGGTGCCGCACACCGCCGTCGAGATCGCCCGGCAGCCCGAAGCTGTGCAACAGGTCGTTCGACGCGTCGGCGGCCACGACGCCGAGCACCGGTTCCTCGACGATCGGAGCGCCGTCACGGAACAACCCGTTCACCACGTCCTGCACGCTGGCGTCGTCGCCGACGGCTACGACGTACCGGTGGCCCTGCTCGAGGGCGGCGGTGGCCAGGGCGGCGCCGTGCCCCCGGCCGTCCGCGATGCTCAACCGGAAGTCGAGGTCGGCGGCCGTGAGCGCCCGTCGCAGCGCCGGCAGCCGCTCCCCCACCCCACCGCGATCTGCCGACGGATCGGCGATCACGGCGAGGTCTCCGAAGGGGCTGGTCATCGCGGCGGCATCGTAGCTACAGGCCGGTGTAGGCGACGACGCCGCGCATCACGGTCGACCTCGCTCCGGCGAACAGCGCCGCGGTCTCGGGGTTCGCGACCTCCTCGACCTGGCGGAGCAGATCGACCAGCTGCTTGCAGTTCCGCACGAAGTCGCCCGGAGCCATCTCCGTCTCCACGAGCACCTCCTCGAGCGGTCGGCCGCTTGCCCAGTGGAAGATCGGCGTGGCGAACCCCGCCTCGAGCTCTCGGCAGAGCTGTACCTGGTGCTCGTCCTCGGTGCGCCGGACACGGCGCCAGGTGCGCAGCAGGGCCTCGTAGCGTTCCTTCGTCTCCGGGGTGGGCATCTCGCCCGACAGTGGCACCCGTTCCCGTCCCTCGTACACGACCGAGGACAGGAGCGCGGCGACCTCCGCAGGCTCGAGGTCATCGAAGAGGCTCCGGTCCAGGGCCTCGGCGACCAGGATGTCGCCCTCCCCGTAGATGCGGGAGAGCGAACGGCCCTTCCGGGTGACGGACCAGTCCTCGACGTAGCCGAGCGCCCTGAGCACCGAGAGCACGCGGTCGAACTGGCGGGCGAGCGTCTCGGTTCGCACCCGGATGCGCCGCTCGGTGCTCGAGAGCGATGCCTCTCGCTCATCGACCCGTCTCGCCCATCGCTCGTGTTTGGCTCGCTCGGGACAACCGTGACACGGATGCCGCCCGGCGCGGTCGTCGAGCTTCGTGGCCTCCCGCTCGACCGAGGGATCCGCGCGGTGCTTCGGAGCCTTCTGCGGCCGGACGTCGAGCGAGACGAGCTTGGCCGCCACGTCGCGGCGATAGCGGCTGCTGCGCGCGCTCCCCGTACGAGGCAACGGGATGCGGGTCAGCACGGCGGGCGGATCCCGGAAGTCGCGCGCCGCCAGTCGGAAGTGGCGCCGGTCCTGCGTCAGTACGGTCGGCTTCCCGTCACGGGAGCTGACGACGACGCCGATCCCCCCTCGTCTGCCGTTGGGAACCGAGATCACCTCGCCGGGCCGCAGCTTCCCCACGGCCGCTCGGACCGCGTCGGCGCGGGCCTTCTCGTGGCCATGGCGATCCTGCTCGCGCAGCAGGCGTGCCTTCCTCACCAGTGCCCAGTACTCGTCGAAGTCTCCGAGATGGCAGCGCATGTTCGCGCGGTAGCCCTCGATCGCCTCGGCGTCGCGTCGACGTTCCCGTTCGAGGCCCACCACCTTCCGGTCGGCCAGGAACTGACCGAACGAACTGTTCAGCAAGCGATGTGCCTGATCTTCGGTGTAGTTCCGGGCGAGGTTCACCGCCATGTTGTACGAGGGCCGGAACGACGATACGAGATCGTAGGTGCGCCGCTGCGCGAGCGTGGCCACACGTTCGAAGTCGACCCGTCGCTGATACAGCACGACGGCGTGGCCGACCTCGTCGATGCCGCGCCGCCCCGCGCGGCCGGTGAGCTGGGTGTATTCCCCCGGAGTGAGCAGCTCGTGCCGCTCGCCCTGGAACTTCCAGAGGTCTTCGATCACGACGGTCTTGGCCGGCATGTTGATGCCCAACGAGAGGGTCTCCGTGGCGAACACGACCTTCACGAGCCCGGCCTCGAACAGCTCCTCGACGGTCTCCTTGAACACCGGCAGCATGCCAGCGTGGTGAGCCGCGACGCCCGCCGTCAATCCGTCGAGGAAGTCGTAGAACCCCAGCGTGACAAGGTCGTCCTCGTCGATCCACGCCGCTCGCGTCTCGGCGAGCTCTCGGATGTGATCGGCCTCGGCCCTGCTCGTGAGCGAGATGCCGGCCTCCCGCATCCATCGGACGCTGCGGTCGCAGCCCGCCCGGCTGAACACGAAGTAGATCGCGGGCAGCATGCCGTGTTCCTCGAGCACGTCGACGACCTCGGACCGGCGAGGCACGTACACCCGGCGGTGACCCTCCCGAGGCCGGGAGATCCGTTCGTGCTGGGGATACCCGCTGCTCCGCCGGTGGTAGACCTTGGTTCGCAGCTCGTTCTGATCGAGCGAGATCACGTACGGGTTCGGGATCGGCACGCCGTCTTGCTCGACGTGCATGGGATGCAGGCGGTGACCGACCAGGTAGTGGTGCTCGAGGGGCACGGGACGCTGCTCCTCGATGACGACCCTGGTCTCGCCGCGGAGGGTGCCGATCCACTCGCCGAACTCTTCGGCGTTGGAGATCGTGGCCGACAGGCAGACGACCGACACGCTGAGCGGCAGATGGATCAGCACCTCTTCCCAGACCGCGCCGCGATAAGGGTCCTGCAGGTAGTGCACCTCGTCCATCACGACGCTCACGAGCCCGTCGAGGGTGTCCGAACGCTCGTACAGCATGTTCCGCAGCACCTCGGTGGTCATCACCACCACGGGCGCCTCGGAGTTGACGGTGTTGTCGCCGGTGAGCAGACCGACGGTGTCGGCACCGTGCTTCGCGGCGAGATCGCCGTATTTCTGGTTCGAGAGCGCCTTGAGAGGGGTGGTGTAGAACGACTTGCCGCCGCGAGCCAGCGCACGCTCGATCGCGTATTCGGCGACCACGGTCTTGCCGCTGCCGGTCGGCGCCGCCACGAGCACGGACATGCCGGCCTCGACCGCTTCTGCGGCCTGCATCTGGAACTCGTCCAGGGCGAACGGGAACTGGGCGGCGAACGCCGCGGGGGTGGTCACGGATCCAGTCTACGAGCGGGCCCGCGAGCTCAGGCGCCGCCAGCCGGACCCAGGCGGCTCAGGTCCGTTCGGATCCCGCGAGGAACCCTCCCAGGGCGTCACGGAACGCGTCGGGTGCCTCGAGGTTCGACAGGTGGCCCGCTCCCGTCAGCGTGGTCGACCCTGCATGCCGGATGTGACGCGTCATACCGAGGCTCACGTCAGCCGGGATCACGGCGTCCGCATCGGATGTCAGCACCAGCACCGGCACGTCGATCGTGCCGAGATCCGGCGTGGAGTCCGGCCGTTCCGCCATACCACGGGCCGCCGCGGCGATCCCCTCGGCCGGTTGGGCGGCGATCGTCGCTCGAACGAACGGCCACCGCCCCCGACCCGGCTGCGCCGCGAGCAACGGCGGCGGTTCCTCGACGAGGAAGCCGTTCCCCTCCTCGTCCAGCCGCGTCGCCAGCACCCGACGAGCCTCGGCGGCTTCGACCGAGTCGGCCTCGGACCTGGTGTTCGCGAGCACCAGGCCGGCGATCCGCTGCCTCGCCAGGCGCCAGAGTTCGAACGCCACGTAGCCGCCCATCGAGAGACCGCACACCGCCGCGCGTTCGATCCCTTCGGCGTCGAGTGCCTGCAGGCACCGGTCGGCGGCGGCGCCCATCGACATCACGGGGCCGACCCCTGGTGTGCCGCCGAACCCCGGAAGCGAAGGCGCGGCGACCCGCCACCCTTCGCGGCGCAGCCACTCGACCTGCTCCTCCCACATCGTGGCGTCGAGCGGGAAGGCGTGGATCAGCAGCATGCCATCGGCGGTGACGTTCATCGGATCCCCTTCGCATCGGGCCCCACCACGACGGGCAGAGCGGCCGGCATCACCTCGAACCGCGCGGGTAGCGGGCCGACCCGCTCGCCGTCGGCGTATACCTGCAGCCCACGGTTCGCCTCCACCGTCACGGCACGGGCGCGCATCATCCGCACCTTCGGATGTGTCGCGTGGCGACCGACGTACACCCTCGGGAACGCCCGCAGGAACGCGGACTTCGACAGAGCCTCGACGACGCACATCGCGAGCGCACCATCGACGAGCGACGCGTGCGGAAGCACCCGCATGCCGCCTCCGTACGACGGGCCGTTCCCAACCACGACCAGCATCGCGTCGACCGTGGCGGGCGCGCCGTCGATCGTGAGGTCGTAGCGGGCCGGTGAGAACCTCGACAGTGTCTTCAGCATGGCGGCGACGTAGGTGCCGGTCCCGCCGAGGTTCACGGTCATCGAGTTCGCAGTTTCGTTCACCTCCGAGTCGAATCCCGCGCCCGCGATGTTGAGGAAGCACCGCGTCTGGCCCCCGACATCGACGCGGACGACGTCGATCGGAATCGTCTTCGGGTTGGCGAGCAGCCCGATCGACTCCCGGAACGATCCCGCTCCGATGGCGTGCGCGAAGTCGTCGCCGGTGCCCGTCGGCAACACGGCGAGCGCCGCGCCCGTGCCGAGCAGTCCGTTGGCGGCGCAGGAGGCCGTGCCGTCGCCGCCCAGCACCGCGACGATCTCTGCGCCCCCTTCACCGAGGGACCGGCAGGTCTCCTCCATCTCCTGCGGGGAGCCCGCGACGCGGATCTCGTGGTCGACACGGAGCGATCGGAGTGTGGAGCCGACCGTGCCGATACGCCGGCCCGCCTTGCCTCGACCCGCGGTCGGGTTCGCCACGACGACGATGGAGGCTGGCGCACCCAACGAGACCGGGCCTATCCCCCGCCGCCGGGGAGCTCGGGGACGATGCCGCCTGTCGTCGGCGCCTCGGGGATCCCGCCTGCGCGCAGCGCCTGCAGGTACTCGGTCCAGCCGGCGGCGAGCTCGGCGCGAGCCGCATCGCGCAGATCTGTGGCCACGGCGGCGAGGCGCCGCCCCTGCTCGCCGCCGACCGTGACCGCCGACGTCGCGACCTCGGCTGCCTGCCGATAGCGGTCGAGCGCCTGTACGAGCGTCGTCCCGGAGCTCGTGAACGCGGTTGCGGCCACCACGTCGAATCCCTGATCCGTGATCGCGCCGGCCACGTCGAACTTCGCGAGATCCCTGCGCGCGTTCCGCGCATCGCGGGCGGCCTGCTCGAACGTCGCCTCCGCACCGGCAGGGGGTTCCCCTTGGGCGAGCGCATCGAGGGTGGTGTCGAACTCCGTGAACACCGTGGGGGTGACGCCGGGATCGACCACGCCGACCTGACTGAACACGTCCCGCACAGCCTGCTGGTACGCGGTGGCCGCGGCCAGACGCGTGGCCGTATCCTCGGCGTTCGCCTCTTCCACATCGTTCGCGCGGAGGCTGTTCGTCACCCACACGAACACGACCATCGCGAGGATCCCGACGAGGAACCCGGCGGTCAGCTGGACCCATCGCCGACGTAGGAAGGGGGTCGGCAGCGCGACGGGCTCCCTCCTCGGCGCCCTCGGCGCCGAGCGCTGCTTCGATCGCTTCTTGCCCTTGATCGCCATGGCCCGCCCTTATCCCGTCGCCCGGCCCCGCTTCATGAACCGGCCGATGATGATAGAGCCCTCGTAGAACACGTACATCGGGATCATCATCGCGAGCATCGAGTACGGGTCGCCGCTCGGCGTGATCACCGCCGCGAAGATCGCGATGCCGAGGATCGCCCACCGGCGCCACGAAGCCAGGCGCTGCCACGAGAGCACCCCGACCGCCTCGAGGAAGACGAGGATCACGGGGAACAGGAACGACAACCCGAACGCCAGCGTCACGAGCGTCACGAACCCCAGGTACCGGTCGAACGTGATCAGCGGCACGACCGCTGATCCGGCGAACCCCAGCAGGAAGTCGAGCGCCTTCGGGAGCGTCCAGAGCGAGAACGCCGCTCCCAGGACGAACAGCAGCGTCGACGTCACGATGAACGGGATCGACCACTTCTTCTCCCGGCTCGTGAGGCCGGGCACGATGAACGCCCAGAGTTGATAGAGCACGACCGGGAGGGCCACGATCAGTCCGAGGAACCCGACCATCTTCAGCTTCGTCAGGAACGCGTCGACAGGGCTGACGATCGTGAGCCGGCACCCGGCCGGCGGTCGCACCTCCGGGTTCTCCCGCAGGTACTGGCAGTAAGGGTCGCGCAGCAGGTCGATCACGGCCGGGTAGAGGAACCACCCCACGATCGCGCCGACGAGGATCGCGATGCCGGCGATCACGATCCGCCGGCGGAGCTCCTCGAGGTGCTCCATCACCGACATCGTGCCGGTGCGTTCGGCCTCCGATCGACGAAGGGACCTCGGGATCACCCGCACGGTGCGAGCCTCACTCGTCGGTTCCCTCGTCGTCCGCGTCGGCGGCCGGGGCCGGATGGGTCGGCTCGACATCGGGCTCGGGTGTCGGCATCTCCTCGTCCGGTTCCGGTGCAGCCCGGACCGGCTCCGCGGCGGCCGCATCGCCCCTCGAACGATGCGGCCGGGTGCGAACGGAATCCTCCCGGAACGCCGAGCGCACATCGGTCGCGCTCTTCAGGTCGGAAGCCGTCCGCTTCAGCTCGGTCGCGGTGTCCTTGAACTCGTCGCCCATGCCCGTGTTCACGAGGTCCTTGACCTCGTCCTGCATCTTGCGGAACTCCCGCAACCCCTTCCCGACCGTGCGGGCGAGCTCGGGCAGCCGTTGCGGGCCCACGATCACGAGGGCGATCACGAAGATGAGGATGAGCTCCGGCGGTCCGATGTTGAGCATCTGTCAGGGAGGGGCCGTGCCCCGCCCCAATCCTACCGTCGAGGGCCCAGCCGAGCGGCTCGGTCGCTCGCTCGCGTGCCTTGCGCCGAGATCTCCTGGACGACGGGCGACAGCTCTTCCTGCATCTGTCTCGCGGTTCGCCCCAACACGAGAACATGCCGGATCAAGGCGATCAGGAACGCCAGCACGACGATCGTGGTGACGATACCGATGACGAACCACACGACGAGCCACGTGTCCACGCGGCGATGCTACACGAGGGCGGATCGCCCTCGGAGCTCGATCGGTCGTGGGTCGGGCGGGTCAGGAAGCGCCGCCGCTCGAGGCGAGGAACTCCTCGATGTAGCGGTCGTCCTCGAGCAGGTAGTGGAACTCGATCACGTCGTCGATCGAGAAGACCGGGCCCTGCGGCATCACGCCGCGAGGTTCGGTCTCCTCGTCGTCGAAGAGCATCTGGTCGCTCTCGGATCGTTCGATGTCCACACCCGCCGAGACCAGCAACGCCACGATCTTGCGATCGGCGCGCTTCTCCACGTCGTCGGCACAGTTGGGGCAGGTGAAGCGGTAACTGCCTTCACGGCCGCTCTGACGCACCGAAAGCATGATCGCCTCGGGGCCCATGTCCACTTCGCCACACCTGGGGCACGTTGTCCGGATAGTTGTCATCTCAAGGGTGCTATCGGCCCTGGGCGAGCACGCCTTGAGGCCTTCGCGCCGGATCGGGGCTACCCCGCTCGACCCACGCGTACCCTCGTTCCGAAGTCGATCGGAGAGCCGTTCAGACCAGGCCGAGAGGCGGTTCAGCGATAGTGCGCCAGCGTCCGGCGGGCGAGATCGGAAACGGCATCGGCGGCCTCCGCCGGGGCAATGACCTCTGCGTCGTTGCCGACTCGAAGAAGCAGCGCCGCAACCCATCCAAGCCGTGCCGTGGGAATCGTGACCTCGAGAGATCCATCGTCATGCTCGATCGGGTGCTCGGTGATGTAGTACTCCGCGATCCACCTGGCGCCTGGCCGCAAGCGCAGCCTGACGCGAACCTCGTCTCCGGTAGGCCTGAACAGGGCTCGACCCGCACCCTCCAGTCCACGTGGCTCGAAGCGTGCCCCGGTGCCCGCGACCGACCGGATGCGGTCGGCCCGGAAGAGGCGCTCGTCGCTCGCCCCCTCGTCCCAGGCCGCGACATACCAGTTCCCCATCGCCGAGAAGACCTCTTCCGGTTCCACGTCACGGGTGGACCAGGAACCGGTCGACCCCGCGAAATACTCGATCGTGATGCGCTCGTGGTCGCGAGCCGCCCGCCGGAGGCGCTCCAGATGTTCGGCCGGCCTGCCCGCTTCCGCCGTCTCGATCGCGTCGTCGCTGCCGGCCGTTTCGGGACCGAGCGCCTCTCGGATCTTCCGGAGCGCGCCCGACAATGCCGGTGCCTCCGGGAGCCCGGGCGTCGCGAGCAGCTCGGCCGAACGCAGCGTGAGGGCGAGCGCTTCCGAACGGCTGAGACGCAACGGCCGCGAGAAGTGGTCGGCCATCGTGATCCAGATGCGATCGTCCTCGTCGACCTCGACGTCGATCAGATCGCCCGGGCCGTAGGGTGGCAGGCCCGACATGAAGAGGAGGTCGAGGTCGCGCCGCAGCTGTTGAGGCTTCACGGAGAACAGCGAGGCCACCTCGCCGAGCGAGCAACCGGGATGCCGAACCACGTACGGCACGATGACGAGCATCCGGCCGAGCCGGTCCGCGGTCTTGGGGGGGTTGACTCGCCGGGTCTCAGCCACCGACCGCCTCCAGGCGGCCGACGACCTCGTCACGCAGCACGTCGGGCGCCAGAACGACGGCATCCGGCCCGAACTGCAACAGGAGCGAGGCCAGCAACCCGGGATCGGCCATCGGGATGTCGACCACGACCCAGCCGTCGTCCGCGACGCGCTCCTCCCGAGCGCCGGCGAACGACCCTACGGCCCACCACGCCACATCGGCTGAGAACGCGACCTCGGCGTGGTCCTCAGCGGCGGCGGTCCATGCTCCGGCCTGCACGTGGTCGGCGGCTCGGAACCCGTCGGGCGGTTGGCGGCCTTCCCCGAGATCTTCGACGTCACCGGTGAATCGGGACAACCGGAACGCGCGCACGTCGTCGCGGTCGTCGTCGTGTCCGACCAGGTACCAGTGGCCCCCCCGGAAGACCATCGCGAACGCATCGACCGTGCGGCTGCCGCGCTCGCCCTGCGACGTGCGATAGCCGAACCGAACCCGACGTCGTCGTTGCGCCGCGTCGGCGCAGTCGAGGAGCAGAGCGCTCCGGGCGTCGGATCCCGACGCCAGCGGTCCCCCGGCGAGGCCCGCCAGCACGCCCCCGTCGGCTCCGTACAGGAGCTTGCGCGCGGCCTGCTCGGCCCGTGTGTCCTGGCCGCCGCTCTGCGCCGCGACCAGCAGCGCTCCCAGCTCTTCGGGGGTGAAGGCGATCTCCGGCAGGTAGTACTCGTCCTTCGGGATGATGTAGCCCTGCTCGGTGCCCCAGACGTCGGTATCGACGAGCTGCAGCGGGATCCCGAACTCGCGGAGCTGGTCCTTGTCGCGTTCGAACATGCGCTTCGCGCTGTCGACCTTGTCGGCCCGGTAGGCATCGAGCGTGTCGCGGATCTGTTCGAACGTGAGCGGCGTCGACGTCTCGAGCAGGAGGCCCACGAGGTTCAGCAGCCGCTCGAGCGGCTCCATGCGTTCGTCGCCCGTCATCGTCGGGCATCATAGCCTCGCCATGTCGACCGGCCGAGGAGCTGCATGATCCGCGTCGAGGCTCGAGCCGACGGCTCCTTCGAGGCGGTCGCCGAGGTGGTGGTCGGGGTCGAAGCTCGGGAGGTCCGGGTGCCCCTGGGTCGTTCCGCCGGGCACGTCGAGCCCGGTGGCCTCCGCGGCTCGCCCGTGGTGGTGTTCACCTCGCAGGGGGTCGCGCCGCTCGTGGAAGCGGGCGCGGCCCGCTCCGGCGACGCGGTCATGGGAACCGTCGACGCCCCCTCGGGCGGTCTGGGCGCTGCCGTGCTCGATGCCGCCCGGACGGCCGAGGTGCTCCTGGTGAGGGTGGCGCCGGAGGAAGCCGGCGACGCCCTCGTCACCGCTCGAGCCCTCATGGGCCGGCCGCTCCCGGTGTTGCCGTTCGATCGTCCACGCACGGTTCGAACGATCCTTGCCTCCTGCTGGATCGATCTCGACATCGTGATCCCCTCGGTCGAAGGCCGGCGGCGTGACGAAGCACGCCAGGTGGCTCGAGACCTCGAACTGTTCTCGAGGCATCACGTCGTCGAGGTCGATCCGAGGCCGGGACTCGACGCGTCGCGCGAGGGGGACGTCGGCCTGGACGGGCTGGCTGCCTCGGCCACCGGCGTCCTCGCCGGCCGGATCGCCGCCGGGAACCGACGCTGGCGCTGACCGTCGGCATCCCCGATATGCTCGGTGACGCGAGCCTCGTGCTGGAGCCGCGACGGTCGTGACGCTGCTGGACGGGATCTGAAGGAGACGAGCGGCCCGGTGACGACGTTCCGAGGATCGCAGGCGACGACGCATTACGATCGCTTCGGGGAGGGCCCAGACATCGTCTGGGTGGCCGGCGGAGGGAGCCCGGGCAGCGACTGGCATCCCTTCCAGATGCCGTACTTCGAGCGGTCGTTCCGCAACACCACCTTCGACAACCGCGGCATCGGCGGCACGTCGTGCGATCGGCCGATGCCGTGGCCGATCGAGGATTTCGCTCGCGACGCCGCCGAGCTGATCGCGGGCGTGTGCGAGCCCCCGGTCGCCTTGGTGGGCCTTTCGTTCGGCTCGGCGATCGCTCAGCAGATCTGCATCGACTTCCCGGAGCTCGTGCGGTGCGCGGTGGTGATGGGCACCGGCGCGTGGTGCACCGGTTGGGGGTGGGATTTCCAGGAGGCGGAGATCGACTTCCGCAAAGCGGGGGGTCGGCTCGAGGGGCTGATGGGCGCCACCCACTACGCGGCGATGCTGTATCCCGCTCGCGTGCTCGGCGATCGCGTGGCGTGGCCGATGCTGCGCGACCGGTTGCTCACCTGGATGGAATCCGGCGAGAACGAGACCTCGCTGATCCCGCAATGGGACGCATCCCTGCGGTTCGATCAACGCGACGCGCTTCCGACCTGCCACGTGCCGATGCACGTGATGGCGTTCACCGAGGACGTGCAGGCGCCGCCCCAGGACGGGCTCGAGCTCGCAGGGATGGCCGCGAACGCCGAGTACCACCTCTTCGAAGCGATGGGACACGGGTCGATCTACGGCCATGCCCACGAAACGCTGAACCCGTTCATCGAGGAACTGATCCGACGCTACGTCTGATCGTCTCGGTAGTCGCCGTCACATGTGGGCGATCAGTTGCTCGACGCGCTCGTCGACGCTGCGGAACGGATCCTTGCAGAGCACGGTGCGCTGAGCCTGGTCGTTCAGCTTCAGGTGCACCCAGTCGACCGTGTAGTCTCGGCGCTTCGCCTTGGCCTGCTTGATGAAGTCGCCGCGCAGCTTGGCCCTCGTCGTCTGCGGGGGCTCACGCATCGCCAGGTTCACCTGAGCGTCGGTCACCACGCGCTCGGCCTTGCCGGCCTTCTCGAGCAGGTAGTAGAGACCGCGGGATCTGTTCACGTCGTGGTAGCTGAGATCGAGCAGCGCGATCCGAGGCGAGGCGAGGGAGAGGTCGTGCTTGGCCATGTAGCGATCGATCATCGCCTTCTTCGTCACCCAGTCGACCTTGCGCACCAACCGCTCGGGCTCGCCGTCGATCAGGGCGTCCAGCGCCTCGCGCCACTCGCGGAGCAGCACCTTCGAGACCTCGTCGGCTCCGCGGCGTTCGATGAACCGCTCGGTCTTCTCGAAGTACTCGACCTGCATCTCGATCGCCGAGAGCTCACGGCCGTTCGCGAGCTTCACCGTGCGTGTGCACGACGTGTCGTGGCTGATCTCGCGGATGGCCCTAATCGGGTTCTCGAGGGAGAGGTCGCGCATCACCGTGTTGCCCTCGACCATGCGGAGAACGAGGTCGGTGATGCCGACCTTCATGAACGTGGTCCATTCGCTCATGTTCGAGTCGCCCACGATGACGTGGAGCCGCCGGAAACGCTCCGCATCGGCGTGCGGCTCGTCGCGTGTGTTGATGATCGGACGGGAACGGGTGGTTGCGCTCGAGACGCCTTCCCAGATGTGCTCGGCGCGCTGTGCGATACAGAACTGCGCCCCCCGAGGCCCGTGGAGCACCTTCCCGGCGCCGCACCAGATCTGCCTGGTCACGAAGAACGGGATCAGCACGTCGGCCATGCGCGCGAACTCGCCGTCGCGGCCGACTAGGTAGTTCTCGTGGCAGCCGTAACTGTTGCCGGCCGAGTCGGTGTTGTTCTTGAACAGGTAGACCTGCCCGGAGATGCCTTCCTCGTGCAGCCGCATCTCCGCCGCTCCGAGCAGGGCCTCGAGGATCCGCTCCCCCGCCTTGTCGTGAGCGACGACCTCCTTCACGGCGTCGCATTCGGGGGTGGCGTATTCGGGGTGGGATCCGACATCGAGGTAGAGCCGGGCTCCGTTCTCGAGGAACACGTTCGACGAGCGCCCCCAGTGGACCACCCGGCGGAACAGGTAGCGGGCGACCTCGTCGGGCGAGAGGCGCCGCTGCCCTCGGAAGGTGCAGGTCACGCCGTATTCGTTCTCGAGCCCGAAGATCCGCCGGTCCACCCCGCAAGCCTACGCCGGGGGGGCCGAAGCAGAGGATCGTTGCTCCTAGGAGCTCGTTCGATCCCCGGTCGACGGCACCGGCCATGCTCGGAGCAACCCCGAACGCGCCTCGGGGAGCAGATCGGGTCGTGCCGCCCACAGCTCCGGCTCGACCACCGCGGCGAGCCATGCTGCCGCGACGGCTCCGCAGCCGGCGGCGATCCACGCTCCGAGCGCCACGGCCAGCCCGAGAGACGTCGTCGGTGGTCTCAGCCAGTTGATTCCCAGCAGCAGTCCGAACGTCGCGGTCGAAAGCACCCAGGCGCCGTGCGAGGCGCGTCGAGGGAGGCCGGGGTGGGCGGATCGGCGGCACGCCCACACGGCCGTCACCGACGTGATGATGCCGAACAGGAAGCCCACGCCCAAACCGATGACGAGCGTGTCGGCGTCCTGATCCCGTCGTGGTGAGCTCGCCACGATCACGCCCACGGAGACGGCGGAGACGCCGATCGCCACCAGCGTGATCGCGACCTTCACGGTGTTCGTCGCGCGCACTGGTCCTCCTGGCAAGCATCATCCGCCCGGATCGCGGATCCGTCCATGTTCAGCCTTCGAGCAGCTGGGCGATCTCGGGCTCCTCGAGGCGACGGAACTTGCGACGTTGGGTCCTCGTGCGGTCGAGCACCCCGGCTTCGATCGAACCCGCTTCGATCGTGCGGCCGTCGGGCGACCCCAACACCTCGGCCGCGGTCTGCACGGCCGTCGCCAGATCCCATCCGGACTGGAACCGATCGCGGAGCGATCCGGTCAGATCCTCCTCATGGCCCCCCACGGCGACGAATCCGTGCTCGTCGGTCACGGAGCCGTCGAACAGGATGTGGTAGATCGCCGTGCCGGAGGCGTCGCCGTCGACCTCGCCGACGAGGATCTCGACCTCGTACGGCTTCATCTGCTGGGTGAAGATCGTCGACAGGGCCTGGCTGTAGGCGTTGGCGAGATCGCGAGCCTTCACGTCTTCACGGCCGTAGGAGAATCCGCGTAGATCTGCCAGCCGGATACCGGCGATGCGCAGGTCCTCGAACTCGCTGTACTTCCCGACGCCGGCGAACGCGATGCGATCGTAGATCTCGCTGATCTTGTGCAGCGACGCGCTGGGGTTCTCGGCGATGAACAGCAGGCCGTCGGCGTACTCGAGGCCGATCACCGAACGTCCGCGCGCGATGCCCTTGTGCGCGTACTCCGAGCGGTCCTTCATCATCTGCTCGGGTGCGACGTAGGGCATGAACGACATCAGGCACGCTCCTCGAGCACGGCGTTCACCGCGGCCTCGACCTCCGCTTCGGGCACCTCGTCGGCGCCACCGACCGAGACGGCCAGCAGGTTCGGGTAGATGCCTCGGTAGACGCTCGGTCCGCCGGTCGCGACGTCGTCTTCGGAGGCATCGAGCAGCGCTTCGACCGCCACCCTGACCGCCTGGTCCCGCGGGAGGTCCGCTCGCCAGCGCTTCTTCAGGGAGTTCTTGGCCGGCTGGCTGCCCGAGCCCGTGGCCTGGTAGTCGTCTTCCTCCCACCGACCCCCGGTCGCGTCGTAGTAGAAGAGCCGTCCGGCGTCGCGGCGTTCGTCGAACCCACCGAACAACGGCACCACGACGAGCCCTTGCATCGCGAGTGGGAAGTTCTGCCGGATGAGCTGGGCGAGCCTGTTGGCCTTGCCTTCCAACGAGAGCCGGTCGCCCGTGAGCTTCTCGTAATGCTCGAGCTCGAGCTGGAACAACCGAACCAGCTCGACCGCCATGCCTGCGGCTCCCGCGATCGCGATCGCCGAGTAGTCATCGGCGGGGAACACCTTCCGCATCGTGTCGTCGGCGATCGTGTACCCGGCCGTCGCCCGTCGGTCGCCGGCGACGAGCACCCCGTCGGCGTAGATCAGCCCCAGCACCGTCGTGCCATGCGACACGCCCGCCGCCATCTCGGTCGAGACGGTCTGTCGGAGATGGGCGAGCTCGCCGGGCCGGGCGTCGCGGAGCAGGTCGACGAAGCTCGGGTTCGCGCCGAACGACGCGCCCGATAGGGGCAGGACGGGTTCGGTCACTCGCCGCCCTTCTGCACGTAGCTCTTGACGAATTCCTCGGCGTTCTCCTCGAGGACCGAGTCGATCTCGTCGAGGATGTCGTCCATCTCCTCCTTCAGCTCGGAGGCCTTGGAGGACGATCGCACCTGGGCGGCGTCGTCGTCGGCGTCGCCACCGCCCTTGCGCTGTGCCTTCTTCTGTTCCTGCTCCTGCGGCACGGCTCGGCTCCTTTCGATGCGCCTATCCTACCGGGGGTTTCGGACCGGCCAGCTAGGCGCTGGAGCGCCGGGCCACAGGGATCGATCAGCCCTGGAGCTTCGCCACGAGCGAGGCGGCGTCGTCGCTCGTTGCGAGCAGCCCCTCGACGTGCGCCTTGGTGCCTCGGAGCGGCTCACGCATCGGGATGCGCTGCAAGGCTTCTGCCCCCGTATCGACGATCAACGAGTCCCACGACGCCGCCGCGATCGCATCGGGGTACTTGTCTATGCATCGCCCACGGAAATACGCTCGCGTGTCGATCGGGGGATCCATCACCGCGATCTCGACCTCGTCGTCGGTGCTCACCCGCTCGACCTTTCCGGCGGCTTCCAGCCGGTAGTACAGCCCCTTGTCACGCTGAACATCGTGGTACTGCAGGTCGATCGCCCGAAGCTTCGGGTCGTTCCAGTCGAGGCCGTCCCGATCGCGATACGCCTGGAGCACCCGATGCTTCGCGACCCAGTCGAGCTCACGATGCAGGGTGGTCGGATCGTCCTCGAGGCCGCTCAGAACCCCTTCCCATCGTTCGAGCACGTCGCGGTTCTCGGGCGTGTCGTCTTCGCGCTCCACGTACTTCTTCGCGTGTTCCAGGTACTCCCATTGCAGCTGCACCGCGTTCACGCGCCGACCGTCGTCCAACGCGACCTCGTGCGTGCACGTGATGTCGCGGGAGATCTCGTGCAGGGCCTGCACGGGGTTCGCGATCGAGAGGTCGGGCAGGAACCCGTCTTCGATCATCTTGAGGACGATCGCGGTGGTGCCGACCTTGAGCAGCGTGGTCACCTCGCACAGGTTCGCGTCGCCGACGATCACATGCAGCCGCCGGTACCGCTCCGGGTCGGCATGCGGCTCGTCTCGCGTGTTGATGATCGGCCGCTTCAAGGTCGTCTCGAGCCCCACCTCGGTCTCGAAGAAATCCGCTCGCTGCGTGAGCTGGTAGATCGCCTGTCCCCGGTCGTCCCACGGGGACTCGGCTCCGACCTTGCCGGCACCCGTGAACACGATGCGCGTCACGAAGAACGGGGTGAGATCGCGCACGATGTCACCGAACGGCGTCGCCCGGTCGACCAGGTAGTTCTCATGGGTCCCGTAGCTGTTCCCCTTGCCGTCGGAGTTGTTCTTGTAGATCGACAGACGCGGAGCGCTCGGCATCGCCTTCGCCACCTCGCGCAGCGATCGCTCGAGGATGCGCTCCCCGGCCTTGTCGTGCACCACGAGCTCCTTCGGCGTGATGCACTCGGGCGTCGAGTACTCGGGGTGCGCGTGATCGACGTAGTACCGCGCACCGTTGGGCAGGATCACGTTCGCCAGCCCCAAATCCTCGTCGCTCCCCTCCCGCACCGGGGTCGGCTCGAAGCCCCGGGCGTCGCGAAGCGGCGACTCCTGCTCGTAGTCCCAGCGGATGCGCCTGAGCGAGCCGGCGTAGGTCGAGATCAGCAGCGACGACGACAGGACGGGGTTGAAATCGGGCGCACCTGCCGCCGCGATGCCGTACTCCGTCTCGGTCCCGAAGACCTTGGGGATGGCCACGCGGCCACCTTACAGGTACTGCCCGGCGTTCACGCGTTCGACCTGACGCCCGTCGCCGTCGTGGCCGAGGAGCGTGCGCACGTAGACAATCCGTTCGCCCTTCTTCCCGGAGATGCGCGCCCAGTCGTCGGGGTTCGTCGTGTTGGGGAGGTCCTCGTTCTCTTTGAACTCGTCGCGGATCGCGGTCAACAGGTCGTCGGTCTTGATGCCCTTGTCGCCCATCGACAGGAATCGCTTGATCGCATCCTTCTTCGCTCTGCGCACGATGTTCTCGATCATCGCGCCCGAGTTGAAGTCCTTGAAGTACAGGATCTCCTTGTCGCCGCTCGCGTACGTGACCTCGAGGAACCGATTCCGCTCGTTCTGGTCGTACATCTGCTCGACCGTCTTCTCGATCATGCGGCGACACGCTTGTGCGGCGTCGCCGCCGTACCGAGACACCTCGTCGGGGTGGATCGGGACCACCGGGTGCAGGTACTTCGACATGATGTCGGCCGCCTGCTGCTGGCTCGGCCGTTCGATCTTGATCTTCACGTCGAGCCTGCCCGGGCGAAGAATCGCCGGGTCGATCAGGTCCTCGCGGTTCGACGCCCCGATGACGATGACGTTCTTCAGCGTCTCGACCCCATCGAGCTCGGACAGCAGCTGCGGCACGATCGTGGATTCGACGTCGCTGGAGATGCCCGTGCCCCGTGTGCGGAAGATCGAGTCCATCTCGTCGAAGAACACGATCACGGGGAGACCTTCCTCGCTCCGCTCCTTCGCGCGGATGAAGATCTCTCGGATCTGTCGCTCGGTCTCCCCAACGTACTTGTTGAGCAGTTCGGGACCCTTGACGTTGAGGAAGTAGCTGCGGGCGTCGGAGCGGCCGGTGCGCTCGGCCACCTTCTCGGCCAGCGATTTCGCGACCGCCTTGGCGATCAGTGTCTTGCCGCAGCCGGGCGGACCGTACAGGAGCACCCCCTTGGGTGCCTCGAGCTCGTGCTCGGCGAAGAGCTCCGCGTACAGGAACGGCAGCTCCACCGCGTCACGGATCGAGTCGATCTGACCCTCGAGGCCGCCGATGTCCTCGTAGCTCACGTCGGGGATCTCCTCGAGCACGAGCTCCTCGACCTCTTCCTTGGGCAGCAGCTCGGTCGCGACTCCAGAACGACCGTCGAACAGCACGTTGTCGCCCGCCCGAACGTGCGAATCCAACAGGTGCCCTGCGAGATGCGCGACGTACTCCTCGTCGCCGCGGCCGACCACGATCACTCGGTCGTCGCCGAGCCGATCCTTGACCTTCGCGACCTCACCCGATCGTTCGGGGTCGACCACCTCGACCACGTTGAGCGAATCGTTCAGCACGACCTGCACCCCGGGTCGCAGGGCGCGGTCGTCGACATCGGGAGCGGCCATCACACGCATCTTGCGGCCCGCAGTGAACACGTCGATCGAGCCGTCGTCGTTGCTGGTCAGGTAGATGCCGAACGACGCCGGGGGTTGCGAGAGCTTCTCGACCTCCTCGGCGAGCGACTCGATCTTGTCCCGCTCGGCGCGAAGGGCGTCGGCGAGCTTCTGGTTCTGGGTGACCGCGCGCTCGAGCTGCTCGCGCGCCTCGACGAGCTTCCCTTCGAGGACGGTGACCTGGCGTGGAGCGTTCGTGAGGCGACGACGGAGCAGGCCGATCTCTTCCTCCAGGAACTTCACCTGCCCCCGGAGCTCCTGCACCTGAGCGTCGTACCGCTCGACCTGCTCTCGATCCGCCATGGGTGTCACCTCCAGCGGGGTCGAGCCGGATGGTACCCCCAGCTCCCCCTGTTGCCGTGGAGCGCTGCTCGAGTCTCCTTCCTTAGTCATACGGAAGTTCTCGGTGAACGTGTAATGCCCATTCCAAGGTAGTTCTCGCGCGTGCTCCCGGCGAGGACCGTATCGCGCGGCGGCGACACCCGCCCGATCATGCTTCGCGGCGGGCGATCGTGACGAACCCGGTATGTCCGACCATACGGTGATCGGGTCGCACGCTGCGTTCTTTGACGTGCCATCCTCGGTGCAGGGTCTCGAAGCTCTCGATGTGCTGGAACCCGTTGCCGGGCAAGGCGAGCACGAATTCCTGCACCTGCACGGTCGTCGGCAGGTAGGCGCAGACGATGCCGCCCGGTTCCAGCACGGCGTGCAGGGCTGCGAGCGCCGTCCACGGATCCGGCAGGTCAAGCACCGCTCGGTCGAACCGCTCGTCTGCGCCGGCGACCTCGCCGACGCTCCCCCGCCGCAGATCGACCTGGTCTGGCATCTTGCCGAAGAAGGCCTCGATGTTGGCGACCGCGGTCTCGCGATGCTCATCTCGCACCTCGTAGGAGACGACGCGCCCACCGCCGCCCACCGCGCGGCAGAGCGCGATCGTGAGGGCGCCCGATCCCGTGCCGGCCTCGATCACCGTGGCGCCGGGGAAGACGTCGGCGTAGGTCACGATCGGCCCGACGTCCTTGGGATAGATCACCTGCGCCCCCCTGGGCATCTTCAGGACGAAGTCGGCGAACCGGGGGCGGTAGGCCATCAGGACCATGCCGCGCGAGGTTTCGAACCGGGTGCCCTCGGCGGCGCCGATCAGGGCGTCGTGGTCGAGCGTGCCGCTATGCGTGTGGAACGTGCCTCCCGCCTCGAGCCTGACCAGGTACGTGCGGTCGCGCTGGTCGATCAGCAAGGCCCGGTCGCCTGCCTCGAACGTTCGGCTCACACCTCGGCCCCGCCGTAGATCTCGGCCGGCAGCACCTCGTCGGACAGCCAGCGAGCCACGTCGCGATCGTCGGTACCTGCGCGATCGGCCGGCCCGAGACGTTCGCCCAGGATCTGCGCGCGCGCCCGGCAGAACGCACAGAACCGGCCGGTCGTGGGCTGCCCACAGGAACCGCACGGGACGAGCGCCACCTCGTCGTGGCCCGCGAACAGCGGCATGCCGCGGTCGAGGTACCCGAAGAGGAACTGGGCCTTCGTGCCGGGGCTCGTCGCCTCGATCGTGTTCATCGCGTTCTTGTAGCGCAGTTGGGTGTTCCCGGCGACCAGGGGGCACTCCTCCACCACGTAGTCGATGCCCCGAATGAACGCGTACGCGGCCGTCTCGAGCTCGCTCAGGCGGTGCAGCGGCTTGACCTTCTTGACCATGCCGTCCCTCGCCGGCAGGGCCGGGGACTGTCGCGCGATGTAGTCGGTGTTCCAACGCAGCGTATTCCCGAGCAGCGTCGCGGCCTCGTCGTCGAGATTGTGCCCGGTCGCGATCACGTCGAACCCGCCGTCGGCCGCGGCACGGTTGAATGCGTACCGTTTGGAGAGCCCGCAGACCGCACACGTCGAACGAGAGCCCTTCCGCCCCGCCATCGGGATGTCGTACCCGTATTCGTCGGCGAGGTCGACGACGCGGAGCTCCGTCCCACGGGCCTGGGCGAACGCGGCGGCGGCATCGTGCGAACGATCGGAGTACCCGCCGATGCCGAGACCCAAGTACAAGCCGGTGGCGTCGTAACCGGTCGCGAGCAACACGTCCCACAGGGCGAGCGAGTCCTTGCCGCCCGAGACCGCGACCAGGATGCGATCGCCCGGCTCGAACATGTCGAACCGCCGGATCGCCCTGCGGACCTGCTCGGTGAACACCTCGGGGAAGCACGCCTTGCAGAACGCCGCGTTGTGCCGCCTGACCTCGATGACCGCGGACCCTTTGCAGCGCTTGCACTTCATCCGGCGCCCCCAGAGATCACCGGACGGATCTCGAGCTCGTCGTCCTGGCCGACGTTCTCGTGACGGGTCACGAGCTCGCCGCCCCGGATCACGAGCACGGTGTCGGGATCGACGTCGAGCTCTGCGAGCACCTCGCGGATCGGTCGTCCCCCATGCAGCTCGACCTCGCGGTCGGGGTTGCGGAGCTTCACCTTCACGGGACCCAGGCTAACGCACGGGTCCCGCGAGGTGACGCTTCGGTTACGGGATCTCGACCGGGAGCGGCCGGGCGGCGAGCTCCACCTCGACCGTGCGGGTACCGCCGTCCGGCTCGGCGAGCTCCACCGAGACGGCATCCCCGGGCTTGAGCCCGTCGAGGAGCGCGCCGAGGTCGTCGGGTGAGTCGACCGCCTCGCCGTTCAGCCCGACGATCACATCGCCCTCTCCGATGCCCGCGGCGGCCGCCGGGCCGTCGGCCAAGGTGCCGACGACGAAGGCGCCGGTCTCGACGGACAGGTTCTGCTGGAACCGGAGGTCGGCCGTGACCGCGGTCGTGGAGACGCCGAGGTAGCCGGTCGCCGCGAGCGGGTCGTCGATCGACGACTGGATCGTCTCGCGCACGAAGTCGATCTTGATCGCGAAGCCGATGTTCTCGGCCCGGTCGTTGCCGGCGGAGTTGATGCCGACCACCCGGCCCTGCATGTCGACCAGCGGGCCCCCCGAGTTGCCGGGGTTGATCGCCGCGTCGGTCTGGATGACGCTCGGGTAGGTCCGGACGCCGTTCTCGCACGCCCGGCAGTTCGGGTCCTGCGCCTCGATCGTTCGATCGAGCGACGAGACGATGCCGGTCGTCACGGTCGGCCCGCCCTCGAGGCCGAGCGCGTAGCCGAGCGCCACCACACGTTGGCCGAGACGCAGACCCCCGGAGTCGCCGAGCGGCACGGTCGGGAGTCCTTCCTCGTCGATGTCGAGCACGGCCAGGTCGTTCAGGCAGTCGGCCCCGATCAGCCGCGCCTCGTACTCGGTGCGATCCTCGTCGGAGAGGAACACCGTCAGCCGCGAGCCACCCTCCACGACATGGCAGTTGGTCACGATGACTCCGTCCTCGCGGACGATGAACCCGGTGCCGACACCCTGGCCCGAGCTTCCGTCGGCCTGGTAGACGTCGGTGGTCACGTTGACGACGGACGGCAGCACGCGATCGACCACCGCCGCGACCGGCTCCTTGCCGGGATCGAGCGGTGCCGCGGAGGTGTCGGCGCTGGTGAGCCCGGCACCTCCGCCCTGATCCCCCCCCTCACCGAAGGACAAGGAGCAGGCGCTCGCGGTCAGGGCGAGCGTGGCTAGCATCACGATCGTAATTCGTCTCATCGAGGATCTCCCATCGGCCATCAGGATGCTCCTATCCCGCATCGCGTGGTTCCACGCCCCCACGCTAGGGGTTCCAGCTGGGAGAACGCTGAGAGACACCGATGATGTTCCGGGGACCGGCCGGCTCGCCGGTCCCGATCATCCCTTCAACGTGCCGGCGGGCTGCTCCTTCCGTGGGTCCACGAACGGGATCGCGGCGGTCGTGCCGACCAGGTGCTCGCCGTCCTCGGTCTCGACGTCGAGGCGGTTCCCCGGCTCTGCCAGCGCGATCGGCACCCACACGTAGCCGATGTTCTTCTTGAGACCGGGCGACCAGACCGCGTCGGTCATGTGGCCGACGGGTTTCCCTTGGCGCGAGACGTTCCAGTACTCCGACATCTCGGCGCGCAGCTCGTCGCCTTCGAGCTCGATGCCGACGAGCTTGCGGTCGACACCCTTCGCGCGGAGCTCCTCGAGCGCTCCCTTGCCGATGTAGTCCTGGGCCTGCTCCTCGACGAGGCGCTCGAGCCCCATCACGTGGAACGGGGTGTCGCCCAGGCGGATGTCGGACCCGTAGTTGAAGATGCCCGCCTCGATGCGGCGCGCCTCGCACGGCGCGATCGGACGGATGTCGAACTCCTGGCCCGCCGAGGCGACCCTGTCCCAGAGCTCGTCGCCGCGACTGGAATCGAGCAGGTTCACCTCGAAGCCCGGGATCGCCGTCCACCCCGTGCGGCTGATCACGACCGGGATGCCGTCGATGTCGAACTCCTCGATCCAGTAGTACTTGATGTCATAGATCGCCGGGCCGACGAGCTTCTCGAGCGTCTTGGCTGCCATGGGCCCCTGCACCTGCATCGGGTGCACGTCGGGCGTCGTGACCTCGGCGTCGAGCCCGCTGGTCGCCGCGACGCCGAGCGCGTACAGGCCGGCGTCGGAGTCGGCCAGCTGTATCCACCATCGGTTCTCGCCCACGTGGAGCAGCACGGGGTCGTTGACGATCGAGCCGTCGGGAGCGGTCACGAGCATGTACTTGCCCTGCTTGACCGCGCACTTCGTGAGGTCGCGGCAGGTGATCATGTCGATCAGCCGGTCGGCGTCGGGTCCGCTCACCTCGATCGTGCGCTCGACACCGACGTCCCACATCGTCACGGCATTGGCCAGCGCCCAGTATTCGGTCTCGGGATCGTCGTAGTACCCGGGCAGGTACATGTGGTTGTAGATGTCGTAGGCGGTGCATCCCGCCCGCCGGGTCGCTCGGAAGAAGGGCGACTGGCGGTACCACGGCCCGAAGTAGAGGGTCGCGCTCTTCTCGAGCATCTCTTGCCGTTCGTGCACCATCGGGAAACCCCTCCCGTTCTCGCTTCCTGGCCGCGTGCTCGGCGGATGCCGGCTCGCGTGCTGAATCATCGTTCAAACCGGGAGCCTATCGCAACCCGTCCCGGCCCGGGGCCAGGGCGACAGCGCTGAACGGCGCCTCAGGCAGCCGCTACGAGACCGGGATCTGCTTCTTGGGATCGACGAACGGCATCTCCACGACCGTCGCGCCGCGGCTACCCCATTCGGAGTCAACGCGGAACGACGTGCCGTTCTCCGAGCGATCCGCCGGGACCCACGCGAAACCGATGTTCTTCGCGAGCCGCGGAGAGTGGATCGCCGAGGTGACCTTGCCGATCACGCCCGTGTCGTCCGACACGGGCCATTTCACGTTGTTCAACGACGGGAACGGCTCGCCGTCGAGTTCGACCCCGACGATGCGCCGATCCACACCCGCGTCGCGGATGCGGCGCAGAGCCGCGAGCGAGATGCACCCGTCGTCGGCGAGCGTGTCCCAGTCGACGAGGCGCTCGAGACCCATCTCGATGGGGTTGTTCTCGTAGGTCATATCGGCGCCCCAGTTGAAGATCGCACCCTCGATGCGCCGGATGTCGCTGGGCCCGGTCGGCACGATGCCGAACTCCTGGCCGGCTTCCATGATCGCCTCGTAAACGTCGTTCCCGCGCGAGGTGTCCGTGGTGTAGACCTCGTAGCCCACCTCGGATGTCCAGCCGGTACGCGTGACCACGACGGGAACCCCGCCGATCTTCGCCTCTGTCCAGAAGTAGTACTTGAGCTCGAGGATCTCCTCGCCGAGCAGCTTCACCATGAGGTCCTTCGACCTGGGCCCCTGCACCTGCAGCGGGGCGACGTCGGCTTCCTGGATGGTGACGTCGAGGTCCGGATAGGCGTTCTTCAGGCCGCGGGCGAACAGCAGGGCGTCGCTCGAGGCGAGGGCGAACCAGAACGTGTTCTCGTCCATGCGCGTGAGCACGGGGTCGTTGACGATGCCGCCGTCGCTGTCGCAGATCAACACGTACTTCGCCTGTCCGACGGCACACTTCGACAGATCGCGCGGCGTCAGAAGTTGCGCGAACCGGAATCCGTCGGGCCCGGAGATCTCGAGGCACCGTTCGACCGACACGTCCCAGAGGGTGACGGCGTTCAGCAGCGCGTCGAACTCGGCCTCGAACGAGTCGAAGCGGATCGGGAAGTACATGTGGTTGTAGACCGTGAACCCTTTCGGCCCGTACCGCTGGGTCGCCTCGAAGTACGGCGTGCGGCGGTTCCGGGCGCCGCGCTGGACCAAGGACATGTCGAACGCTTCAGGCATGGTCGCTCCCTCCGGGATGGTCGGAGCGCATCGTAGACCGGAGAGCGGGCCGAGGCAGCACCCGTGCTGTCCCGCGGTCAGACTCACGCGGCCGTGCGCTCAGATGCGGGTCTGGACCCTGCAGGCCTTCCCCGACGCCACGTGGCGCGCCCGAGCAGCGACCTCGTCGCGTCCGCGCAGGTTCGGCACGACCCGGACCACGATCAACCTGCCCGATGCGTTGGTTCTGCGGGTCTTCAGTAGGACGCGTTCTCCCTGGTGAAACATGCGGATGCGCCAGGACCGGTGAGGAGCGTTCGTCCTGAGCCGCAGGGCCAGGGTGATCTGTTCGCCCAGCGTCGTGGCGATCAGCTCACACCGGTAGCTGAGGACGCGGCCGGTTCGCTCCACGGCGTTCGTCGAACCGATCGGGAAGACGACCGCCGAGGTCAGCGCGACGATTAAGGCCGATCGAGCCCACTTCCTCTGCACGGCAACCCTCCTCGGCCGATCCTTCATGCGTTCGGCGCGGCGTGAACGCACTCGCCCTCGACGTAGGTCAGATCCACGCTCGCCTCGGCGATCTCGTCGACCGGATGATCGAACAGGTTGCGATCCACCACGACGAGGTCGGCCAGCTTCCCGACCTCGATCGACCCGGTCTGGCCGTCCAGGTGGTTCACGTAGGCGGACCCGATCGTGAACGCCGCCAGGGCCGTGGGGAGATCGAGCCGCTCGTCGGGCAGGAACACGTCGTGGCGGTCGACACGATACGGATACCCGGCGGGCATGCGGCGATTGACGGCGACGTGGATCTCCTCGAGGGGATCGGGGCTCGACACGCTCCAATCACTGCCCATCGCCAGCATGGCGCCCGAACGAACCAGGCTGGCGAACGGGTACTGCCATCGCCACCGCGGCTCGCCGAGGAAGGGGATCGTGAGATCGTCCATCTGCGACTCGTGGGCGGCCCACAGGGGCTGTGCGTTCGCGACCACGTTCAGGGCACGGAAGCGATGGATGTCGTCGGGGTGTACGACCTGGATGTGCGCGATGTGGTGTCGGTTGTCGTTCGGCCCGTTCGCGACGCGAGCGGACTCGATCGCGTCGAGGGCCTCTCGGACCGCACGCTCGGCGAGGGCATGGAAGTGCACCTGGAACCCCAGTCGGTCGAGCTCGCTCACGTACCGCTTCAGCGCCTCGGGATCGACGAACGAGATGCCCCGATTCCCGGTTGGTCGCCCCTGCGAGTCGAGGTAGGGGTCGAGCACCGCCGCGGTGAAGTTCTCGCACACTCCGTCCTGCATGATCTTCACGCTGGTCGGGGCGAACCGGCCGACCCGGCCGCGATCGCGGAGGCCGACCAGCTCCTCGATCTGCTCCTCGCCGCGGTGGCGATCCCACCAGAGGGCGCCGACCACGCGCGCGGTGAGATCGCCTCGCGACGCCGCGTCGAGATAGGTGGAGTAGCCGGGTCCGGCGTGCGCGTCGTCCTGGACGATCGCGTCCTGCCACGCGGTGATGCCGAGGGAGTGCAGGTACTCCTGTCCTTTCGACAACGCGGCCGTCATCTCCTCGGCGGTGGGCCCGGGTGCGAACCGACCGACGAGATCGGCCGCGCCTTCGTGGAGCGTGCCCGACGGTTCCCCCGAGGCGGAGCGTTCGATGCGGCCATCGACGGGGTCGGGCGTCTCGTCGGTGATCCCGGCGACGTCGAGCGCCCGGGAGTTCACCCAGACGCCGTGCCCGTCACGGTTCGGCAGGAAGACGCATCGATCCGGCACCACGGCGTCGAGGATCTCCTTCGTGGGCGTGCCGCCCGGGAACACGTCCATCGACCAGCCTCCACCCAGGACCCACTCGCGCTCGGGATGGTCGTCGGCGTACGTCTTGATCGCGAGCAGGTAGTCCTCCTGCGTGGACAGGTCATGCAGATCGCACCAGATCATGTCGAGGCCGCCCGCCACCGGGTGGACGTGCGCATCTTGGAAGCCCGGAACGAGCATCCTGCCGGCGAGGTCGACCACCTCGGTTCGGGGGCCGATGAGGCCGCGGATCTCGGCGTCGGTACCCACGGCCACGATGGCGCCCCCGCGGACCCCCACCGCACCGGCCCACGTCCGCGCCGGGTCGCCCGTGTAGACGGCGCCGTTCACGAAGGCGAGATCGGCGTCTTCGTCGTTGGACATCTCTTCCGACCCTCCCGGCACGGTGTCTGCGCGGAGGATATCCCGGCGGACGGGCCGAGACACGTATCGGTTCAAGCGAGGGAGACGAGGTCGAGGAGCTCGTCGTCCCAGTACCCGAGCGCCGCCTCGGGCATCATCAGGACCCGTTCGGGAGCGAGCGCCTCCACGAACTCGGGATCGTGGCTGACGAGGACCATCGCGCCCGGCCACCCCTGCAGCGCCTGGGCGATCGCGGTGCGCGACGGAGGGTCCAGGTTGTTCGTGGGCTCGTCGAGCAGGAGCACGTTCTTGCGGCCGGCCACGAGCTGGGCGAGCGCCAGCTTCGTCTTCTCCCCGCCGGAGAGCGTGCCCGCGTCCTGGAACGCGATCGCGCCCGTGAGCCCGAACATGCCCAGCAACGATCGCAGCTGTTGATCGTCGGCCGAGGACGCCGCCCGCATGTGCGCGAGCACGTCGACGCCCTCATTGATGCCTTCGTGCTCCTGGGCGTAGTAGCCGGGCTCGACGCCGTGGCCCCACAGGAACGTGCCCTCGTCGGCCTCGGTCTGCCCGGTGAGGATACGCAGCAGGCTGGTCTTGCCCGCGCCGTTCAACCCCATGATCATCAGACGCTCCCCACGGCCCACGTCGAACGACACGTCGTCGAAGACATGCATCGAGCCGTACGACTTCGCCAGTCGGTCGACGGTGAGGACCGTGCGACCGCAATGCGGCGGCGGGGGGAACCGGAACCGCACGGCACGTTCATGTGTCGGAGCATGGACACGGGCCGACTCGAGCCTGGCCCTGCGAGTGTCGATCGACTTCGCGACCCGTGCACGTCGCTGGGTCTGGCCACGCATCGAGTCGGCGAGCGTCCGCAGGCGCCGGATCTCCCGGTCCTGCCGCTCCGCGACCGTCGTGAGCCGCTCCTCGTCGCGGGCTCGAGCCTCGCGGTACTGCGAGTAGGTGCCCCGGTACTCGACCACACCGTCGCGGTCGAGGTGCAGGATCCGGGTGATCGAGGCGTCGAGCAGCTGGAGGTCGTGGCTGACGACCATCAACGCGCCCTGGTAGGCGGCGAGGAACTTCACCAGCCATGCCTTGGCGTCGGCGTCGAGATGGTTCGTGGGCTCGTCGAGCAGCAGCAGGTCCGAGCCACCGAACAGGATGCGCGTGAGCTCCAGGCGCCGGCGCTCACCGCCGGAGAGCGTGCCGACCGGCATCGCCAGCCGATCCTGCGGGATGCCGAGGCCGGCGGCGATCGACCGCACCTCCGATTCCGCGCGGTAGCCACCCTCGGCCCGGTACTCGTCCTCCAACGCGGCGAACCGGGAAACCCGCCGCTCGGAAGGGTCCTCCTCGAGCGCCAGCCTCGCCTTCTCCAGGCGCGTCGCCAGCTCGACCAGATCGCGGGCTTCGAGCACGTACCCGAGCGCGGGGAGGGCGTCCCCTGCCCGATGCTGACGGGGATCCTGGCGCAGGTATCCGACGGCTCCGCTGCGCGCGACGTGGCCGGCGGCCGCCGGCCGCTCCCCCGCGAGCACCCGCAGCATGCTGGTCTTGCCTGCCCCATTGCGGCCGACCACGCCCATCTTGTCCCCGGCCCGGAGCATGAACGAAAGCCCGGTGACGACCGTTCGGCCGCCGGCCTCCACCTCGAGATCGCGGACCTCGAGCGGGATCATGGGCGTGCCTCGGACGTCGGGGCGAACGACGCGGGCCTGACGGTTGGGATCCGGTGCTGCATCGGCGGTGACTCCTTCGGTGCCTGGTGGGAGGCGGGCATGACGACAGGGCGCCGAGAACGGCGCCCTGTCGACGAAGGAGTCCGCTATTCCATGGGACGACTATATCGGAGGTCGCGGCGCGACCACCGGCGCCCCGATCGGATCAGGCGGTGCCCACGTTCTGCTTGAAGACGACGATCTGCCTGGTCGGAGCCTTCGTGTTGCCGATCAGGACGATGGTGAACGCTTGTCCTTCGGCTGTCTTCGTCACGAGCCGCGGCCCGGCCACCGCATCGAGCGTGTTCGCCTTGGCTGCCCACAGCGAGTACACGCCTCCGGCCGGGATCGTGGACGAACCGACAGATCCCTGCGCCAACCCGCCGATCAGCGTTTCGCCGACGTTCAGAACGTCGAGGGCCTTCGCCGTCATCTTGTGGGCTGCGGTGATGCGGTTCTGGCCGGGGCTGGTCGGCGCCATGTTGTTGTTGAACGAGGTGACCTTCCCCTTGCCCGCGACCACGCTGGCGACGAACGTCCTGTTGGCGCCGTCGAGGAGGCTTGCCCCGCCGGCGGCGAGCAGCTTCCCCTTGCACTTGCCCTTGGAGGCCTTGCGAACCTTGATGGTCACCTTGCCCGCGGCGACGCGTTCCTTGACGCGCGTCGCGTACGGAACACGCGACGCCACCTCGCCAGAGCCGCCGATGCAGATGTCCACCTTGCCCGCCCCGGGAAGGCCGTGGACGATGTGGATGGTTGCGTTTCCTGCGCCGGCCGACGCCGGCGCGGCGCCGGCTACGAAGAGGGAGCCGGCCGCCACGGCGAGCATCATCGCCTGGGCCAGCAGCTTCCGAAGGGTCATACGGGGGATCCTCCCTTGCTCGACGGTGCACCACGGGCGAGTGACGGACGCGCCGGGAACCGCTCGTCCTCGCCCGACGACGTGCGGCACCGCTCGCGGGCGTCCCCCGTTCCGCCGCGAGCGGGCACGATGGTACCCGCGTGGTGCGACGCCGGACAACGTCCTTTGGCCCTACGTCCGACACCCGCTCGGGACCCCGTCATAGGGTGGGCGGCGATGTCCTCGGCCGAGATCGTGCTGGGCCTCGTGATGCTCGTCGGACTCGTCGGCGTGATCGTGCCCGTGCTGCCCGGGCTCCTGCTCGTGATCGGAGCGGCCGTCGTCTGGGCGATCGATCGAGGGGGCGCCACGGCGTGGTCGGTGGCCGCCGTGATGTCGGCGATCGGTGTGGCCGGCATCGTCGCGTCGAGCGTGCTTCCGGCGCGGAGGACCTCGTCGGCCGGAGCCCCGCCGTGGGTGGTCGTCGCCGGCATCGTCGGCCTCGTGATCGGCTTCTTCGCCGTGCCCGTGATCGGCGCGCTGATCGGCTTCCCCGCCGGCGTGTTCGTCGCGGAGCTCGTTCGGCACCGGCACCCGGCCCCCGCGTGGCGGGCGACGTGGGAAGCCCTGAAGAGCGTCGGCCTCGGCATCGCCATCCAGCTCGGAGCCGGCGTGGCGATGATCGCGATCTGGGCGGTCGCGGTGTTCGCGACCTGATCTGCCATGCCACTGGCCAGATCGATCGCGCGATTCAACAGGAGCGTGACGAACCGGCTCTCCGGCGCCGTCGCGGGGCACCTGCCGGGGTTCGGCATCGTGATCCACCGGGGCCGCCGATCGGGCCGGACGTACCACACGCCCGTCAACGTGTTCCGTCGACCCGGCGGATTCCAGTTCGCGTTGACCTACGGCCGCGGCGACTGGGTTCACAACGTGCTCGACGCGGGGGAAGCGGCGCTGCTCACGCGAGGACGAACCAGGCGGATCGCGAACCTCGTGATCGTCCGCGATCCGAGGCACGGAGGCTTCCCGCTGCCGGTGCGGCTGGTGCTCCGAGCGATCCGCGCCGACGACGTGCTTCGAGCCGACGACGTCGGTCCCGGCTGACCCTCCCCGTCGGATCGACGTCACCCCGTCATGCGAACATACGTTCGTGTCGAACGAGGCCACGATTCTGCACGCCGACGTCGACTCGTTCTACGCGTCGGTCGAGCAACGGGACGATCCCTCGCTGCGGGGCCGCCCCGTCATCGTGGGCGCGGGCGTCGTGCTCGCGGCGAGCTACGAGGCCAAGGCGTTCGGCGTCCGCACGCCCATGGCCGGCTCACAGGCTCGCCGGCTGTGCCCGCAGGCGGTCGTCGTCCATCCGCGGATGCAGGCCTACAGCGAGGC
Source organism: Actinomycetota bacterium (assembly GCA_035711865.1). Taxonomy (GTDB): domain Bacteria; phylum Actinomycetota; class UBA4738; order UBA4738; family HRBIN12; genus JAOUEA01. The sequence goes on from DASTBT010000121.1 coordinate 39,128, forward strand.
GAGCACGGCGATGTTCGAGGTCTTCGACGACACGACCCCGTTCGTCGAGGGGCTGTCGATCGACGAGGCATTCCTCGACGTCGGAGGTCTCCGGCGCATCTCGGGCACGCCCACCGAGATCGCCGTGCGGTTGCGCAGCGAGGTCCGCGACCGGGTCGGGCTGCCCATCAGCGTGGGGGTCGCCAGGACGAAGTTCCTCGCCAAGGTGGCCAGCGGGGTGTCAAAGCCCGACGGTCTGCTCGTCGTGCCGACGGACGGCGAGCTCGCCTTCCTGCATCCGCTCCCCGTCGAGGCGTTGTGGGGCGTCGGGCCCGTCACGGCGGCCAAGCTCCGTGAGCAGGCGATCACGAGCGTGGGGCAGGTCGCCCGGCTCCGCGAGGCGACGCTGGTTCGCATGCTCGGCCGGGGGGCCGGGCGCCACATCCATGCCCTCGCCCACAACCGCGACCCACGCCGGGTGCAGGTGGGCCGTCGTCGACGTTCGATCGGCACCCAGCGCGCGCTCGGTCGACGGCCGAGGTCACCGGCGTCGCTCGACACCGATCTCGTCGCGCTCGTGGACCGTCTCGCGCGCAGGTTGCGCGCGGCTCATCGCGTGTGCCGCACCGTGACGCTGCGCCTCCGGTTCGACGACTTCTCCCGGGCGACGCGCTCGCACACGCTGCCCGAGGCGACGGCACGGACGGAGACGATCCTCGGGGTGGCCCGGGGGCTGCTCGCGACCGCGATGCCCACGATCGAGCGGCAGGGCATCACGCTGATCGGATTGACGTTCACGAACCTCCTCGACGATCGGGCCATCCAGCTCGCGCTGCCGTTGGGCGGCGCGCCCGTGGCCGCCATCGACACCACCCTCGACGAGGTACAAGATCGATTCGGGCCGGCCGCGGTCACCCGAGCGGTGCTGCTCGGCCGCAACCACGGCCCGTGGGTACCCCTGCTCCCCGACTGATCCTCACGACCGATCCCACCATCCCACCCGGTGAGCCGCGGCGAACTCCTTGCGGATACGGCGTCGGGATCGGGTAGGGGCTGGCATGGTGGCCGGTGAGCCGCGGCAAGAAGCGCCCACGTTCCCTGGCGAAGAAGGAACGTTCCCCCGACCGAGTGGTATCCGGGATGTACGGTCCCGGACAGACGCATCGGGATGCCTCGCCGACCCCGAGAGCGAGGCTCGTCTGGAACGTCTTGATCTACGGCCTCGCCGCGATCGCAGCGGGGCTGCTGATCCTTGCCGCCGTGACAGACCAGACCTGAACGATCTGCCACCCGCTACTTCGTCGAGCGGACGAAGCCTGCGACACGCAGCACGCCGGTGATCACACATCCGATGGATACGACGACGATATGGGCAACCATGATCCCGTCGCAGCTGAAGACCCCGTCGTCGCAACCGCTCGGGATGGTCCGAACGAGGAGGAACGTGAGGACCAGCGTCAGCAAGGCCGCGATGTACCAGCGGTTCACTACGTCAACATATACGGCTCGGGGCCCCACCTTTCGTTCGGCGTCGGCGAGCCCACTCAGTGCTGCCTTGCGTACCGGACGAGTTCACGGAAGCGGTCGCGGTTCAGGCGCCTCGACTGCCCGCATGCGCCATCGAAGCGGAACGTGCCCTTGTCCATCCGCCTGCCGAGAACGACGTATCGGCCGTCGGTCTTGAACTCGACCGCTCCTGGGAGGGCCGCCCCGGGATACTGACGAACGAAGTGGACGGCCGACAACACCGGTGCCCAACCCGCTGGGTGAGCAGCAACAGCGAGGCGAGCAAGGGCCTTGCCTCCCCCGGGCCGGCCTCCGAGGTCATGCCAGCTCGCGACGATGCCAAGGAACATGACCGGGTAGGCGACCTTCCCGGTCGTCTCCTGGTCGATCATCTCCTTGAACGAAAGCTCGTCCGGCGGCGGGGGAGGACACGAAAGGGCATGAGCCGGTGGCGCAAGCATGACGACGGAGACGAGCACGGATGTGGCCAGCACGGATGGAAGCCACGGTCGTTCCTTCATCGTGCGACCGTATCACCGCTGCCCGGTGGGCCCGAGCCGAACCACCAGGATCCCGTCGACCTCGATGGGTGGTCAGGCGGAGGTCGGTTGGACGTCGCCTCCTGCCCACCACACGCCATACACACCTGGTCCGAGACACCGCTCGGGGATCGTGATGCCGGTGGAGTCAGCGACCTGCCGCAGCTGGGCTTCCCTGGGCTGGACCTTGTCACGTGGCTCGAACTCGGCGACGTAGCCGCCTCCCATCGCGAAGACTTCGCCCTCGACCGCCACGATGTCTCCTTCGGCGTTCCTGACCACGACTCGCTCTTGCTCATCGCCTCCGGCCGTGAAGCCCTCGCGCCAGATCGGCAGGGTGAGGTTGCCGGAGTCTCCAGCAAGCACGCAATCGTTGCGAACAACGAGGCGCCCCTGGAAGAGCGCCGCCATGGATATCCCTGACGGGTCACCCTTCGTTGGAAAGAAGAGGTTGGGATCGGTCACCGATGCCGGTGGCGTCCGCCCGCAAGAACCGAGGAGCAATGCGATTCCGAGCACCGAAGGCAGCATGCGTCTCATCTCAAGCGGTTATGACGTTCAGTCGGCGGGCGCTGGTTTCCGACTGAGTGGGGAAGGCGCTTCGCCGAGACCGGATGGGGGCCGCGAGCGATTTCGGGCGATCCGCCTCGACGGCTGGGGTCGGCTTCCCTGCAGGTAAGATCGGTGTCGGAGGGGGGACTTGAACCCCCACCCCCATCGCTGGGGACTAGGCCCTCAACCTAGCAAGCGGGTGCGGCCCGGTGCGGCCCGGTCCGCATTTGTGCTGGTAGATGCGGCATTTCGCCCTCGCCGAGGAGAGCTAGATTTGGCGTCTGGTTGAGCTGCGGGCCAAATCTGGGCCAAACGGCGGCTCGGAACGAGTGCCGGAGTGGCGAGATATCGCTGACGCTATTTCACACCCCTCAGATGGGCCGCCCGAGAGCATCCAGGCTGGCCTTCGCTTTCGCGATGATGCCCTCGACCTCGGCCTCCATACTCCGGAGGGTTTCAGCGACCTCCGTGTGGTCGTGGCGGCGCCTCGGGCGCCTGAGACAGGTACGTGAACCACAGGGACCGGACTCGCTGATACGCCTCGATCACGGGCTCGGTCCCCTCCTCCAGCCGCAGCCGTGTCGACGCCCGGCCAAGGTCAGCGGTCGCGTCTTGGAGCTGCTGCTGGAGTCGTCCGTCGCGATCCTCAGGCCTGTCGCCGGCCAATAGCATCACGAGCTGCTTCGCGGCTCCTCTGAGGCTTTCGGCCGCGAACGCGATGGCGGCATAGTCGCCCCTCAACCGTTCACGCTTCGCATCACGGAGCGTGCGCTCGTCCGCCAGTCGCGCCTGATCTCGCTCGTGGTCCCGACGGAGCTGCTCCTGCTCGCCGGACTTCTTCGCCTGGAACCCGGCGATCCACCGGGAGCCGACGGTGGTGAGGATTGACGCGACGAATGCGGCTCCTAGCGCAGTTGCGACTTCGGATGGCATCGGGGCGAATCGTACAGTTCGCGACGGACAGCTCAGTCCATCATCTGTCGCAGCGACTCCGCCTGCAGTCGCGCCGGCTCGCCTTCCTCGCCCTCAAGGTCCATCAGCAGCTCAGCCAACCACTCGGCGTCGGCGGGGGAGTAGAGCCTGCCGATTAGGGCGGCGCGATCGGCGTCGCTGCGGGTGATCGCGTCGAGCAGCTCGCGGGCGGCGGGCTCACCCAGCGCCTGGATGAGGCGGAACGTCTCGTCGCGGGTGAGCATGGGGCGAACCTATCTCGTGGCGGTCGGCGAGGATACGCTCGGCCGATGAATCGGCCGCCGCCCAGCCTGCTCGACTACCTGACCGACCTCTTCGCGTTCGCGATCGCCGGGCTGTTCCTACTCGTGGTCACGCACTCGCTCGGCTGGTGGGACTAGGAACGGACCCCAGGTCTGAACCCGACCGGTGGGAACATCAAGACGACGGCAAGTCCGAGGAACGCCACGCCGATCAGGACCCCCACAAGGCTGGTGGCGAAGAGGAGTAGTGCGGCGACGATCACCGCGGTGAATATCCAGAGCGATCTCATCGGAACCTTCTCTCGTTGGGCTCAGGCCGCTGCATGGTGGACCGATATCTCCCAGCTCTCGCCGGTGCTCTCATCCACCACGCTGACGGAGTCCCCGGTCTCTCGCGCGACCCAGCGCGCTGCGGCGTCTGCCTTGGAACGGCTTCGATAGGAGCCCCTGCCGTTGCTCGTATAGACCGTGAAGGACGCGCTCCTTCGCTTTCTCATGCTGCCCTGACCTCCTCGCGTACCTCCTGCGAAGCCGGTTCCAACTGACTGGGTTGAAGCGCCAGCCGACGATCATGCGGAAGCTCCAACAGAGGTTGGCGTGGAAGGCTCAATAGGCGGGCGACTGGATCTGGCAACGTGGTGAACGGGGTGAAGGTGGTGCTGGGCATGATGCCCTCCCTTGGATTCGGGGGGCTGCCCACGGCCTCTTCGCGAGCGGTCCCGCTTGACGACGCCACCGCCACTGAGGCGGTGGTTTCTCGCTCAGGTCTGTCTCAGCATGACGTAGAACATCGTCACGATCGAGAGCACGACGACGGCGATGAAGACGAGCCCGATCCCTGCGAACGTAGCCAGCATGTCCTTCCTCCTTCCCGCAAGGCCTTCGGCGATCAGGCTCTCGGCGCGGGTCGGAAGGATGATCGGTGCCTCGACCTCCATTGTCTCACGTATGGCGCTGGGCAAGACCGAACGTCTGCGAGGCCGTTCGGATGAACCCTGGCTGCTCCTGGAAGGTTCGCAGCATGCTGTCTCGGGCGAGGTCCGCCCCCACGCGATCGGCGCGTGGCCTGCCTAACCGGGACGATCTACGAGCCGATCACCGCCTCGGCGATCGCACCCACGCGCTGCACCACGAACACGCCGTTGGCCTCGATCCGCACCGTGCTCGTGTTCGTCTTGCCCGCGTTCTCCTCGAACGTAGCGATGCGCACCTGCAGGTCTGGGATGCTGAGCAGACGGCTGCCTTCCTGCAGCATGCCCGGGAGGATCGGCTCGCCCCGCTCTTCTTCCTCGCGGCGACCTCCGGCATGCGGCGCTCCGAGCTGCTCGGGCTCGCATGGCGGGACATCTCGCTCGATGCAGAGCCGCCCCGCCTGCAAGTGCGTCGCGTCCTCGTCCAGTACGGGAAGATCACGGCGATCAAGGAGCCGAAGACCGCCCGCTCTCGCCGGACGATCGCGCTCGATCCCGCTGCCACCGCCGCGCTGAAGACCCACAAGGCGAGACTCGCCGAAGAGCGCCTCCGCGCAGGGGCGGCCTACGAAGAGGGAGGCTGGGCCTTCCCGGATGAGCTGGGTCGCCTGCTCTCCCCCAGCTCCGTTTCGGCAGCCTTCCGCCGCCGGGTCAAGGCGGCAGGGCTCCCGCCGATCGGCCTGCACGGGCTCCGGCATAGCTTCGCGACGATGGGGCTGGAGGCAGGCGTGGACACGCTCTACATCTCCGAGATACTCGGGCACTCCTCGCCCGCGATCACGATGAGCGTCTATCAGCACACCCGCGAGGAGCGGCTGGGCCAGGCCGTCCGGCAGGTCGGGGACGCCATCTTCGGAGCCGCCAGATAGCCGCGAGCGGGGCTGCGGGCCAAATCTGGGCCAAATCTGCGCCAACGACGGCGGGCCGATCTAGCCTGGCCCGGCCGATATGGCTTGCGGTGCTGGTGTCGGAGGGGGGACTTGAACCCCCACCCCCATCGCTGGGGACTAGGCCCTCAACCTAGCGCGTCTACCAGATTCCGCCACTCCGACGTGGGCCGAATGAGCATCGTATCAACCGGCCCTCTCGCAACCCTTACGGGTTCCACTGCCAGGCGAGGTAGAACGTGCAGAGGCCGAAGACGAGGGCGGTGATCACCGTGAGGCGGTCGAGCGTGCGTTCCATGGCCGTGCCACCCGCGAGCGACGACGTGCCGCCGAACATGTCGGACAGCCCGCTCCCCCGCCCCGAGTGCAGAAGGATCGTCAGGATCAGGAAGAGCGCGGCGA
>DASTBT010000122.1:0-19304 GCA_035711865.1 Actinomycetota bacterium
GAGAACATCGACGTGTTCGACTTCGAGCTCTCCGACGACGACCTGGGCGAGCTCGCCCGGCTCGATGGTCGGGACGGTGTCCTCGACTCCGACAGCTCCGGCCACTGACCCGGTCGCGGAGGCACGCAGCTCGGCGGTGCCCGGTAGGCTGGCCGCGATGACCGAGTACGAGGCCGTGATCGGGCTCGAGTGCCACGTCGAGCTCAGCACCGAGACGAAGATGTTCTGCGGTTGCCGCAACGAGTTCGGGGCGCCGCCGAACACGAACGTGTGTCCGGTGTGCCTCGGACATCCGGGATCGCTGCCGGTGCCGAACCGAGAGGCGATCAGGCGGATCGTTACGATCGGGCTCGCGCTCGGCAGCGAGATCGCGCCGCATTCGCTCTTCCACCGGAAGAACTACTTCTATCCGGACATGCCGAAGAACTACCAGATCAGCCAGTACGACCTGCCGATCTGCGTCGGCGGGCATCTCGACGTCGACCTCCCCGACGGCACGACGAACCGCGTGGGCATCACGCGCGTGCACATGGAGGAGGACACCGGAAAGACCACGCACGGCAGTCCGAGCGGGCGTATCCACGACGCCGATGCAGCGCTCGTGGACTTCAACCGTGCGGGCGTGCCGCTCGTGGAGTGTGTGAGCGAGCCCGACATCCGCTCGCCCGATGAGGCGGCCGCCTACCTGCGCGAGCTGCGCGCGACGCTCGAATCGCTCGACGTGAGCGACGTGCGCATGGAGGAAGGCTCGCTGCGGTGCGACGCGAACGTCTCCCTGCGTCCGGCGAGTGCGACGGAGCTCGGCACGAAGGTCGAGATCAAGAACATGAACTCCGTGCGCTCGCTCGAGCGGGCCCTCGCCTTCGAGATCTCGCGGCAGACGAAGGCGCTCGAGGGCGGCGAGCCGATCGTGCAGGAGACCCGCCACTGGAACGAGGACGCCGGAGCGACCGCGTCGATGCGTTCCAAAGAGGAAGCCTTCGACTATCGGTACTTCCCCGAGCCCGACATCCCGGCGATCGAGCCGTCGACGGAATGGATCGATGAGCTGCGGGCGGCGCTCCCCGAGCTGCCGAGGGCCCGACGCGAGCGATACGCGGTCGAGCACGGACTGAAGCCCGAGGTCGCTCGCGTGCTGGTCGGGGACCGTGCGGCCTCGGCGTTGTTCGAGGAGACGGTCGCTCTGGGCGCCGAGCCGGCCGCCGCCGCGAACTGGATCACGCAGGACCTGGCGGGCCTCGCCAACAAGCACGGGATGGATGCTGCGGCCCGAGTGACGCCGCGGCACCTGGCCGACCTGCTCGGCCTCCTGGCCGACGACACGATCGGCGGCGCCGGCGCGAAGCAGGCGCTCGAGGAAGCGGCCGAGACGGGGGACCCGATCGAGGCGATCGTCGAACGGAAGGGCCTGCGGCAGGTCTCCGATAGCGGGGAGCTGGGGGTCATCGTCGACGAGGTGCTCGCCGCCAACGACGAGGCGGCGCAGAAGTTCCGCGACGGGAACGAGAGCGTGGTCGGGTTCCTCGTGGGACAGGTCATGAAGGCCTCGGGGGGATCGGCGAACCCCAAGCTCGCGCAGCAGCTGCTGCGCGAGCGCCTGCAGGGCTGAGGGCGCGTCGCCGGTGCATGCCCCCGGCGGCCGCCCGAACCGCATCCCGGTCTGGCAGCTGGTGCTGTTCGGCCTCTCGAGCCTGGCGCGTGGTGCGGTGCACCCGTTCGTGCGGATGTGGCGCTCGACCGATCCGATCGACAGCTACGCGCTCAACCACTTCACGAGCGTTGCCGGCGATGCGATGCTCGCGATCGCGCTCGCCGATTCGGTGTTCTTCTCGCTCCCGGTCGGCGAGGCCAAGATCCGGGTGGCCGCCTACCTGGGCCTGACGATGGTTCCGCTCGCGCTCGCGGGACCGCTGCTCGTGCCACTGCTCGACCGAGCGGGGCCGCGGCGGTTGATCGCGTTCGTCTCGGCGGCCGGTCGGTTCGCGATCGCGATCTATGCGGCTCCCAGATTCGACACCCTGGTGCTGTTCCCGGCGGCGCTCGCGCTGCTCGTGCTCTCGAAGGTGCACGGCATCACGAAGAACGGACTCACGATCGCGTACGCGGGTCGAGGGGACGGCCTGATGCAGGCGAACGCCCGGCTCGGTCGCCTGGGTGCCGTGGGGGCGATCCTGGCCGCGCCGATCGCGTTCGGCGCGGTCCGCTTCGGCGACGCACCCGCGGCGCTCTATGCAGCCGCCGTGGTGTACGCGGGATCGGCGTTGCTCACGCTGCGGCTGCCGCATCCGGGCACGCCCCCGGCCCGGCGACCGAAGGCCGCTCGCCGTGGGGCCGTTCCCGAGCTCGCCGTGCCGGCCGTGGGTGCGGTCGGCATGCGGGCGGCGAGCGGGTTCCTGCTCTTCCTGCTCGCGTTCTCGCTCCGTCAGGACGAGGCGCCCGTCTACTGGTTCGCGGTGCTCGCCGGGGCGGCCGTGGTGGGCACGTTCGTGGCCGACGTCGTCGCGCCTCGGGTTCCCCGCTCCACCCGTGAGGAAGCCGTCGTCGTTGCCTCCGTGAGCGCGGCGTGCATCGGAGCCGTGCTCGCGTTCGAGCTGTTCGGCCTGCCGCTGCTCACCGTCTTCGCGCTCGTGGCCGGTGCGACCACGGAGTTCGGGCGGCTCGCGTTCCAGAGCCTGATGCAACGGTACGCGCCTCCCGGTGCCCAGGGGCGAGTGTTCGTTCGGTACGAGGCGCTGTTCCAGCTCGCATGGGTTGCGGGCGCGTTCGCTCCCGCGCTGCTGCCGATCGATTTCCGGACGGGCATCCTGCTGCTGGCGGCGTTCTACGCGGTGCTGGGCGTCGGCACGGTGCTCCGCGCGCGGGCAAGAGCCGCGGCCGACGACCGCGCCCCCCCGCTGCCGCCGCCCCCTCGGTGACGCGATGCCGGCGTTTCGCGGTTGCGGCGTAAGCTCTGTGGATGCGCGCTCGCGTGGGCGCGAACGACCGAGGGAGGTGCGCCGGTGGCCGAGTGGATCACGGTCGGGAAGGCCGACGAGATCGCCGAGGGAGACGCGTCCGCGTTCGACGTGAGCGGCGCGCAGGTCGCCGTATCGCGGGTGAACGGCGAGCTGCACGCGTTCAGCGACATCTGCACGCACCGTGGGTGCAATCTGTCGCTCGGCGGTGAGATCGACGGCACCACGATCGAGTGCGAGTGCCATGGCAGCATCTTCGACATGGTGACCGGTGCCGTCGTCAATGGCCCGGCCACCGAGCCGATCGCCACCTACCCGGTCTCCGGCGAGGGCGGCGACCTGCGGATCGAAGCCTGAAGGCTCCCTCGTGACGCCGGATCGCACGTTCGTGATCGTCGGCGCCTCGCTCACGGGTGCGACCGCGACGGCCACGCTCCGTGACGAGGGGTTCGACGGGCGCGTCGTGCTCGTGGGTGCCGAGCCGGTCCCGCCGTACGAACGCCCGCCGCTCTCGAAGGAGTTCCTCCGCGGCGAGCAGCCCTTCGAGGAGCAGTACGTGCGGGAGGAAGCGTGGTACGCCGATCACGAGGTCGAGACGCGGTTCGGCGCCCGGGCGGTGCAGATCGACGTGGCCGGTCGTGAGGTCGTGCTGGCGGGGGGAGAGCGCATCGGGCACGACGCGCTCCTCGTGGCGACGGGCAGCCGCAACAGGAGGCTCGACGTGCCGGGCGCCTCGCTGCCCGGGGTCTCCGACCTGCGCACGGTCGCCGACGCGGAGCGCATCAAGGAAGCGGCGTCCGGCGGCGCTCGCATCGTCTGCGTCGGCATGGGGTTCATCGGCGCGGAGGTCGCGGCGTCGATGCGGGCGCTCGGCCACGACGTCACCGTCGTCGAGGTCTTCGAGACCACGCTGTACCGAGTGCTCGGCCGAGAGATCGGGCGAGCGCTCGAGGGGATCCACCGCGACCACGGGGTGCGGATGCTCTTCAACGAGGCGGTGGCGAGCTTCGAAGGCGACGGGCGACTCGAGTCGGTGCTCACGAGCGGCGGGAGGCGGATCGACGCCGACGTGGCGATCGTCGGGGTCGGCACCGAGCCCAGCGTCGAGCTGATGGCCGGCACCGGGCTCGATCAGGGCGGAGGCATCCCGGTGGGGCCGACCCTGGAGACGTCGGTGCCAGGGGTGTACGCGGCCGGCGACGTCGCCCGCCACGAACATCCGGTGTTCGGGCCGATCCGCGTGGAGCACTTCGACAACGCGATCAAGACGGGGGAGGCGGCCGCTCGGAATATGCTCGGCGCCGGGGCCGTTTTCGACGATCCACACTGGTTCTGGAGCGACCAGTACGACTCGCAGGTCCAGATGGCGGGGTTCGCCGCGACCTGGGAGCGCATGGTCGTTCGCGGCTCGATCGAGGACCGGTCGTTCTGCGCGTTCCTGCTCGACGAGGCCGGCATCGTCCGCTCGACGGTGAGCCTCGACTGGAAGCGCGACGTCCGCCGCTCGTTCGGGCTGATCTCGGCCCAGATCGGGCCCGATCCCGCCGCGCTCGTCGATCCCGACGTCGATCTTCGGACGCTCGTCCCGGGGAAGGGCTGAGCGGTGCACATCGGCGGCCCCGCGATCGGCCACCCCACCTGAGACCTCGATTTGCAACGCCGCATCCGTGAGACGCGGCGGGACCGCATCGCGGCGGCGGTGGCGAAGCCCGGCACTGTCCGCACGCTGCTCGACCGGGTCCTGCGACGCGAGCCCGGTGAGCGCCCCCTGCCCGTCGAGCTCGATCCCGACGCGGCGGTCGACCGAGGCGACGACATCTGGAAGTCGCTGCGGTTCTGAGGTTCCTGCCCAGCCGGTCAGTCCGTCGTGAGGTGCCCGGCGAGCTGGTCGGGGGAGCCTTCCGCCTCGATCGTGCCGTCGCGGAAGAGCACCACCTTGTTCGCGTAGCGCAGCGCCTCGGGGTTGTGGGTCGCGGCGAGCACGGCGCCACCCCGGCCGATCACATCCCACAGGGCCGCGAGGATCAGGTCCGCGTTCTGGGTGTCGACCTCGGCGATCGGTTCGTCGGCGAGCACGACCTCGGGCTCGGCGATCAGGGCTCGCGCGACGGCCACCCGCTGCTGCTGGCCGGCGCTCAGCTCGAACGTGCGGTTGTCCGAGCGATCCGCGAGGCCGAGCCGCTCGAGCCATGCGTTCGCCCGGTCCCTCGCATCGTCGAGCGGTGTGCCGATCACGCGTAGCGGCAGCTCGACGTTCTCGACGGCCGACAGCGTCGGCAGGAGCCCGAACGACTGGAACACGATCCCCATGCCGGTCCGGCGCAAGGCCGTCCGCTCGTCTCGTGACATCGCCAGGACCGGCTCTCCCTTCCAACGGACCGCTCCCGCGTCGGGGGCATCGAGCCCGCTCAGCGCTCCGATGAACGTCGTCTTCCCCGATCCGCTGGGACCCATCAGGGCCACGAAGTCCCGGGGAGCGAGGGCGAGGGACGCGCCGCGCACCGCGAGCACGCCTCGTCCGCCGGGATAGGTTCGCACGATGCCCTCTCCTTCCAGGAGCGGCGCGGTCCGTGAGGGGACCGGCTCACGGCCGCCGGCCTCGGCCGATGTCACCGATCGAGACCCCTCCGGCCGTTCACTGTCCGGCGGACGGCCCCACCTCGCGCGGAGGTCGTCGATCTCAGGCATGGCCGGTGTCGCTCCGCCGTCGCAGCCGGACCTCGTCGGCCCCGATCTCGGCTTCCAGCTCGCCGTCGCCGAGTGCGGCCACGGCCTCGTCGGGAAGGCGCACCCTGCCGTCGCGGGCGACAGGCTCCATCGCCGCGCCCTCGTGCAACACGCGGCCGTCGCGAACCCGGATCCGCCGATGGGCCTCCCTGGCCGCCGCGAGGTCGTGGGTCACCATCACGATCGTGACCCCGAACTCCCGGTTGACGGCGCGGAACGCGTCGAGCACGGTCGCGGCGCTCTCGGAGTCGAGCTCGGCGGTCGGCTCGTCGGCGAGCAGGATCGCCGGCGTGTTCGCGAGCGCCACCGCGATGGCGGCGCGTTGCTGTTCGCCCCCGGAGAGCATGCCGGGGGTGTGGCGCGTCCGCTCTCCGAGCCCCACGAGGCGCAGGAGGTCCTCGGCGTCGCGGCGCTCCGCATGATCGCGGTGAGGATCGACCGCCCCCGGCAGTCGCACGTTCTCCCGCACGGTGAGGTAGGGCACGAGGTTCCTCGCCGTGCCCTGCCAGACGAAGCCGATCCGTTCGGCCCGGTAGTCGGTGAGCTCGTCGATGTCGAGCAGGCCGAGGTCCCGACCTTCGACCTCGACGGACCCCGCGGAGGAGCGGTCGAGACCGCCGATCAGATTGAGGATCGTCGACTTGCCCGAGCCGCTCGGGCCCACGATCGCGAGGAACTCGCCGGGAGCGATGTCGAGGTCGATACCGCCGAGGGCGACCACCCCCGTCTCCGCGACACGGTAGACCTTGTACACCTGTCGGAAGCGGATCAGGACCTCACGCTCCGTCGGAGCGAAGATGCCCGGGCTCACCATCGTCATTCCGCCTCACCTCGCAGCACGCCCGTGACCGACGATCGCATCAAGGTCCGCAACGCCGCACCGATCGCGAGCGCGCTCGCGACCACGATCGCGATCGCGGCGGCGGCGAGCGCCGGCCAGTCGAGCACGAGCACGGGGGCGGGATATGAGACCCCGAGGCTCGTGTCCACGTACGGCATCACGAGCCGCAGCAGCCAGTACCCGATGCCGAGGCCGGCGGCAAGGGCGAACCCCAGCAGCCCGGCCTGCTCCAGCACGAGGGTCATACGGATCTGGCGGCGTTGGGTGCCCATGGCCCGCAGCGCGGCGAACTCGTAGTCCCGCCGTCGCATCGTGAAGTAGAGGCCCGCCGCCACACCGGCGATCACGAGGCCGACGCCGGCGACCGCGGCCGTGAAGTTCAAGCCGACGGCCAGGGACTGTGGCAGCTGGGCGAGCAGCCCCTCGATCGGTGCGGTGGCGTTCACCACACCCGGCGTCCATCCCGCCTCCCGTAGCTGCGGCGAGGGATCCTCCGCGGTGTTCGCCCACACCTCGTTGAGGCTCACCCCGGCTTCGGGGATCGAGAACTGCCGTTCGAGGAGTCCCCGGGTGGAGACGACCACGAACGGGGCGTTCGGCACGATGCCCGGGAACTGGCTCGCCACGGCGATCGGCTCGACCTGCAGCTGCTGGCCGGTGAGCGCGACATCGACCGGCCCGCCCGTATCGCCGACGAAGTGGTCCGAGACGAGCGCGGGCAGGGCAGGAGCGGAAGGCAGGAGTCCGCCGACGACGCTGCCTGCGCCCGGGCTGAAGACGTACCGGACCGAGCCGTCCCCGCCCGCTCGAACCGATCCCGAGCTGCCGCGCCAGGTCGTGGGCCGCCACGCGCCGAGATCGAGCGGCTGGCCGTCGAGAGCGGCGTCGTCGATCGCAACGGAGATCCTGTCCGGGATGTCGGTCCCCGTGTCGGCCGCGAACGTGATCGACAGCAGACGCTTTGCATCGGGAAGCGGCAGTGACACGGCCTGGGAGTCCGCCTCGAGTGGCTGCGCGCCGGTGCTGATGTCGCCGCCGGATGCGATCGAGGTCGCCTGTACCGTCATCCCCTCGACCGTGCCGACCGACCCGACGGTCATCGTGAGCTGGGTCGCGCCCTGGGGCACGGGCAGTCCGATGGGATCGGCGTCGATGCTCCGCAGGATCTCCTCGATCGGCGTCTCGGAGAAGTCGTCGCGCCACCATCCCGCCTCCTCGTACCGCTCCGGGTCGATGCCCAGGGCCGTCGGGGGGAGCGAGAAGCTCGTCTCCCTGAAGCTCGGATCGGTGCGGACGACCGCCATCGTCTGCGGTGGCATCTGATCCACCGCGGTGAGCGCCTGATCCGGGGGGCTGGCGCTCACGCGCCAGTCGGCGCCGATCTGGACGTGCGCGGCGTCCGAGTGGTTGCGTACGACGATCGCCCGGTACGACGTCGCGATCACGAGCAGGCCCATCGACAGCAGCAAGAGCAATGCGGCAGCGGACCCGGTTCCGGGGGATCGTCCGAGGCGCCGCCCGGCGAGGTAGGTGGGAAGGCGCCGGGAACGCCCGATGGCGCTGTCCAACCTGTGCAGCACGAACGTCAGCAGGCGCAGCGCAACGAACGATGCGGCGAACAGCAGCAGCGTGGGTGCGGCCAGCACGAACGGTTCGATCGCGCCCTCGCCCACCTGCGGCTTGGTGCCGTTCCGCAGTTGGATGAACGCGAAGATCCCGAGGGGAAGCACGATCAGCTCGACCGGCACACGCGAGAGCAGCGGTCGGTCCTCGCGGGACGCACGTTGGCGCTCCTCGATCACGGTGCGGGACACGGCCGGCAATGACAACGCGACGAGCACGAGGGCCCCGGTCAGGGCCACGGCGATGCCGAGCCAGAGGGCCCCCTCGTTCAAGCGGGCCGGGAAGGTGACCCCGGGGAGCTGCTCGCCGTTGAATCGGCCGGCGAGCTTCGCGAGGCCGAGGCCCAGCAACAGCCCGAGGGGATAGGCCACGATCGCGCAGAGGATCGCCTGGGCGCTCTGCACGGCGATGAGCGTGCGCCTCGTGAAGCCGCGGCTGTGGAGCACGGCGAGCTCGAACGTCTGACGCGCCAGTGCCAGCGCCCCGACCCCGGCCAGCACGGCCAGCGTGACGGCCCCGATCTGGAACACGACCAGCAGGATGGGGACGCGCAGGTTCTGGACCCGAAGGTCGACGAGATCGAACAACGTGCCCAGTCCGGTCGCCAACCGAGCGGACGACAGTTGAGGCTCCTCCCGCACCATCTCCTCGACGGCCGCCAGCTCGCCCGGGATCTGCGACGCCCGATCGAACGGGACCCCCTCGAGAGCGAGGAAGGCGTCCCACGTGTACTCGTTCGTGAGTCCGAGCCGGAGCGCGGTATCGAGGTAGGTCGCGCGGTCGACGAGCAGCGGCGCCGGATCGGTGGAGTCGGGCGCGGGGAAGGGGCTCCTGGTGCCGTACCAGAACGGGTCCTCACGGCTCGGCGTGTCGTACGTGCCGGAGACGGTCAGCGCACGGGTCTGATCATTGGGGCCGACGACGACGATCTGTTCGCCGGGACCGATCCCGAGCGGTCCGGCCATGCCGGCCGACAGGGCGACGTCGCCGGCTCCGGGCGCCTCGCCCTGGATCTCGAGATGTTCGGACGCGCCGTCGCGGAACAGGAACGGCACCGAGGGCCCGTCGACACCGTTCAGCCTCACCGTGCCGAGGCCCTGCGACACCACGGCGTCGGCCGGCACGCCGGCGAGCGCCTCTTCGATCGCCTGGTCGGCCGTGGTCCAGTCGAACTCCGTTCCACCGAACACCTGCAGTCGTGCGTTCCTGACGTTGACGGTCTCGTTGGCGAACGACGACGTGAGGATCGCTTCGCGGGCCGAGTCCGCATAGATCGGCCCTGCCACCAACACGCCGATCGTGAAGGCGAGCGTGACGACGACGGCCAGCCCCAGCGATCGCTGGGCCACGAACCGCTTGAACAACAGCCGGAGGGTCGCCATCTCTGCAGGTGGCGCCCCGCGGAGCGCCCGCATGATGATACGGACCTGCGCATCCTTGCCGTGCGCGCCGGTTGCGGAATCGTGCTCCCGCCGCGCGTTCGCCGGGGGCCGCTCACGCCCCTGCTAGGCTGAGGTTTCGCGCCCTTCACGACACCCCGACGACCACCCGCGAGGAGCCGATCCGCACCGTGAACAGGCCCGAGATCATCTTGGCCCCCGGACCCACGCCGATCCCGCCCGAGGTGCTGCTCGCCCAGGGCAGCCCCCTCGTGTATCACCGGGGGCCGGGCTTCGGCGCGATCATGCGCGAGGTGACGGGCCGATTGAAGGAGCTGTACCGCACCGAGACCGCCGACGTCGTGTTGATGACGTCGAGCGGCACCGGCGGGCTCGAGTCGGCGATCGCGAACTGCTTCTCACCCGGCGACGAGGTGCTCGTGCCCCTCGCCGGGTTCTTCGCGGAGCGGTTCAAGGCGCTCGCCGAGACGTTCGGGCTCACCGTTCGCACGGTCGACCACGAGTGGGGGGAGCGCATCAGCCCCGACGAGGTCGCAGCCGCGCTCGCCCAACACCCCGTCAAGGCGGTGCTGCTCACCCATTCCGAGACCTCGACCGGTGTGATCCAGCCGGTCGAGCAGCTGGCCCGGGTCGCGAACGAGGCGGGCGCGATGGTCGTGGTCGACGTCGTGTCCTCGCTGGGCGCCGTGCCGTTCGAGTTCGACGCGTGGGGCATCGACGTCGCGATCGGTGGCTCGCAGAAGGCGCTCAGCGCGTCGCCGGGCATCGCGTTCGCCGCGATCAGCGCGCGCGCCTGGGAGGCATCGCGCACCGCGACCAACCCCCGCTTCTACTTCGATTGGGCGACGTACAAGCGCTTCGCCGACCTCCCGCATCCCGAGAATCCGTGGACGCCCGCGATCAGCGTGATGCAGGGGCTCCAGGTCGCGCTCGATCTCTACTTCCAGGACGGCATCGACGCCGCGATGCGACGCCATCAGATGCTCTCGCGAGCCGTGAAGGAAGGCGTGAAGGCCCTCGGCCTCGACCTGTTCGGGGAGGGGCTCGACGACAACTGGACCGTCACCGCGATCCGCGCGCCTGAGTCCGCCGACGCCGACACGATCTGCGACACGATCCGGTCCGAGTACGGGTGCGTGCTCGCCCCCGGACAGGGCCCCTTGAAGGGGAAGGTCTTCCGCATCGGGCACTTCGGGTACTTCGGTGAGCTCGACATCATCCGGGGGCTGGCGGCGCTCGAGATGACGCTCGAGTTGCTCGGGCATCCCGTGAAGCGCGGGGCGTCGGTGGCCGCCGCGGAGACCGCGTTCATGGACGCACGTCCGTCGTGAAGGCACCCGGCTCGTGAGGGTCCTCGTCACGGAGCCGCTGTCGCCCCAGGGGCTCGAGTTGTTGCGGGCCGACTTCCAGGTCGACGAACGGACCGATCTCGCGAACGGCGACCTCGCCGCCGAGATCGCTCCCTACGACGCCCTGATCATCCGCAGCGCGACGCAGGTGACCGACGACGTGCTCGCGGCCGCTCCGAACTTGAAGGTCGTCGCCCGTGCCGGGATCGGCCTCGACAACGTCGATGTCGAGGCCGCGACACGGCGAGGAGTGATGGTCGTGAACGCTCCCCAGTCCAACGTGATCAGCGCGGCGGAACAGGCCATGGCGCTGCTGCTCGCCCAAGCACGCAACACGCCGCAGGCGCACGCGGCGCTCAAGGCAGGTTCGTGGGAGCGCTCCGCGTGGGAAGGCGTCGAGCTCGCCGGCAAGACCCTGGGCGTCGTGGGGCTCGGGCGGGTCGGGACGCTCGTGGCCCAGCGCGCGGCCGGGTTCGGCATGCGCGTGATCGCGTACGACCCCTACGTGAGCGCAGACCGTGCCAAGGAGATGGGCGTCGACGCGATGCCCTCGCTCGAGGCACTGCTGGTGCAGGCCGACTTCGTCTCGATCCATCTTCCGCTCACGCCCGAGACCGAGGGCCTGATCGGCGAGCACGAGCTGCGGCTCATGAAGCAGGGGGCGCGGCTCATCAACACCGCCCGCGGTGGCATCGTCGACGAGGAGGCGCTCGCCAAAGCGATCGAGGACGGCCACCTCGGCGGGGCGGCGCTCGACGTCTTCGCGGCCGAACCCATGACCGACTCGCCGCTGTTCGGGCTCGCGTCGGTGGTGGTCACGCCCCACCTCGGTGCCTCGACGAAGGAGGCCCAGGACAAGGCCGGCACGACGGTGGCCGATATGGTTCGGCTCGCCCTCACGGGCGAGTTCGTCCCGTACGCCGTGAACGTCTCGGCGGGCGCCGAGGTCACCGAGGTCGTCCGGCCGTTCGTGCCGCTCGCCGAGCGGCTCGGGGCGCTCACGGCGGGACTCGCCGAGGGAGGCGTGCGTTCGATCGTGGCGTCCTACCTCGGTCGCATCGCGGAATCCGATACGCGGGTGCTGACCCTCGCGATCCTCAAGGGGATCCTGGGGCGCACGGTGAACGAGCCGGTCTCGTTCGTGAACGCCCCGATGCTCGCGCGCGATCGCGGTCTCACGGTGAGCGAGATGCGCTCGACCGTCTCGCAGGACTACGTGAGCTCGATCTCGCTGCGCGCCGAGACCGACGGCGACCCGGTGACGGTCTCCGGCTCGGTGCTCGGCCGCGATCACGGCCGCGTGACCCAGGTCAACGGCTTCGAGATCGAGGTCACACCGGCGGGCCACATGGTGTTCTTCACCTACCTCGACCGCCCCGGCATCATCGGGAAGGTCGGCACCCTGCTCGGCGAGCACGACATCAACATCGCCACGATGGACGTCGGCCGCAAGGCCGAGGGCGGCGACGCGCTGATGTGCCTCACGGTCGACACCGAGGCGCCGCCGGCCGTCCTCGAGCGGGTCGCTGGCGAGATCGAGGCCCAGCAGCTGCGAACGGTCACGCTTCCGCCGGCGTGAGACCGCTGTGGTAGCGTCCTGCGCATCATGAAGCGGACGTTCCTGATCACCGGTGATGCGGCCGGTGCGCGTGCCCTCGCCGGGCCGCGCTCCCCGCGGTAGCGCACCACCTCCAGGCACCCGCCCGCACCACCTCGCAAGGAGCCCAGCTTCATGAGCCAGACCCCGAGCAGCGCCGTCCCGGAGCCTCGCCACGAGCCGTCGACAGGCGAGCGGGCGGCCGTCCGCCGGCTCGCGGCGGCTCGGTTGATCTCGCTGACCGGCAGCGGGGCGGCGTTCGCCGCGCTCGCCTACATCATGTTCCAGCTGACCGGCGAGTCACGATGGGTGTCGTGGACGGTGCTGCTCACGTTCGGGGCGCACGGCCTCTTCGCGCCGCTGGGCAGCGCGCTCGGCGATCGGTTCGACCGTCGGAAGGTGCTCGTGATCGCAGATCTCGCGGCCGCGGCCGGCTTCGTCGGCCTCGCGTTCGCCGAGACGCCGGGGCAGCTGCTCGTCATGGCGTTCGTCACGGCCACGCTCGAGTCGCCGATCTGGTCGGTCTCGGCCGCCGCGGTCCCGAACCTCGTCGACCCCGGGGACCTGACCTGGGCGAACGGCATGGTCGCGGTCGGGCGGAACATCGGGAACCTCGTGGGGCCGATCCTGGGTGGCGTGCTCGTCGCCGTGCTCGCACCCGACTCCACGCCGGATCAGCTGCAGGTCGCCGGATACTGGGTCTTCGGCCTGAACGCGGTGTCGTTCGCGAGCTCGGCCTGGCTGATCGGAACGACCCCGGGGTCGTTCTCGGGAGAGCGCGGAGAGGACGACCGATTCGGCAGCCTGCGCGACGGCGTCGTGTTCCTGCTGCGCGATCGCGTGCTGCGGGCGATCACGCTCGCGTGGGTCGTGCTGCTGCTGGGTGCGGGCTTCACCTTGGTGGCCGAGGTCGCGCTCGCCGACGAGCTCGGGGCGGGGTCGATCGGCTACGGGCTGCTCAACGCGGGCTGGGGTGGAGGCGCAGCGCTCGGCTCCTTCCTCGCCCAGCGGTACCTGCGGGAGCGATACGAGGCGAGGGCCTTGATCTGGGGCGTCGCCGGCGTGGGCCTGTGTCTCGGCCTGATCGGCATCGCGCCGTGGCTCCCGCTCGCCGTGGGCCTGATGGTCGGCGCCGGGACCGGGGAAGGCATCGGGGGAGTCGCCGAGCAGGGCATCCTGCAGCGGCGCACACCCGACCATGTGCGAAGCAGGGTGATCGGCGCGAGCGAGTCGGCGATCCTGATCGCGCTCGCCCTGTCGTTCGCGTTCGGCGGCGAGGTGGTCGACTCGATCGGCCCGCGCGGCGCGTACGTCATCGGAGGCTTGAGCTGCCTCGCCGCGTCGCTCGTGCTCGTGGGGCCGCTCGGGCACGAGCACCACGAACGGGCGCGGATGGGGTCGTCGGCGGCCCGACGCCGCGGCGAGCTCGAACCGCCGATACCTTAGTATCGCGCGGGTGAGCGGACGACGATCGAGCTCGTTGGTGAGCTGTTGACCGTCATCCCGAGCGTCCAGTACGCGAAGAACGGCGACTTCACGCTCGCCTACCAGGTCGTCGGATCCGGTCCGAAGGACCTGATTTACCTCCCGATGGAGACACCGAACGTGGTCGGGAACTGGTTCATCCCCGAGCACGCCCGTTTCATCGAGCGGCTCACGTCCTTCTCGCGGCTGGTCATCACCGACCGTCGTGGGATGGGCTGTTCCGATCGGCTTCCCCCGGGCCAGGCACCGACCCTCGAGGAGCTCGTGGACGACCTGCTCGTCGTCATGGAGACCGCGAACGCCTCCCCGGCGGTGTTGTTCGCGGCGTCGGAAACGGCGTTCATCGCGATGCTCGCTGCGGCGACACACCCCGACCGATTCGAGCGACTGATCCTGTGGAGCGCCTCACCCAGCTGGCACTGGTCCGACGACCTCCCGTGGGAACCGAGAGCCGACGCCGTCGACGCGAACCTCGGTGCGATCAGGCGGGTCACGAACCTCCGGTCCTGGGCCGAGCGATTCACGCGCGACTACGCCCCGTCGTGGAGCGGCGACGAGGAGAAGATTGCCGTGATGGAAGCGCTCTCGGCGCTGGCTGGCACGGTGGAGGCCTGGTACCAGGATCAGCGCATGTTTTCCGAGCTCGACCTCCGCGATCTGTTGCCGTCGATCCGCGTCCCGACGCTCGTCCTGTTCCGAACGGGAACGAAGGCGCTTCCGGTCGAGAGCTCGCGGTTCATCGCCGAACGCATGCCGGAGGCCAAGCTCGTGGAGTTGGACGGGGCCGACGCGTTCCCCTGGATCGGCGACGCGGACGCCGTGCTCGACGAGATCCAGGAGTTCATGACCGGTGAGCGCAGGAGGCCCGACCCGGGTCGAGCGCTCGCCACGGTGCTGTTCACCGACATCGTCGATTCCACCCACCGCGCCGCGGAGCTCGGAGACGCGGAATGGCTGGCGCTCCTCGAACGTCACGACGCGATCGTCCGCGAGGAGCTCGCTGTCCATGACGGCGTCGAGGTCGACACCGCGGGCGACGGGTTCTTCGCGACGTTCGACGGGCCGGCGCGTGCCGTCCGGTGCGCGCTGGCGATCGGCGAGCGGATCCGTGAGCTCGGGCTCGAGGTCCGGGCGGGTGTGCATACCGGTGAGGTGGAGCGTGCCGGCAAGCAGGTCCGCGGGATCGCGGTGCACATCGGCGCCCGCGTCTCGGCCGTTGCCGGTGCCAACGAGGTGCTCGTCACCTCCACCGTCAAGGACCTCGCCGCAGGCTCCGGGCTCACCTTCGAAGACGTCGGAGAGCACGAGCTGAAAGGCGTCCCCGGGACGTGGCGTCTGTACCGGGTAACCGGCGTCCGTCCCTGAACGGACGGTCAACCCACGAGCCCTGCGTGACCGGCAGTGCTCGGCGTCCGGCGGGGAACGCCGGCAGTTGAGTTGAATAGCCGTTCAGGAGTATCGTGAGCCTCCGAGAGCGGCCGGAGACGGCCGCCGAAAGGGGAGCGATGTCGTCCACGAACGGCTACCACGCGATCGTCGTGGGGGCTGGCCACAACGGGCTCGTCGCCGCGGCTTACCTGGCGAAGGCCGGCGCCCACACCGTGGTGCTGGAGGCCCGTCACAAGGTCGGGGGTGCCGCCGACACGATGGCCCCCTGGCCCGAGGCGCCCGAGTTCAAGGTCACCACGCTCAGCTACGTGATGAGCCTGATGCCCGACACGATCCTGCGCGACCTCGAGCTCGAGCGGCATGGATACAAGGCGACGCCGGTCGGCCCGTACTTCCTGCCGTTCCCCGACGGACGTTGCATCGTGCAGTACGACGACGACGCGCAGCGGAACTACGACTCGTTCGCGCAGTTCTCCAAGCGCGACGCCGACGCGATCGAGCGCTGGGACGCGTGGATCGGCGGCCTCGCCGACGTGTTGGGGCCCCTGCTGATGACCACGCCTCCGTCGCTGGGGTCGCTGAGGCCCGCCGACCTCACGGAGCAGCTCCGGCTCGCGTGGCGCTTCCGCGGCCTCGACGTTCGCGGCCTCGCCGACGCGACGCGGCTGATGACGATGTCGGTCGTCGACCTGCTCGACCGGTTCTTCGAATCCGACCAGGTCAAGACCGTGATGGCGCTGAACGGGCTGATCGGCACGTGGGCCGGGCCCTACGAGCCGGGCACGGGCTACGTGATGGCCCACCACTCGATCGGCGACGTCGGCGACGGTCACCTCGGCTCGTGGGCGGTGCCCGAAGGCGGCATGGGCGCCGTGAGCGACGCGATCGCCTTGAGCGCGCGATCCCACGGCGCGGAGATCCGCACCGGGGCGAGGGTCGCGCGCATCCTGGTCGAGGACGGCGCAGCGACGGGGGTCGTGCTCGACTCGGGGGAGGAGCTCCGGGCGCCGCTCGTGGTCACCGCCATCCACCCGAAGATCACGTTCCTGGAGCAGATCGACCGCGTCGACCTCCCCGCCGAGTTCCTCGACGACATCGAGAACTGGAAAACGCGCAGCGGCGTCGTGAAGATCAACGCCGCCCTCGACCGCGCGCCGGTGTTCACCGCGATGCCCGAGCTCACCGATCTGACGGGCGGGTTCGAGCTTGCCCATTCCATCGCCTACCTCGAGAAGGCGTTCGAGCAGGCGCGGGCCGGGGAGCCGGCGACCGCGCCGTTCAGCGACGGCGTGATGCCCACCGTGTACGACCACACGCTCGCGCCCGAGGGCAAGCACGTCGTGTCGCTGTTCACCCAGTGGGTTCCCCATGAGTGGAGCGAGGAGCCGCACCAGGCCGAGCTCGAGGCGTACACGGACCGCGTGATCACCGGCTACGACGAGCTCGCGCCCGGCTTGGCCGACTCGGTGCTGCATCGGCAGGTGATCGGGCCCTTCGAGATGGAGCAGGAGTGGGGGCTGATCGGCGGGAACATCTTCCACGGGGAGCTCAGCGCCGAGCAGTTGTTCCACATGCGCCCCGCGCCCGGCTACGCCGACTACCGCACCCCGATCCGCGGGCTCTATCAATGCTCGAGCGCGACGCATGCCGGGGGTGGCGTCTGCGGCATCCCCGCCTACAACATGGTCCGCGAGATCAAGAAGGATCGCCGCGGCGGCCGACTCCGACGGAAAGGATGACCACCCCGATGGTCGAGCAGAACTCGTCGTTCCCGTTCTACTTCGCGAGCTGGTACAAGAAGTCTCCGTACTTCCAACGCACCGTGGAAGCCGGCTGCACCAGCTGGGATCTGTACAACCACATGCTGATCCCGACCCTCTACGACGACGACATCAAGGAGTACTGGCACCTCGTCGAGAAGGTGACGCTCTGGGACGTCGCGGTCGAGCGCCAGGTCGAGATCACCGGCCCCGACGCGGCGCGGTTCACGCAGTTGCTCACCCCGCGCGACCTGTCGCAGACCCAACCCGAACAATGCAAGTACGTGCTGCTCTGCGCGCCCGACGGCGGCATCGTGAACGACCCGATCCTGCTGAAGCTCGCAGAGGACCACTTCTGGCTCTCGCTCGCCGACAGCGACGCGCTGCTCTACGCGCTCGGTGTGCAGGCGTTCGCGAACATGGACGTCGAGATCCGCGAGCCCGACGTGTCGCCGCTGCAGATCCAGGGACCGTTGTCGAAGCCGCTGATCCGCAAGCTCTTCGGCGACGAGGCCGCCGACCAGCGCTACTACTGGCACAAGCAGACCGAGCTCGACGGCATCCCGGTCGTCGTGTCGCGCACCGGATGGAGCGCTGAGCTCGGCTACGAGGTGTACCTGCGCGACTCCTCACGCGCGCTCGACCTGTGGGACGCGATCGTGGCGGCCGGTGAGGAGTTCGAGCTGAAGGCGATCGCTCCGAGCGACCAACGTCGCATGGAAGCCGGCATCTTCAACTACGGCAACGACATGGACATCACGAACAACCCGTTCGAGGTCACGGGGCTCGAGCGGCTCGCCGAGCTCGACAACGACAACGAGTTCGTCTCGAGGAAAGCGCTCGAGCGCATCCGCGACGAGGGCGTGTCGCAGAAGCTCGTCGGCGTGAGGATCGACGGGGAGCCGCTCGGCATGTGGCTCGAGGACTTCTGGCCCGTCGTCGACGGCGCCGGGCGGCAGATCGGCCGGCTCACGAGCGCCTCGTATTCCCCGCGGCTCGAGTTCAACTTGGGCTTCGCGTGGGTGCCGATCGAGAAGGCCGCCGACGGCACACGTATCGAGATCACTTCACCCGACGGGTCGATGACCGCAACGGTCACGCCGCTGCCGTTCCTCGATCCCAAGAAGGAGATCCCCGCCAAGAGCTGACGGGACCCCGGTCGTATCGCCGCGCCGCACTGCATGATGGTGTGGTGGAACCGCTCACCGGACACCTGCTGATCTCGAACTCGAACCTGTTCGATCCGAACTTCCGGCGCACGGTCGTGTTGATCGGCCATCACGACGACGACGGAGCGGTCGGGGTCGTGCTGAACCAGCCGCTGGGCATCACCGTGCGCGAGGCGGTGCCGCCGCTCGGGGGCCTCGTCGAACCCGAGGAGCAGCTCTTCGACGGCGGGCCGGTCGAGCCGGCCTCGGTGGTGGTGCTGGCCGACTTCATCGACCCGGGAAGGGCTGAGGTGCTCGCGATGGGCTCGATCGGTTTCCTGCCGGCTGAGGCCGACGGCGACATCGGCGAGGCGATCCGACGGGCTCGGGTGTACGCCGGCTACGCAGGCTGGGGTCCGGGACAGCTCGAAGCCGAGCTCGAACAGGACAGCTGGGTCACCACGACCGCGCTGCCCGACGACGTGTTCCACGATGAGCCGGGCCGTTTGTGGGAGGACGTGCTCCGCCGGCTCGGTCGCCGGTACGAGATGCTGCGGCTCATGCCTCGCGACCCGTCCATGAACTGACCGAGCGGTCCCCGAGGCCCTGGTGCCCGGTATCGTCCCCGGGGGCGCACACGCGGCAGGCGAGGAGGGTCGATGACGTCGGAGACGTTCACGTTCTACATCCAGCCCTGGTACCGGAAGTCGCCGTACTTCGAGGCGACCAGGCGGCACGGGGCGAAGAGCTGGGGCCTGTACAACCACATGCTGCTCCCGACGCTGTACGACGACCCCGTCACCGAGTACGAGGCGTTGCTGCATGACGTCACGCTCTGGGACGTCAGCGTCGAACGGTGCATCGAGATCCGCGGGCGCGACGCGTTCGAGCTCACGAACCTGGTCACGTGCCGCGACCTGACCCAGGTCGACGTGATGCAGGCGCGGTACGTGCTGCTCACGACCGCGTGGGGCGGCATCGTGAACGACCCGGTGCTGCTCCGGCTGGGCGAGGACCGGTTCTGGCTCGCG
>DASTBT010000123.1:0-5962 GCA_035711865.1 Actinomycetota bacterium
GGGCTGCTGCCCGAGGGTGTCGATCACCTTTCGGCCCCCGAGGGGGCCGCGACGCTGCTGGTCGCGGCCGTCTCGCTCGAGACCGACCTGCCGGTGTCGGTCGTCCGCAAGGATCCGAAGGCGTACGGCACCATGTCGCAGGTCGAGGGATACGCGCCCGAGGGCGCACGGACCTGCCTGATCGAGGACGTCAGCACGACCGGGCACCAGGTGCGCCGCGCAGCCGAGGTGCTCACGGGGTCGGGCGTGATCGTCGAGCGCATCGTGCTCGCGATCGATCGCGGAGGCGCCGACCACCTGCGTGAGGCCGGCTACGACGTCGAAGCCGTCGCGGTGCTGCGGCCGGACGAACCGTCGGATCGACGCTGACCTCGGGCCCCGGCAGGCGGGATCAAGCGCGGACGCAGCGCCAGACGCGAAGGTCCCACAGGAGGCGACTGCCCCGTTGGTGGAGCTTCAGCAGACCTTCCTTCATGAGCCGAGCGGTTGCAGCCGCCTTCGCGACGAGGTCGGGAAGGGGGAAGGTACGTTCGAGCACCGGCTCGATGTTGTCGCCGAAGACGCGCCTGGCGGCGGCGAGGATCGCGTTCTCGTCCTGCAGGGACCCGGTCGGAAGATAGAGGCGCCCACCCGGCTGCAAGGTGTCGCCGATCGTCTCGAGCAGCTTTCGCGGCAGCTCGGCTCCGGTCGGCCCGCCCGCGGGCACGTCCTGGAACCATCCCGAGATCGCGGCGAGATCGTCCGGGATGCCCGAGACGTCGCCGATCAACACCGAGGCGTGCACGTCGCGCATCGGATCGAGCAGGTCGCCCTGTCGGAACTCGCACACATCGCTCAGTCCCAGCCGATCCGCGTTCCGCGCGGCCATCTCGACGGCCGGGGCGGAGAGATCGCATCCGTAAACCTTCCTCGCTCCGAGCTTCGCCGCGACGAACGCCAGCACGCCGCTGCCGCATCCCACATCGATGACGGTGTCGCCGGCGTCGATCTCGAGGGCGTCGGCGAGCGTCTTGCTCGTGCTCGTCGGCGCGAAGACGCCGCGTCGCACGGACAAGGAGAAGGGCCCCGTTCGGCCCTTCCACTCGATCTCGTTCGTCTCCGCTTGCGCCATCTGGCGCACATTTTACACGGCAACCCGGGGGGACGGCTAGACGAACGGTCGGTCGAACACGGCGTCCTCACCCGGCACGAGGTCCCCACGCTCCACCGCGGCGGCGTCGGCCTCGAGCTTGTCGTACAACGCGGCCGTGGCGATGCCGTAGTGTCCGTCGGGGTAGGGATGGACGCGGCGCGAGGCGCGGCGTAGCAACGTCTTGGCTCCGTGTGCGTTGCCACGCAGCAGG
Source organism: Actinomycetota bacterium (assembly GCA_035711865.1). GTDB lineage: Bacteria > Actinomycetota > UBA4738 > UBA4738 > HRBIN12 > JAOUEA01. The sequence goes on from DASTBT010000123.1 coordinate 1,344, forward strand.
TGTACGTAGCCTGCGCCCATCTGCGAGAGACCCTTGAAGAACTCGGCGTCGTCGGTGCCGCGTGCCTGCTTCCACGCCGTCTCCCACGCCTCATGGGCCGGGAAGTAGCGTCCCGCGCGCACGTGTTCTCGCGCGAGCTCGTGGTTCGCCTCGAGGCTGAGCGAGTCGTAGTCCTCGAGCTCGAGCTCGTTGGTCGCCCCCCAGTCGAGTGGGCGGCCGAGGCGGTCGCGCGGCCGCTCCGGCTTCTGCCTCGTGGGAGTCGGACGGCCGGTCTTGCCGGTCGCCTCGGGAAGGTCTCGCATCGGGCCATGCTACCCGTGCCGATCCCCTCGGACCGGACGAGCACGGCGCGTCGGCACCGAGGGTACCCTCGACCCATGAGCGAGCCCCTGCCTCCTGAGGATGCGCGCACGAAGGGCATGCTGCCGGAGCTCCTCGCCACCCGGCGCCGCCTCCGTGCTCGCGCCGACCGCCTGATGCCGCACCCCGGGCCGGTCGACGGCGAACAGAGCACCGACGCCGGCAAGTCCGGAACCCTCCGCGCCGCGATCTTCGGCGTCAACGACGGGCTCGTCTCGAACGCAGCCCTGATCATGGGGTTCGCCGGGGCGTCCCAGGGCCGCGACGTCATCGTGCTCGCCGGCATCGCCGGGTTGCTCGCGGGCGCCTTCTCGATGGCGGCCGGGGAGTACGTGTCGATGCGGGTGCAACGCGAGGTGCTCGAGCGCATGTTGCACCTCGAGGCCCACGAGCTGGGGAGCGACCCGGAAGGCGAGGCTGCAGAGCTGGCCGAGATCTACGAACGAAAGGGGGTCTCGCCCGATCTGGCAGCCGCCCTCGCGGCCGAGCTCTCGAACGAGCCGGCCACCGCCCTCGACACCCACGCCCGGGAGGAGCTGGGGATCGACCCCGACCAAGGGCTCGGCTCACCGTGGGGCGCCGCCGCCTCGTCGTTCGTCACGTTCACGGTGGGCGCGCTCGTCCCCCTGGTGCCATACCTGTTCGCCTCCGGGACCGCCGCACTGATCGCGTCGGCCCTGATCACCTCGATCGCCCTGCTGGTGGTGGGGGCGATGACCGCGCGTGTCACCGGACGTTCGCCGGTGCGGGCTGCCGCGCGCCAGTTCATGATCGGTGCGGGCGCCGCGACGGTGACCTACCTGATCGGACTCGCGCTCGGGGTGAGCGTCGTCTGATGAGCGAACACGTCGAGGCGCGCGTCACCGTGCGGGAGGCGCATCCCTCCGAGTACGACGAAGCCGGCCGCGTCACCGCCGACGCGTACCGGCGGTTCGCCCGTGATGGAGACCCGGACTGGCAGGAGTACCTCGGCCGGATCGCCGATGTCGAGGGTCGCGCCGAACGCTCGACCGTCCTGGTAGCACTCGATGCCGGGCGGATCGTCGGCAGCGCCACGGTGGAGCTCTCCGAACGCATCGAGCCCGACGACGATCCGGCGCTCGACCCCGAGGAGGCGCACCTGCGCATGCTCGGCGTGCATCCCGAGCACCAGCGCCGTGGCATCGGGCGCGCGCTGATCCGCGCCTGTTTCCGGCTCGCGGGAGCCGAGGGGAAGACCTTCATGACGCTGCACACGACCGCGCCCATGCGCGAAGCACGGCAGATGTACGAACGGCTTGGCTTCGAACGGCTCGAAGACAGGGTCTTCCCCGACGGGTTCGTGCTGCTGTCCTATCGCCGGCCGGTCGACCCGCCGATCGACTAGGAACCGCTCCGAACGACCTCGCCGCTGGCGAGGATCACGCCGTCCTCGCACTCGGCTTGGATCAGCCCGCCCCGGAATTGCTGCTCGTACAGCCGCGCATACAGACCCTCGAGGGCAAGCAGCTCGTCGTGCGTTCCCTGTTCCACGAGCCGGCCACGGTCGATCACGAAGATCACGTCGGCCTTGAGGATCGTCGAGAGACGGTGGGCGATCGCGATCGTCGTGCGGCCTTCCGTCAAGGGCTCGAGGGCGGCCTGCACCAGCCGTTCGCTCGTCGTGTCGAGCGAGGACGTCGCCTCGTCGAGGATCAGGATGCGTGGGTCCTTCAGGATCACACGTGCGATCGCCAGGCGTTGCTTCTCGCCTCCCGAGAGCTTGTAGCCGCGCTCGCCCACGACCGTGTCGTAGCCATCGGGGAGCTCCGCGATGCGTTCATGGATGTACGCGGCGCGCGCGGCCGACTCCAGCTCGTACTGGGTCGCGTCGGGCCGGCCGTACTGAAGGTTGCGCCGGATCGTCGTGTGGAAGAGATAGGTCTCCTGGGTGACGACGCCGATGTTCTCGCCGAGCGACTCGAGCGCGATACCGCGCACGTCGTGTCCGTCGATCGTGACCGAGCCCTGCTGCACGTCGTACAGGCGCGGCACGAGGTAGGTGATCGTCGTCTTGCCGGCACCGCTCGGCCCGACGAGCGCCGCGAGCTGGCCGGGCTCGACACGGATCGAGATGTCGTCGAGGGTCCACCTGCGCGGCACCTCGTTCGCGAGCTCGAGGTCGGTGGGCGAGGCGGGGGTCGTCGTCGCCTCCTCCGACCCTTCGTACCGGAACCGCACGTCCCGGAGCTCGACGGCTCCTCGCACCCCGGAGGGATCGAGCGTCACGGCGTTCGGCGCGTCCTCGATGTCGTGACGCAGGTCGAGGTATTCGAAGATGCGATCGAACAGCGCGAGCGAGCTCTGCACCTCGGTCGAGACCTGCAGCATCGATCCGATCGGGAAGAACAACCTCGACTGCAGCGTCGTGAACGCCACGATCGTGCCGGCGTCGATCGCGGTCGGATCGTTCGAGAGCTGCCAGCCCGCCACGAGGTAGACGAGAGCGGGCGTGATCGAGAAGAACGTTCCGACCACGGCGAAGAACGACCGCCCGATCATGGTCTGTCGGATCTGCAGGCCGGTCAGACGCCGGTTCTCACCCCGGAACCGGTCGATCTCGTGTCGCTGCCGCCCGAACGACTTCGAGAGCAGGATGCCGCTGACCGAGAGCGTCTCCTCGGTGATCGACGTGAGATCGGCGAGTGTCTTCTGGGTGTTCGTCGCGACCTCGCGTCGTGCGCGCCCAACCTTGACCGTGAGCCAGAGGAACAGCGGCATGAGCGCGAGCGAGAGGATCGTGAGCGGCACCGACAGCGCCACCATCGCGATCAACGTGCTCGCGATCGTGACGACGTTGGCGAGCACGTTGGAGGCGGTGTCGGTCACGACCGCCTGGACGCCGCCCACGTCGTTGGACAGGCGCGACTGGATCTCACCGGTTCGGGTGGAGGTGAAGAAGCGCAGCGGCATGTGCTGCAGGTGCGCGTAGAGCCGGTTTCGCAGATCCTGCATCACGTTGAGGCCGACCTGGTTGGCCCAGTACGTCTGGGCGATGCCGATCAGGCTCGTCACGATCGGCACGGCGATCATGATGCCCACATAGCGGTAGAGCAGGGACAGGTTCGGGCAGGGCACGCCGCCGCACACATCGCCTGGACCGAAGAGCGCCTCGTCGAAGACCACCTTGATCATCAACGGGTTGACGACGCCGAGCCCCGAGGTCACGGCGATCGCGATCGCCACGAGCCCGACCGTGCGCTTGTACGGCCGGAACGTGTCGATCACGCGCCGCACGGTGGCCCGGTCGACGGGTCGTCGATCCGCGTCGATCGGCGGCGCCGCGAAGAATCCTCTATGGCGACCCATGCGTTCGAGGATACGCCCGGCCCGCGACGACTATCCCTGCGAGGTCCTCGGAGCGGCCCGGCCGTCGCTCGCGAGCGAGACCGCGCGTGACATCACCGCATCCATCATCGTCGTCGTGAGCTTGCCGGTGAACGTGTTCTGCTGCGACGGGTGGAAACAGCCGAGCAGCGCGTAGGGCCCGATCCGCGTCTCGGCGCCGTGTCCGAACCTGGGCTTCGGCCGTGTCGTGTGGCCCGACGCCGCGAGCGCCCGAAGGCCCCCGTCCCAACCGAAGGAGCCCAGCGCCACGATCACTGCCAGCCGGTCGAGCGCCTCGATCTCACGTACCAGGAAGGGCAGGCACCGATCCCGCTCCTCAGGTGTCGGCTTGTTGGCGGGCGGCGCGCACCTGTTCACCGAGGCGATGTAGGCACCCCGCAGTCGGAGCCCGTCGTCGATCGAGACGCTGGTCGGCTGGTTCGCCAGTCCGGTCCTGTACATCGACGCGAACAGGAAGTCACCCGATCGATCGCCCGTGAAGATCCTGCCGGTGCGGTTGCCGCCGTGCGCCGCCGGCGCGAGCCCGAGCACGAGCACGCTCGCCTCGGGGTCGCCGAAGCCGGGCACGGGCCGCGCCCAGTAGGTCTGATCCGCGAACCGAGCCACCTTCACCCGCGCGACCGATTCGCGCCACTCGACGAGCCTCGGACACGCTCGGCACTCGACGACCTCGGCACCGATCCTCGACAGCGACCGTGCGCTCACGCGTGCGCCGCATCCCGCGCATCGAGCCAGTCGTCGTACCCCCCCGGCGACGAGAACGCCTGCCCCTCGCGGACCTCGACGATGCGGTCGGGGATGCGATCGAGCAGGTACCGATCGTGGCTGATCACGATCACCGTGCCGTCATAGGACTCGAGCGCCGACTCCAGCACCTCCATGGAATCGATGTC
>DASTBT010000124.1:0-13041 GCA_035711865.1 Actinomycetota bacterium
GTATCCCCGCCGGACCGAGCGAGGGGAGTGGGCGATGCGGATGAAACGGATCGGTGTGGTTGCGGCGCTCGTCGTCGGCCTGACCGCCGCGGCGTCGGTCCCGGCGACGGCTGCCGTGGTCATCAAGGGGGGCGGCACACGCTGGCGGCCCTCGGTCGTCGACGTCGATCGTCGTGAGCGGGTGAGGTGGCGCGCGGTCTCTGGCACCCACACCGTCCGGGCATACGGCGGGAACTGGAAGTTCTCGAAGAGGATCGGCCCTGGGCAGTCCGTGAAGCGACGCTTCGCCAAACGCGGCAGGTACCGGTTCTTCTGTTCGATCCACGGCAGCGTCGCCGGTGGGAACTGCACCGGCATGTGCGGCCGCGTCCTCGTGTGATCCCTAGAGGATCGGCAGGTAGCGTTCGAGCTCGAACGGGCTCACGTACGCCTTGAAGGAGTCCCACTCCTCGCGCTTGTTCCGCATGAGGAACTCGTGCACGTGGTCGCCGAGCGCCCCTCGCAGCACGTCGCTGTGCTCGGCGAGATGGATCGCCTCCACCAGGTCTTCGGGGAGCGACCGGATACCCGCGGTCTCGCGCTCGTCGTCGGTCATCTCGTAGATGTTGTTGCTGGCCTCGGGCGGCAGCTCGTACTCGTGCTCGATGCCCTCGAGGCCCGCAGCGAGCATCGCGGCGAACGCGAGGTACGGGTTGCACGCGGGATCGGGCGATCGGTACTCGATGCGGGTGGCCTCCTCCTTGCCCGGCTTGTACTGCGGCACGCGCACCAAGGCGCTACGGTTCCGGCGCGCCCAGCAGACGTAGACGGGCGCCTCGTATCCGGGCACGAGTCGCTTGTACGAGTTCACCCACTGATTGGTGAGCAGCGTGATCTCCGGCCCGTGTCGCAGCAGCCCCGCGACGTAGTGCTTCGCGGTCTTGGACAGGTGGTACTCGTCGGCGGCGTCGAAGAACGCGTTGCGATCGCCTTCGAACAGCGACTGATGGGTGTGCATGCCCGAGCCGTTCACGCCTGCGACCGGTTTCGGCATGAACGTCGCGTAGATGCCGAACTCCTGCGCGACCTCCTTCACGGTGAGCCGGTACGTCATGACGTTGTCGGCCATGGTCAGCGCGTCGGCGTACCGCAGGTCGATCTCGTGCTGGCTCGGCGCCACCTCGTGATGGACGTATTCCACCGGGATGCCCATCGCTTCCAGGTACTGCACGGTGCGCTTTCGATAGTCGGTGGCGACGTCGAGAGGCGTCTCGTCGAAGTAACCACCTTGGTCGAGGAACGACGGGTCCTCGATCGATCGGAAGTAGAAGTATTCGAGCTCGGGACCGACGTAGAACGTGAACCCCAGCTCGGCCGCCCGGTCCAGCTGTCGCTTGAGCACGCCGCGCGGGTCGCCGTCGAACGGCGTGCCGTCGGGGTTCCACACGTCACAGAACATCCGGGCGACGGGGGCCTCCATCTTCCAGGGGATGACCTGGAACGTCGCCGGATCGGGGATCGCGATCATGTCTGATTCCTGGATGCGGCTGAACCCCTCGATCGAAGAACCGTCGAAGCCCATGCCCTCGGCGAACGCGCCCTCGAGCTCTTGCGAGGTGATCGTGAACGACTTCAGGAAGCCGAGCACGTCGGTGAACCAGAGCCGCACGAACCGGATGCCCCGTTCCTCGATCGTGCGCAATGCGAAGTCGGCTTCCGCGGTGAGCGCCATGGCTCCAGGGTAGGGGCGAGGCTCGGTCGATCGGTTACGGGCACGTAACGGGTGTGGGGCCCCATAAGATGGGCCGATGTCGGATGGCGTTGTGGGCCAGGCCGGGCGATCGGAGGCCGGTCGGAAGATGCTCGTGGCGCAGCTCGCGGCTCCGTTGCGCGACTTCCTCGCCACCGAGGCCGGCAGCGCGGGCATCCTGCTGGCAGCGGCCGTCGTCGCTCTGGTCTGGGCGAACTCCCCGTGGTCGGAGACCTACGTCGCGCTGTGGAGCACCGAGCTCTCGCTCGACTTGGGCGGCCGATGGGCCCTCGAGATGGATCTCGCCCACTGGGTCAACGACGGGCTGATGGTGCTCTTCTTCTTCATCGTGGGGCTCGAGGTCCGTCGCGAGCTGTCGGTCGGCGAGCTAACCGACCGGCGCCGCCTGATCGTGCCGACGGTCGCGGCGGCAGGTGGGCTGGTGGTGCCGGCCGTGCTCTACCTGATCGTGAACCCCTCGGGCGAAGCCATGCGCGGCTGGGGCGTGGTGATCGGCACGGACACCGCGTTCCTGCTCGGGGCGCTCGCACTCGTCGGGCCGGCGTTCCCGGCACAGCTCCGCGTCTTCTTGCTGACGCTGACGATCGTCGACGACGTGATCGCGGTCGCCGTGATCGGGCTCGTGTACTCCGACCGCATCGACCCCGCGATGCTCGCCCTGGCGGTGCTCTGCGTGGGAGCCCTGGTCATGTTCGGGCGCAGGGGCGTGTGGCGGACCTCCGCATACGTCGCCGTCGGGTCGGTGTTGTGGGTGGCGACGGTGGCGTCGGGGCTGCACCCCACGATCGCCGGCATGGCTGCGGGGCTCGCGATCGGCGCGAGGCGGCCGCAGCGAGCCGAGGTGGAGCGGGCCGCGTCGCGGTTCCGCGCGTTCCGGCAGTCGCCCCTGCCCACCGTCGGCTCCTCTGCCGTCCGTGGCCTGCAGCGCGCGGTTTCGGTGAACGAACGCTTCCAGGTCGCGCTGCACCCCTGGACGAGCTTCTTCGTGGTGCCGGTCTTCGCGCTCGCCAACGCCGGCGTCGACCTGCGTGAGGGCGTGCTTGGCGACGCCCTGCGATCGCCGGTGACGTGGGGCGTCGTGTTGGGATTGGTCGTCGGGAAGCTCGTCGGGATCTCCGTAGCCGCTCTCGGCGCCGTCCGACTCGGCATCGGATCGCTCCCCCAGGGGGTCGGGCCCGGCCAGGCCGTGGGTGGTGCCGCGTTGTCGGGCATCGGGTTCACCGTGTCGCTGTTGATCGTGGGGCTCGCGTTCTCCACGCGCGCGTTACGGGACCAGGCCACCGTGGGGGTGCTGATCTCGGCCGTGCTCGCCGTGGCCCTCGGGTCCCTGATCTTCTGGCTGGCCGCCGTGCTGCGCGGCGAGCGCACCGCGAGTCTGCCGATGGTGCTCGACCGCCCGGTCGACGCCGGCCTCGATCACGTCCTGGGTCGGATCGACGCTCCGCTCACGCTGGTCGAGTACGGCGACTTCGAGTGCCCGTTCTGCGGCAAGGCGACCGGGGTCGTCCGCGAGCTCCGGGAACGGTTCGGCGACGAGCTCCGGTACGTCTTCCGGCACCTGCCGCTGACCGATGTGCACCCGCACGCCGAGCCGTCGGCCCGCGCCGCCGAAGCCGCGGGAGCGCAGGGCCGGTTCTGGGAGATGCACGACCTGCTCTTCGTTCACCAGGAGGAGCTCACGTTCGAGGACCTGGTCGGCTATGCGGGCGAACTCGGGCTCGACGTCGAGGATTTCGTACGGGACATGGAAGAAGACCGCCTTGCCGAGCGGGTGCGGGAGGACGTGGTGAGCGCCGAGGCGAGCGGCGCCCGTGGCACACCGACGTTCTTCGTCGGCGAGGACCGGCACGTCGGCCCCTACGATACAGAGACGCTCGCGGCAGAGCTCGAGGCGAGCCGGCACCGTTCCGGCGGGGCCCGGGCCGTCAGCGGCTGACCACGTACAGCGCGAGCGGCACGACGATGCGACCTCCCATCGGAACGGACTGGTCGGCCAGCCGATCAGCCGCGATCGGAGCCGGCATGAACAGGTGCCAGGAGCCTGTGATGATGCCGTTCACGCCGACGAGCCAGAAGAGCCCAGCTCCAGCGTGGTGACCTTCCAGTCATCGACGCCCGCGATGGACACGATCGTGAGGTTCACGACGAACCCGATGACCGGGATGTACCCGGCGAGTGAGCCGAACAGGCCGGGGGTGGCATCCTTGCGGCACCCGTCGACGAGAGAGGAAGGCCACGATGGAGCGCCAGCGCATCACATCCGGATCGCCGTTCGAGCCCCAGATCGGGTTTTCGCGCGCGCTCGTGGCCGGCCGCCACGTGCACGTCTCGGGGACCGCACCGATCCCGGCCGAGGGCGGCCTCGTGGCCCGCGACGTCTACGAGCAGGCCCGCCGGTGCCTCGAGATCGTGGCCGCCGCGCTGCGTGAAGCCGGCGCGGGCCCCGAGCACGTCGTGCGCACCAGGACCTATCTGCTCGATGCCGACGACTGGCGGGAGGTCGGCCGTGCGCACGGCGAGGTCTTCGGCCACGTGCGGCCGGCGAGCACGATGGTGGTCGTGGCCGGGCTGCTCGACCCCCACTGGAAGGTCGAGATCGAGGTGGACGCGTTGCTCGACGGATGAGCGGGGTGCGGGAGGCGGCTACCCGTCCGGCCCGCCGGCCATCTGGGCCCGCAGGCCGGCCGCCGCGGCCGCGACCTTCCCCGCGTCGACACCGTGTTCGATGCCGAGGCGGTCCAGCAGCGCACAGAGGGACTCGGTGGCGAGGTTCCCCGGCGCACCGGGCGCGAACGGACAGCCCCCCGTGCCTCCGGCCGAGGAGTCGTAGATCGTGACGCCCCGCTCGAGGCCGGCTTCCACGTTGTCGAGCGCCCGGCCCCTCGTGTCGTGCAGGTGCAGGGCGAGGCGATGGACCGGGAGGCGCTCGAGCAACGCGTCGCAGACCCGGCGAACGTCGTCGGGCTCGGCGACGCCGATCGTGTCGCCCACGGAGATCTCCTCGCAGCCGAGGTCGAGCAGGTCGGCGCACACGTTCGCGACTGCCGAGGGTTCGACGGCGCCCGAATACGGGCAACCGAACGCGGTCGAGACGTATCCGCGCCGCCACCACCCGAGCTCGCGGGCGCGGTCGAGCACGGGCTCGAACGCCTCCAACGACTCGGCGATCGTCATGCCGATGTTCCGGTGGGTAAACGCCTCAGAGGCAGCGGTGAACACGGCGACCGCATCGGCGCCCGCATGTTCGGCCCGCTGCATGCCTCGCAAGTTCGGCACGAGCACCGGGTAGCGCACGCCCTCGCGGCGTCGGATGCGCGGGAACACCTCGTCGGCGTCCGCGAGCTGCGGCACCGCGCGCGGGCTGACGAACGAGGTGGCCTCGACGACCGGGAGCCCGGCGGCCGCCAGCGCCTCGATGAACGTCACCTTCGCGCCGGCCGGCACGAGTGCGTCCTCGTTCTGGAGCCCGTCGCGGGGCCCCACCTCGACGATGCGCACGGAGCCGGGCCCGTTCGTTGAGGCGGTCATCCTTCCTCCAGCTCGATCAGCGGTTCGCCGCGAGCGACGACGTCGCCGGCGCGGACGTGGACCGCCCGCACCCTGCCTGCCGCCGGGGCCGTGACCTGCACCTGGATCTTCATCGCTTCGAGCAGGGCCAGGACCTGCCCCGCCTCGACCGCGTCGCCGACGCGGGCGTCGACCCTGAGCACGCTCGCCGGCATCGGTGCCGTGAGGGATCCGCCGGGCGGGGGCAGCTGGTCGGCGACGAGGTCCTCGTCGCCGATCGTGTAGGACCACCCGCGGTACTGGGCGTGCGAGCCGGCCACCGTCACCTCCGTCGGGGGGGCGGTCCCGTCGGGGCCGAACGCGATCCACGGATCCGATCTCGCTCGCCCGGCGTGCACCCCGTCGGGGAGCGGGGGAACCCGGGCCGTCCAGCTCCGGTCCACCCAGTCGGTGCCGGCAGTGCCCTCGACGATCTCCCGGTGGGCGAGCACGTCGAGCAGGAAGCCGAGGTTGGTCGCCACTCCCACGATCCGCACCTCGGCCAACGCGGCCGTGAGCCTGACCAGGGTGCTCGCCCGGTCCTCGGCGTGGGCGATCACCTTGGCGAGCAAGGGATCGTACCCGAGCCCGACCTCGTCACCTTCCCTGAGCGCCGTGTCGATGCGCACCCCGGGCCACCGTGGGAGCTCGAGGAGCGCGATGCGTCCGCCGGTCGGCAGGAACCCGTTCGCCGGGTCCTCGGCGTAGACGCGAGCCTCGATCGCGTGGCCGCGGGTCTCGACGTCATCCTGCCCGAGGCCGAGCGGAGACCCGGCCGCGATCTCCAGCTGGGTCCGCACGAGATCGATGCCCGTCACCGCCTCGGTCACCGGATGCTCGACCTGTAGCCGCGCGTTCATCTCGAGGAACCACCACGCTCCGTCCGGCCCGACCAGGAACTCGGCGGTGCCCACGCCCCGGTAGCCCGCACGCTCGGCGATCTCGATCGCGGCGTCACCGAGCGCCGTCCGGAGCTCGGGGGTCACCGCGGGGGAGGGGGCTTCCTCGACGAGCTTCTGGTGCCGCCGCTGCAACGAGCAGTCGCGTTCACCCAGATGAACGGCGTGTCCGTGGTCGTCGAGCAGGATCTGCACCTCCACGTGCCGCACGCCGTCGAGACGCCGTTCGAGGAACACGCGGCCGTCGCCGAACCCGGCCGCGGCTTCCTCCCGAGCGGCCGTGAGCGCGCGCCCGAGGTCGGCGATGTCGTCCACGGTCCGCATGCCTCGGCCGCCGCCCCCGGCCGTCGCCTTCACGAGCAGGGGCGTACCGAGGCCCTCCGCCGCCCGGAGCAGGGCGTGGTCCTCGGACGGTCCGGCGGCGGCCGCGGAGCCGGGCACGACCGGCAGGCCGGCCTCCGTCGCGAGCGTGCGGGCGGCCGCCTTGTCGCCGAGCAGACGCATCGCGTCGGGCGGCGGACCGACCCAACGCAAGCCGGCATCGACCACGAGCTCGGCGAACGCGGGATCCTCCGAGAGGAACCCGTAGCCCGGGTGCACCGCGTCTGCTCGCGCGGCGACGGCTGCCCGAACCGAGCCGGCCCCGTCGAGGTAGGAATCGACCTCGGCCCGCTCGTCGGCGAGCTCGGCCCACATGCTCGCGTGGTCGCCGGGAACCACGGCCACGATCGGGGCGATGCCCATCTCGCGGCATGCGCGGATGATGCGCACGGCGATCTCGCCGCGGTTGGCGATCAGGAGGCGTCGGAGCTCTGCCATCTCGGCCGGCGCTTCTCGAGGAACGCGGTCGCGCCTTCCTGCCCCTCGTCGCTCGTCCTCGCCGCGGCGATGCGATCGGGCAGGTCGGGCAGCTCGAGCGACGCCGTGGCGTCGCGCACGAGGCGCTTGTTCGCCGCGACCGCCCCGGGACCGCACGCGAGGAACGTGCGGGCCACCTCGTCCACGGTGGCGTCGAGCCGGTCGGCCGGCACGACGTGGTGCACGAGCCCGTAGCCGGCCGCGTCGGCGGCGTCGAACGTGCGGCCGCTCGTGAACAGCTCGCGGGCCCTTCCGGGGCCGATCTTCCGCAGCACGAACGGGGCGATCGAGGCGGGCAGGATGCCGAGCCGCACCTCGGCGAAGGCGAACCGCGTCCCCTCGGTCGCCACGGCAACGTCGGCGCACGCGACCAGTCCTGCCCCTCCCCCGATCGCGGGGCCGTTCACCCGCGCAACGACGGCCTTCGGGCATCGGTCGAGCGTCGCGAACGCCTCGGCCATCGCGATGGCGTCGGCACGATCCTCCTCGGTCGAGCGGTCACGGCTCGCGCGCATCCACTCGATGTCGGCGCCCGCCGAGAAGGCGCTGCCCGCGCCGGTCAGCACCACGACACGCACCTCGTCGTCGGCGGAGACGCCGTCGATCCCCTCGGCCAGGCTGCGGAGCAGCGACGGGTCGAGCGCGTTCCGCCGGTCGGGCCGGTCGAGCGTCAGGGTCGCGATCGGACCCTCGCGGATCAGCTGCAGGTCGCTCACATCCGGAACACCCCGAAGATCGTCGGTTCGACGGGGGCCCGCGAAGCGGCATCGAGGCCGAGGGCCAACACCTTCCTCGTGTCGAGCGGGTCGATCACGCCGTCGTCCCACAGCCGCGCGGTCGAGTGGTAGGGACTGCCCTCCCGCTCGTATCGATCGATCGTCTCCTCCTCGTGCTCGGGGTCACCGCCCACGGCCGTGAGCACCTTCGCCGCCTGCACGCCGCCCATCACCGAGATGCGTGCGTTCGGCCACATCCAGAGCTGCCTGGGGCCGTAGGCGCGGCCGCACATCGCGTAGTTCCCGGCCCCGAAGGACCCGCCGACGATCACCGTGAACTTCGGCACGTTCGCGCAGGCCACGGCGGTCACGAGCTTCGCGCCGTCCTTCGCGATGCCGCCGGCCTCGTACTCCCGTCCCACCATGAACCCGGTGATGTTCTGCAAGAAGACGAGCGGCGTGCCTCGCTCGCACGCGAGCTGCACGAAGTGCGCGCCCTTGAGGGCCGACTCGGAGAACAGGATGCCGTCGTTCGCGAGGATCGCGACCGGATGACCGCGGATGCGCGCGAACCCGCACACGAGCGTCTCGCCGTAGAGCCGCTTGAACTCGTGGAACGCCGAGCCGTCGACGAGGCGAGCGATGATCTCGCGCGCATCCGAGGCCTGCGACAGGTTCCGGGGGATGGCCCCGTACAGGCTCTCGGCGTCGACCGCCGGCTCGACCGGCTCGGCGATCTCCCACGCGCGGCGGGCGGGCGCGTTCAGGTTCGCGACGATCTCGCGCACGATGCGCACGGCGTGCTCGTCGTCGGCGGCCTCGTGGTCCGCAACGCCGCTGCGCCGGGCGTGCACGTCCGCGCCGCCCAGCTCCTCGGGATCGACGTCCTCGCCCGTGGCCGCCTTCACGAGCGGAGGACCCCCGAGGAAGATCGTGCCCGTGCCGCGCACGATCACCGTCTCGTCCGACATCGCGGGGACGTAGGCGCCCCCCGCCGTGCACGAGCCCATCACCGCGGCGATCTGCGGGATGCCGGCCGCCGACATGCGGGCCTGGTTGAAGAAGATGCGTCCGAAGTGGTCCCGGTCGGGGAAGACCTCGGCCTGCAGCGGCAGGAATGCGCCGCCGGAGTCCACGAGGTAGACGCACGGCAGGCGGTTGTCCATGGCGATCTCTTGGGCCCGCAGGTGCTTCTTGACCGTGATCGGGAAGTACGTGCCGCCCTTCACCGTGGCGTCGTTCGCCACCACCATGCACGGCGTGCCCTGGATCGGACCGATGCCCGTGACGATGCCGGCGCTCGGCGCGTCGCCGTCGTACATGTCGCAGGCGGCCAATGGGGAGAGCTCGAGGAAGGCGGCGCCGTGATCCACGAGGAGGTCGATGCGCTCGCGCGCCGTGAGCTTGCCGCGCGCGCGGTGGCGGGCCGTGGCTTCCTCACCGCCCCCGGCACGAGCCGAGTCGAGCCGGCGCCCCAGCTCGCCGACGGATGCGCGCATCGCTGCGTCGTTGGCTTCGAAGGCCTCCGAGTCGACATCGACGTGCGAGGTCAGCCTCGCCACGGGCGATCCGTTCCGAGCGTGCAGGCGGCGCGCATCTCGAGAAGCACCTTACTGCGGCGTTCACCGACGCTCCGGTGCCCGGCGCCGGCAACCGTCGCCGGGGCGTAGCGTGTACGCCGTGAGCGACCGCATCTCGATCGAGGAGCTCCGGGGCACCGTGCGCACGTTCGCCGAGCGCGAGCTGGGACCGCACGCCGACTCGATCGATCGCGACGACGTGTTCCCCCGTTGGATATGGCCGCGCCTGGGCGAGCTCGGGGTGCTGGGCCCGACCGTTCCGGAGAGCGACGGGGGACCGGGGCTGGGCTTCCTCGAGCACGTCGTGATCGTGGAGGAGATCTCCCGCGTGTCGGCCTCGGTGGGCATGTCGTACGCCGCGCACTCGAACCTGTGCGTGCACAACCTCTGGTCCAACGGCACCGAGCAGCAACGCGCCCGATGGTTGCCGAAGCTGATGACGGGGGAGCACGTGGGGGCGCTCGCGATGAGCGAGGCCGAGGCCGGTAGCGACGTGATCGGCTCGATGACGTGCCGCGCCGAGCGCGTCGACGGCGGCTGGCTCGCCAACGGCTCGAAGATGTGGATCACGAACGGTCCCGAGGCCGACGTGCTCGTGGTGTACATGCGCACGGCGCCGGCCGAAGATCGCTCATCGTCGGTGACGGCGTTCCTGGTCGAGCGCGAGCTGGCCGGGTTCAGCGTGCCCCCGAAGATGGACAAGCTGGGCATGCGCGGCTCGCCGACCTCCGAGATCGTCTTCGACGACTGCCTGATCCCCGAGGACCACGTGCTCGGTGAGGCGCATGGCGGCGTGCGAGTCCTGATGTCGGGCCTCGACTCGGAACGGCTCGTCCTCTCGGGCGGTCCCATCGGCATCATGCAGGCGGCCCTCGACCTCGTGATCCCGTACGTGCGGGAGCGGAAGCAGTTCGGCCGGCCGATCGGCTCGTTCGAGCTGATGCAGGGCAAGCTCGCCGACATGTTCGTGGCGCTCGAGTCTTCCCGCGCCTACGCGTACGACGTGGCCCGCCGGTTCGATGCGTCGCCGGGCGATCGCCACGGCGCCGCGGCCGCGGCGAGCCTGCTGCACTCGTCGGAGCGAGCCGTGCAGGTCTCGCTCGAGGCGATCCAGAGCCTCGGCGGCGCGGGGTACCTCAACGAGGTGCCGGCCGGCCGTCTCCTCAGGGACGCGAAGCTCTACACGATCGGTGCCGGCACGGCCGAGATCCGCCGGATGCTGATCGGGCGCGAGCTCACGGGCAAGCTCGAGTAGCCGGGCGTGACCTGCCGGGGGAGCGCCCGTCGTACGCCGTCGACGCGTGCGTCCGCTCGTCGTACAGCCATCCTCGCAGTGGTCGTGTTCTCGATCGCGGCAGGTGCGTGCGAACCCTCGGTCGATCCGTCGGAACGACCATCCCGACCGCTTTCGGGCAGGTATCCGGTGGTGGTCGCAGCCGGAGACATCGCATGTCCCGGCGAACCGTGCGATCAGGAGCGGGGAACGGCCGCGATGGTCGAACGCATCGGACCGGACGTTGTACTGGCACTCGGAGACACCCAGTACCGGGCAGGCGCGCTCGCGGACTTCCGTGCTTCCTACGATCGGACCTGGGGATCATTCAGATCGATCACGAAGCCGGTTCCCGGTAACCACGAGTACCGGACGACCGGGGCCGCAGGATACTTCGCCTACTTCGGAAGGATCGCGGCTGTGGACGACGGTGGGGACTACAGCTTCCAACTCGGGCGGTGGCTCCTCGTCGCGATCAACTCCGCCGCACCGGGCGCCATCACGGATGGTCAGCTCGACCGGGTGCGGGCCGATCTCGAGGAATCGTCACACCGCTGCGAGATCGTCTACTGGCACCATCCTCTCTTCTCGTCGGGAGCGGTCGAAGGGAGCGACCCGATGCCCGAGCTCGCCTCGCTCTGGGCGCTGCTGCACGCGCAGCGCGTCGACGTCGTCTTGAACGGGCATGCGCACCAGTACGAGCGCTTCGCGCCGCTCGGCGCCGACGGTGCGATCGACGACGTCAACGGCATCCGCGAGTTCGTCGTCGGAACCGGTGGCGGCGATCCGCACCCGTTCGAGGAAGTGCCCCTCCCCGCATCGAGGGTACGGATCACGGAGGTGCACGGGGTGTTGGAGCTCGAGCTGCAGCCACGCGCCTACGCGTGGAGATTCGTCGGCACCGATGGATCCGTGCTCGATCATGGTTCGGCAGCGTGCCACGGCTGATCGGCGAGGCCCGACCGCTCGGACTCGTGGCGGTGCGATGATGCCTGGGTGCTGACCCCCGAGATGCTCGGGAGGACGTTCGCCGAGGCGCCAGACCCGGAGCTGGCGCGGGTCGCGTTCTCGCGCGTGGGCGATGACCCCGTCGCCCGCGAAGCACTGGCCCGTCCAGAGGTGACCCCCCTGGCCGCACGGCTGCTCGGGTTCTCGAGCGCGGCGGCGGACTTCTTCGTCGCGCATCCCGGCGAGGTCGAGGCGCTCGCCGATGTCACGCCGCGCGACGGCGTGGCCCTGCGTGCCGAGCTCGCGGACGACATCGGCCGGCTCGGTCAGCTCGACGGGCTCAGGCGCTTCCGGCGACGCGCCGTGCTGCGCGTGGCGGCCCGTGACCTGGGGGGAGCGGAGCTCGACGAGGTGGTCGCCGAGATCAGCGCGATCGCGGACGCCTGCATCGACGCTTCCCTGGCGATCGTCGAGGACCCCGGGCTCGCCGTGATCGGCCTCGGCAAGCTCGGTGGGTCCGAGCTGAACTACGCGAGCGACGTCGACCTGCTCTTCCTTCACCGAGCGCCGGGGCCGTCCGCGCAGGAGCACGCCGAGCGGGCCGTGGTGGTGCTGACCGCCATGCTGTCCGAGCCCACGGCCGAGGGCATCGCGTTGCGGGTCGACGTCGCGTTGCGTCCGGGCGGGCGATCGGGTGCGCTCAGCCGCTCGCTCGAGGGAACCCTCGCGTACTACGACCGTGAGTCGGCCACGTGGGAACGCCAGGCGCTGATCAAGGCGCGTCCGATCGCGGGCGATCTCGAGCTCGGCGAGGCGTTCCTGCGCGGTATCGCGCCGTTCGTGTACCCACCCGAGCTCGCGTCCGACGCGATCGACGACGTTCGCCGCACCAAGGTGCGGCTCGAGGAGTACATCCGGCAGCGGGGGAAGGAGCTCATCGAGGTCAAGCGCGGCCGCGGGGGGATCCGGGACGTCGAGTTCGCGGTGCAGCTGCTGCAGATCGTGCACGGGCGCCGCGACGAGCGCCTGCGAACGCCGAACACGCTCACCGCGCTGCTGACGCTCGCCGCGGAGGGATACGTAGCCGACCTCGATGCCGAGGCGCTGGCCGATGCCTATCGCTTCCTGCGGCGCGTCGAGCACCGTCTGCAGATCGTGAGCGATCTGCAGACCCACGACCTGCCGGCGGACCGGCACGCGCGCACGACCCTCGCGCGCTCGCTCGGCCTCGAAGACGCCGACGCCCTGACCTTCGAGTACGAGCGCACGACCGGGCTCGTCCGTTCGATCCACGAGCGCCTGTTCTACCGGCCGCTGCTCGAGTCGTTCGCGGGGCCGACGCAGCCGCATCCCGGTCACGGCACCGATCGGGCGGCCACCGAGGAGCTGCTGGGCGGGCTCGGCTTCGCCGAGCCCGCCCGTTCCTACGACGTGCTGGGGCGTCTCGTCGATCCGACGAGACGCATCGGCA
>DASTBT010000125.1:0-14542 GCA_035711865.1 Actinomycetota bacterium
GCCTTCCTCATCCTGAATGGCGAGATCGGCTCGATGCGCCTCAGCGAGCTGCTCTGGCGTGACCCCCTTCATGTTGCGGTGCACGTCCATGAACTCCGGCATCAGACCGCCTCCTCTCTCCGAGGACCTTATTCCAGGCGATGTGAGCCGGACAAGCCTTCGGCCCAGTCTGGGCTCCCACCCTTCGTTGAGAGGGCGATCGTCGGGTCACGGTGAACTACGGTCGACGATCGTGGTGAGCCACACCGGCGAGACATCCGTGCGACGACGAAGGACCGAATGATCGCGAGGACAAGGATGCTCGAGCGCGCGGCCTCGTACTCCACGTCGCGGCCACCGAGCCGGCGAGGTCCCCGATCAGGGATCCCCGGATATGGGTCCGTTCGACCTTCCCGATCCGGGTCGGTCGACCCGCGAGACCTCCGTGTCCAGTGTCTGAACTTGAGCTCAACGGCGGTGACTTCGATGGACGACACGACTCGACCACTCGACACTCGAACCGAACCGAGTGTCGACGGCGGCCGACGGGCCCGAGCGCACGGATGGCTCGGCATCGACGATCGCGCTCGGGGCCGGAAGCAGCTTCCCCGCGTCCCGGAGCCGAAAGGCCAAGCATGCGGTGATCGGATGGTCCGCAGCCCGGGATCGCCGTGCATATGTGCCGGCCCCGTGTTCGTGGCGGATCGCGCGGCGACCGTCGCCCCGAAGGTGATGGCCGTAGGTGAACGGAAGGAGGACGGATGAGCATCGCACGCGAGATCGACCGGGTGCCGCGCCCCATCACGCCCGGACCCGAGATGGTCGAGCTCAGAAGGTTCTTCACGGACGTGACGTGGACCGGACGGATCCACGAGAACGGGATGGGGCCGGGGACGCC
Source organism: Actinomycetota bacterium (assembly GCA_035711865.1). Lineage (GTDB taxonomy): Bacteria > Actinomycetota > UBA4738 > UBA4738 > HRBIN12 > JAOUEA01. Next base: position 878 of record DASTBT010000125.1, read on the forward strand.
GGAGATGGGCGGCGTCGGCCGAGCGACGGTTCGCGAGATCCAGGACGGCCGCTGGCTCGCCATGGATGCCGAGCAGGAGCAGTTCCTGGAGGACGGGACGTTCGTGCTGAAGTGGCAGCTCCACTGGGTCTCGGGATGGGCGCCCGAGCTGGGCGAGTACCGAGCCAGCATGGTGGACAACTACGGTCACGCCATGGTCTACCGCGGCTGGATCGATGGCGACCGTCTGGTCTTCGAGTCGCTCGGGGACGCACCGGTCAAGTTGCGCTTCACCTGGGAGCTTGCCGACGACGGCGTCGTGAACTGGCGGAACGAGATGCAGGTCGGCGAGGGGGACTGGTTCCTGATCGAGCAGTACCCGATGGTCCCCGTGCAGGGCCAGCCAACGAGGTCTGGCTGAGGAAGCAGCACCACGTCGTCGGTGAGCGAACGCCTGCTCGCCCCCGCGTTGATGCGCACGCACTGAGGGGAGGTAGGGATGCGCGCGCTGTACTTCTATCTCATGAGGGACGCACCCGATCGCGTTCGAACGGCCGTCCCGGACCACGCCGAGTACTGGGGAACACTCGGGGTGCATGCCTACCTCGGGGGCCCCTTCGCGGGCAGATCCGGAGGGCTCATCACCTTCGAGGTCGCCTCGATCGACGAAGCCGAACGACTCGTAGCAGATGACCCGTTCGTCCAGGAGGATCTCGTGGAGCGTCGGTGGGTGAAAGAGTGCTGATCGACTGAGCTTGTGAGTGACAGACGTCCGGGCTTCCTCGTCGAACCGACTGCGGCGGAGGCGTGCGGGGATCCTCTGGGGGGACCGTGTTCACGTACCGCGAAGACATGCGCCGTGCCTGGGACCGCATCAGGTCGTTCCCGACGCAGATGCTCGAAACGCGCTTCGGGACCATCGAGTACGCCGATCACGGTGAGGGGCTTCCCCTTCTCGTCTCTCATGGAGTCCTCGGATGCCACGTCGATAGCGCCGAAACGTTGTGGGCGAACCTGACGGGCCCGGGGTTCCGGGTGATCGCTCCGTCGCGGTTCGGCTACTTCGGCTCCACCCTGCCGCAAAGCGCCACCCCGGCCGACCAGGCGGACGCGTACGCGCTCCTGCTCGAGCATCTCGGGGTCGATCGTGCCGTCGTGATCGGGTTCTCCGCAGGGAGTGGCTCGATCCTCGAGTTCGCGCGCCGTCACCCCGGGCGCGTCATCGGGCTCATCCTGGCCTGCTGCCGTCTCGGAGGGGGCGTCACCGTCGGCGAACGCTTCGCACCGGTGTTCCGCCTGGCCTATGGCGCCGACTGGGCGTTCTGGGCGTTCGAGAAACTGATGCCGTTGCCCTACTCCCGCATGATGGGCCTTCCCAAGGGCTACCGGCTGTCCGCGGAGGAAGAGGAAACGATGGCCGCCATCCGGAAGCTGCTCTTCCCGTTCAGGCCGAGGCGCGACGGCGCCGTGTTCGACGGGTTCGTCTCGAACCTCGCCGCCGACCGCTTCCCGCTCGACAACTCACCGTGCCAACGCTGATCATCAATGCGAGGGACGATCATCTCGCCCCGTACAGGTTCGCCGCCGAGGCGGCGTCCCGTATCCCAGGTGCGAAGCTCAAGACGATCGAGCGGGGTGGCCACATCTTCATGGGTCACGACGACGAGGTCCGTGAGGCCATCCGCGCGTTCGTTCAGGCGCTGACGTGATCCCTCGTGCTCGGTGGACCTGATCCGGACGCCGCATGCCGGTCGCGGATCACCCCGGAGCGGGCGGCCCCCCGGGAGCTCGGGGGGAATGAGTCCCGCAGCTTCACCAGGCTGCGTCGCCCCCGGAGGACCGCATCCGCCGTCAGGCACGTTGCGACCGAGTGACCGCAGGGCGGTTGCGGTGTAGTCAGGAAGGACCCCACGGCCTCTCGGTTCGGTGTCGCCGCATCGGTTGGCTCCCCCCGGGCCACCGGCAGCGACAACCTGGAGCGTCGCACGACAGCCCGCCGCGCACAGTCGGCCCGACGAGTGATTCTTCCGCTCCGGTCGTCCGACGGCCTTCTCGGCGACCATCTCGACACCGCCGGAAGGGTCGGTCGGCAGACGGACTACTCCTGATCGAGGCAGGTCCGGTAGGCGAGGTCGCAGAGCTGGCCTGCGAGCAATCCGAAGTTGGCCCCGCCACCGGGCTCCCCGCCGCCGAACGTGGTGCCCTTCCACTTCAGCACCAGGCAATGGGCGCTCGAGTTCGGGGCGGGGTTGCCGCCGCAGTCGGCCGACTCGCTCGTCTCGAACGAAACCTCGCTCGGCTGCTTGCTCCATGCCGTGATGACCCCGTTTGCGTCGACGGTCAGCTTCGCGCCCTTGTCGCCGGAAGCACTACCCTCGATGTAGCTGCCGGCCGACGGCGCGCAGGCAGCCATGAGGTCGAACGGGAGCGTCGCGGTCGACGGGATCGGACAGGTCAGTGTCGCCTTGCTGGGCATGTTGACGCCCAGGATCTGGAAGTGCGCGAAGCCGATGACGTTGTACTTGGGTTGGGGCGTTCCGATCTGGGCCGGTTCGGCGTCGGCAGGTGACGTCCCGACGATCGGGAAGTCTCTCGCCTTTCCGATCAGGCGTTCGAGCTCCCGCCACGCGACGTCGTTCCCTCCGTTGCCCTCGCGAGTGCAGACCCAGGTGGCGTACGGGTAGTTGAGGCCGAGGGTCTCGACGGGCTCGTAGCCACCGATCCAGCCTGCGAGTTGGTTGTCGCCGCCGGAGTTGTTGCACGCGTCCGCCTTCCCGACGTCCCAACCGTCGCCGACGTCGAGGAACCCGAAGTTCCCGCCTCCTGAGAGGTCGTTGTCCTCCCAGATGTAGCAGACCGTGTTCTCGGCGACGTACGGCACATCGCAGCGGTTCCCCTGGAAGAAGCCCTCGTAGATGACGAGCGGGATCGGAGCGGCGGCGCCTGCCGCGCCCCACGAGGCGGTCGCTTGCGTCGTCACCTCCGATGTGTGCTCGAATCCCAGCACCGGCGCGAAGTACAGGGATTGATCGCTCTCATAGCGGACCGTCACGTGCCCGCTCACCGCGACACCGCAGTCGATCGTCCACGCTTCACCGCTCTCGGGGTCGACACCGTCGATGATGCCTCCGGTGAGACCGCTGTCGGTGACCTGGACGTTCTTCGCAGCGTAGGCGTCGGCCGCGGCTTCCGGGTCGCCGAGGCCCGCGTCGGCACACGACTGCGCGGCCGCGAGGGCTGCGGCATCCGCGCCGTTCACCATCATCCGACGGCGGAGCAGCAGGCCGCCGACATCGACCGTCAGCGCCACGGCGGCCATCAGCACCACCAGGACCAGAGCGGTGACGACGGCAACCGCACCGTCGTCGCGAGAGGTTGCGGGAAGGTTCACGATCACACCTCGCACCGGAAGCTCGCCGAGACGATCGGGGTCATGTGGATGGCGGGGAGGAAGGGCGCTGAGACCACGATCCCGCCCTCGGGCAGGTTGCGCGTGTCGTAGCTGACGGTCACGTCCTCGCCGACGCTCTCGTCACCGTCGCAGAGCCGGCTGACGACGACGTCACCGGCATCCGGGATCGCGCCGAGCGCGGCGTTGTCGACCTTGGCCCGTACGGTCTCGACCGTCGCTCCCACGGCCGCCGCCCGGCCGCCTTCTCGAACGGAGCTCCGCAGCGTCTGCAGGTTCAGGAAGGCGATGCCGAAGTAGATGATCCCGAAGATGAGCATGAACAGCAGGGGAGCGATGAGCGCGAACTCCACGGCCGACGCACCCTCCTCGTCGCGGTGCTCCCGGAGAAGTGCCGGAGCGCGCTCGCGCACGCGCGGTGCTGCCTGTTGGCGGTGTTCATCCACGAGATCCTGCCTTCCCTTGACCGACGTGGTCGGCCACCTGGTGACGATCGAGCGGGTGCCTCGTTCGCGGACCTTCGTCCGTCGATGCGTGGTCCCCAGGGTGGCCGACGCAAGGGGTCCCTCGCTACGGGCGAGAGGCCGACGGAGACCCGCCGTTCGTCGGCGATACCGGTGCTCGAACGCCTAGTTCGAAGGGGCTCATCCGGAGGGTCAAGGCGACCAGGTGACGTAGACGCCTTCGGCGACCGCGACGGGCTCGCCGCCGACCTCCTGCACGACGATCAGCCCCTCGCCCGACGGGCCCTGGACGGGGTATGCGAACGCCGAAGCGTCGGGCGCCCAGGGCGTGGTGCTCTGGGCGTACTGCGTGAAGAACGGCGCGTAGTCGCGCAGGACGTCGATCGTCGGCGAGTGCCGGCCCTCCGCCTCGACCGCACGGCCTCCTTCCCAGACCTGCCAGAGGAAGGGGATCGCTCCCGCGGCCGCGGGTTCGGGGGCCAGCGTGAGCAGACGTTCGCCGTCGGGGCTCCACCAGAACGTGATCGCGCGGATCTCGGTGGCGCGTCTCGTGACGCCGCTGCGCACGTCGACCACCCTCACCCCGTCGCCCGGAAGCGTGGGGCGCCGATCGAAGAAGTCGCCGTCTTCCGCCCCGAGCAGTTGATAGGCGACGGCGCCGCCGTCGGGGCGCAACACGAACGAGAGCGCCCCGGGCCCCTCGACGAGCACCCGCGGGCGTCCTCCGTCGACGATCGCGACGAGCCGTTGGGTGTCCCCGCCCGCACGCTCCGCGAATACGATCGTGCGCCCATCGGCGCTCCATGCAGGCGTGGCGAACGCACCGGGCCGCCGGCTCACGCTCGTGGCGTGGCCGGCCAGATCGACCTCGTCGAGGCGGTCGAAGCCGGCATGGGCGAGCACGCGCCGGCCGTCGGGCGCCCAGGCGAAGTAGAAGAAGGGCTCGCCGCCCGAGACGGTGCGCACCCGGGCGCGCTCACCGGTGAGATCCAGCACCCCCATCTCCACCGGCATCTCCGGGTCGCCGCCGGCGCCGAGGAAGGCCACGCGATCGCCGGTCGGATCCCACGAGAGGTAGTACGGCAGGAACGGGGTTCGCGTCACGACGGGGTCCTCACCCCGTGGGCCGGCGACGACGATCGCCCCTCCCACGCCAGTGTCGCTGGTCAGCTGCACCACCCACGCGAGCCGGTCGCCATCGGGCGACCATGCAGGTTGCACGGCCCGCCCGTCGGCTTCGGGCATCTCGCTCCTTCCCGAACCGTCGGGGCGCATCGTCGAGAGCGAGCCGTCGGCGTCGACGACGGCGAGGCGTCCGGGGGCCGAGATCGTGCCCCTCGCATCGGGCGGGGTAGGCTCGTCCGCGGGCGACGGGGATGCCCCGACTGGGGAGGGGAAGGCGCCGGTGCGCTCCGGGTCGCCGATCGAGATCGTGCACGACGCGAGCGCGAGCGTGCCACTCAGCGTGAGGATCCCGAGCAAGGCCCGCGGGGTCGAGCGCATGGATCGACGCTAGCGCACTTCACCGTTCCGGTCGCCCCCCCTTCCGGGCGGCCCCCAGCACATCGAATAGGCTAGTCGGCGCTGATGGCGTCTTCCTCTTCGAGCGCTCTGGGCATCGGCGCCAGGCTGCGACCGTACCTGCCGCGCATCACGCTGACATGGCTCGACTCCGAGCCGATGCGGACCCACCGTGAGGTCGAGGCCTCCATGGTGTTCGTGGACATCTCGGGATTCACGAAGCTCTCCGAGAAGCTCGCGAAGGTCGGCAAGCTGGGCGCCGAGGAGATCGCGAACTCGATCGACTCGTGCTTCGCTCAGCTGCTCGACGTCGCCTACCGCGACGACGGCAGCCTGCTGAAGTTCGGGGGGGACGCCTTGCTGTTGGCGTTCACGGGCAGCGACCCCGAGGAGCATGCCGAGCGCGCGTGCCGAGCCGCGCTGGGCATGCGGCGTCGGCTGCGGGAGATCGGCCGACTTGACACGGCAGGGGGCCGCGTCTCGCTCCGCATGTCGGTCGGCGTGCACACGGGCGCGTATCACATGTTCCTCGTCGGGGGGTCGCATCGTGAGCTGCTCATCACGGGTCCCGCCGTGAGCCGGCTCACCGAGATGGAGGCTGCGGCCGGCACGGGTGAGGTCTTGGTGAGCCCGACGACGGCCGGCCTCGTTCCGTCGGCCTCGCTCGGCGCCGAGAAGCCGCCGGGGGTGCTGCTCCGCGCTGCATCGGGGGAGCCCCTCGATCGCGTCTCCCTGCTGCGGGCTCCGGCCGAGGGGCTGGAGTCGTGCATCCCGCTCGCGACCCGCGAGTACCTGCTGTTCGGAGCTCCCGAGCCCGAGCACCGTCAGGTCTCGGTCGCGTTCATCCACTTCGACGGCACCGACGAGATGATCAGCACGGCGGGACCCGACCGAACCGCGTCCGAGCTCGATCGGCTCGTTCGTGACGTGCAGGAAGCCGCGGACGAACACGGTGTCTGCTTCCTCGCCTCCGATGTCGATCGCGACGGAGGGAAGATCATCCTCACCGCCGGTGCTCCACGAGCCACGGGAGCCGACGAAGAGCGGCTGCTGCTGGCCACTCGCCGGATCGTCGAGGGAGAACGCGCGATCCCCGTGCGCATCGGGGTGCACAAGGGTCACGTGTTCGCCGGTGACGTGGGTCCCGCCTACCGGCGCACGTACACCGTCATGGGCGACGCCGTGAACCTCGCCGCTCGGGTCATGGGGAAGGCCGAGCCGGGGCAGCTGCTGGCGACCGCCGACGTGCTCGATCGGTCCGAGACGCTGTTCGACGTCGTGGCGCTCGAGCCGTTCTCCGTCAAGGGCAAGTCGGAACCGGCCGTCGCCTTGGCGGTCGGACGGCCGATCGGCACCCGAAGTCGTCGGATGCGGCGGCACGACGGCGACGATCTCGGTCGGGTGCCGCTCGTCGGCCGGCAGGAAGAGATGGCCGCCCTGCGAGCCGCGATGCGGTCGGCTGCCGCCGGTACCGGCCGAGCGGTCGAGGTGATCGGCGATCTCGGCGTGGGCAAGACGCGGCTGCTCGAGGAGATGCGGATCGAGTTCGCGGAGCTTCCGGCCCTGCGAGCCACGTGCGAGTCCTACACGTCGTCCACCCCGTACGTCGCATGGCGGGAGCTGATGCGGGAGCTCTTGGATATCGGCTGGGAGGATCCCGCCGACGTCGCGATCGAGCGACTGAGGGCGGCGGTCGCCGAGAGCGATCCGGAGCTCACGCCGTGGCTGCCGCTGATCGCCCTCACGATCGATGTGACGCTTCCGCCGACCCCCGAGATCGAGATGCTGGGGGACGAGTTCAGGCGCTCGAAGCTGCACGAGACGGTGGTTCGCTTCCTCGAGGTCCGGCTCGCCGGGCCGACGGTGATCGAGATCGAGGACGTCCAGCACATGGACGAGGCGTCGTCGGCGCTGCTCGCCCATCTGATCGATGGGATCGATCGCCACCCGTGGTTGCTCGTCGTGACCCGGCGCGATGAGGGCGACGGGTTCCGTGCCGTACCGGGCCCGGCGGTGGTGCCGGTACAGGTCGAGCCATTGAACGCGCTCGACGCGATCGTGATGGCCGAGGCCGTCACCGAGCGCCATCCGATGCCGCCGCACGTCGTCGGGGCGATCGCGGATCGATCCGGCGGGAACCCGCAGTTCCTGGTCGACCTGGTCGGAGCCGTGGTCGAGACCGGCAGCACCGACGAGCTCCCCGACAGCGTCGAGGCGGCCACGGTGGCTCGGATCGACCGACTCGACCTCGCCGACCGGACCGTGCTGCGCTTGGCGTCGGTGCTGGGCCTGAGCTTCCACCCCAGGATGCTGGAATGGCTCTCGGCCGACGGCGAGACCTCGCTCGAACCGAAGGCACTCGAGCGACTCCACGGGTTCTTCGAAGCCGAGGGCGGCGGCTACCTGCGGTTCCGCAACGCGATCGTGCGTGAGGCCGCCTACGACGGCTTGCCGTTCAAGACGCGGAGGCGCCTGCACGTCGTGGCCGGGTTGCGGTACGAGGAGGAACTCGACGAGGGCGAAGAGGTCGCGGGCATCCTCTCGAGGCACTTCTTCCTCGGCGGCGATCACGCCCGCGCCTGGCGGTACAGCAAGACCGCCGCCGACCGAGCCCGGGACATGTACGCGTACGGCGAGGCGGCCCAGTTGTATCGCCGGGCGCTGAGCGCTGCGGCCGGCGCCGAGATCGACTCGAGCGAGCTGGCCGATGTCTGGGAAGCCTTCGGATTGGCCAAGGAGCGGGTGGGGGAACCGCGCCAAGCCATGGCCGCGTTCACCGCGGCCCGCGGGCTCGCGCGAGGAGACCCGATCAGGGAAGCCGAGCTGCTCTACCGGCACTCGGTCGTCGACGGACGGTCGGGAAGGATCGTGCCCGCCATCCGTTGGGCTCGTCGCGGGCTCCGGACCCTCGAGGGCAATCTCGATCAGCGCGCCGTGGCCTGCCGGGCGAAGCTCTATTCCATGTTGGCCGGCATCCGCGTACGACAGGGACACGACCACGAGGCCATCGAGCTGGCCCGACAGGCGATCAGGGCGGCCGAGATCGCTCGTGAGCAAGACGCGCTCGCCAACGGGTGTCTCGTCATCGCATGGGCGCGCTCCTCGATGGGCGCATCCGATGACGAGACGTACTCGCAGCGTGCGCTCGGGATCTACGAAGGGCTGGGCAACCTGCTCGGCCAGTCGATGGCGCTCAACAACATCGGCATGGGCGCGTACTGGCAGGAACGCTGGGGCGACGCGGTCGCCACGTGGACGAGAGCGGCCGAGACGAGCGAGCGAGCGGGCGACGCGGTCGGCGCGGCCTTCGCCGACTGCAACATCGCGGAGGTTCTCTCGGATCAGGGGCGGTTCGAGGAGGCGGAGGCGCGGTTCCGCCGGGCCCTGCAGGTGTGGCGTGGGACCGGCGACGAGCAGGGGATCGCCTACGCCTCGGCTCAGCTCGGACGCACCTACATCCGTGCGGGACGGCTCGACGAGGGGCTGGCGCTGCTACGCGACGCGCTCGAGCGCTATCGCGCGCTCCGGGTCCAGGGCGACGCCCTCGATGCCGAGGTCTGGATCGCCGAAGGCGAGGTCGCCCGGGGCGATCCCGGCGTCGACGCGGCCATCGCTCGGCTCGCCGGAAAGGTCGAGGACGGTTCCCCCGCTCAGCGGAGCCTCGAGCGCCTCGGTGCATACGCGCGCGCGCAGCGAGGTGAGACCGAGGCCGCACTCGAGCGGCTCACCGACGCCGCCGAACGAGCCCGCGAGGCCGGAAGCTCGTACGACCTGGCGATCGCGCTCGACGCGATCGCCCGTCTCGAGGGCGACGACGCCGGGCGGCGAAGCGTCAGGGCCGAACGCGACCCCATCATGAAAGCGCTCGGCATCGAGCGTCTCCCGGAGCCGCCCCTGCGGGGCGGCTCCGGCTAGCTCGATGCTTGCGTTGACTAGCTGCGGCCCCTCGGGTCGCCGTTGTAGCTGGCCGGGACCGTGTACACGAGGATGGCGTCCCCTCCCTGCTTGTTCTGGGACCTGATGCACGGGAACGTCGAGGGATCCACCTTGTTGCAGTCGGGAAGGAGCGCCGGCCCGACCGTGGGCTGCAAGGCATCGTTCAGGAACGACTGCTTGGCCTCGAAGCAGACCTGGATCTTGGCGGCACCGTTGTCCGCGATCTCGTTGAAGAGCTTCTTCTTGACGATCGTGGTGATCGTCGCGTTGCGCTCGAAGTTGCTGTACTCGTACGTGTACATGAAGTCCGTGAACTCCTCGTACGCGGTTCCGTCCGCGTAGTTGCAGTCGAGGAGGCCCGTCGTGTCGAACCGGGAGAACAACGCACCGGTGTCGGTGTCGGATCCGGGGTTGAACTCGTTCATGGTGATGTTGGTCGAGCTCTGACCCCCGTTGCCCACGTGCGAGCTCGAGCAGTCCACGTCCTCCGGACAGAGCTGTTGGACGATCTCGAATTCCGCTGATGTCTCGTCCTGGGCGCCGGCGGCGCTCGCGACGAGCGAGTACGTCCCCGGTAGATCGACGGAGAGGTCATCGAACGTCGCCACCCCAGCCACCGCAGCACGGCTGGAGGTGCCGGCGAGATCGGCCGCGGGATCGCCGCCACTCAGCGCGACGGTGATCGTTCCGGTGAACGAGGTGACGGGATCGCCCTCGCCGTCGACGAACGCGACCTGCGGCCGGGTGTCGTCGGGGGGCTCGAGGAGCGAGCCGAAGTCGGTGCCCGTGATCACGGAGTCCACCTCGGCGTCCTGGGGCTGGGTCACGAAGCGGAGTTCGCACGAGCCGGCGGGGAACGTCGTCACGAGTGGATCGCCCACGTTGACGAAGTCGTTGCCGGGGGATCCTGAGAAGTTGTTGGACTGCTTCGCTCGGATGCCCCAACCGAAGGTGCCTCCGCCGCAGGACGCGCTCGCCGTCACGAGGTCCTCGAGCGTTCGGGTGCTCGATGCCGGGATGGCGAGGTTCCGAAGCCTGATCGTGCCGGCGAACGTGACCCCCTCGTGGGTCACCGAACCGCTCACGAATGTCGCCGGAGCTTGGACGTTCGAGACCTCGAGTCCGATGGGCACGTACAGGTCAGCGGAACCGAGCTGTTGATTGGTGGACTCGTTCCGCAACGTGAGCGTGAGCGATGCCGTCGTCGACGCGGGGGCAGCCGGTGTCAGCGTTGCCCGGAACGGTTTGACCTCTGCCGCCGGTGCCGCATCGGCTCCGGTGGGAACCAGGGCCAGGGATGCGAACAGCGTCAAGACGGTCGCGGTGATCGCGGTGCGGCTGGATCTCGAGCGTGGAAGCTGCATCTGAGCGTCTCCGTTCATCGGGGGCAACCAGCGGAGCATAACGCCGTAGACCTTTCGGAGGGAACCCCCATCGGTGGAACGGGGGATACGTCGCGCGCCGTGTGGTCTCTCGTGTCGTCCGTCCCCTTAAGCTGCGCACGTGCGTCTCGCGACGTGGAACGTCAACTCGATCCGCCAGCGCCTGCCCCGGCTGCTCGCGTTCGTCGAACGGTGGGAGCCCGACGTCGTGTGTCTGCAGGAGACGAAGGTGGCCGATGCGGACTTCCCGAGCGAGCCGTTGCTGGCCCGGGGCTACTCGGCGCTGAGCCACGGGCAGGCAGGACGCAACGGCGTCGCGATCGTGTCGAGGCTGCCGCTCGAGGAGGTGGCCCGAGCGCTGCCGGGCTCCCCGGTGCCCGGGGACGCCCGGGTGCTGGCCGCGCGCGCGGACGACATCACGGTCGTGAACATCTACGCGATCAACGGCAAGGAGGTCGGCGATCCCGCCTACGAGGTCAAGCTCGCCTGGTTCGACGCCTTGCACGCGTGGGCTGCGAGCGTGGTCGATCCGGCCGGGAGGGTGGCGATCGCCGGCGATTTCAACGTGACTCCGGATGATCGCGATGTGCACGATCCCGATCTGTGGCGAGGACGGAACCTCGCGAGCGAGCCGGAGCGCGCTCGGCTGCGGGCGTTGACCGATGTCGGTCTGGTCGATCTCGGGCGCCGAGCCGCCGGTGACGTCGTGGGTCCGTTCACGTTCTGGGACTACCGCATGGGCGCGTTCCACCGCGGATGGGGATTGCGCATCGATCTGGTTCTCGGGAGCGCTCTCGTGGCCGAGCGGCTCGTCTCGGTCGAGGTCGACCGTGAGGAACGCAAGCCCACGGCGGGGGAAGGCAAGCCGAGCGACCACGCTCCGGTGATCGTCACGATCGACGACTGACGGCGCGTCCGGACCGAAGGCAACTTCCCGAGCACCAGGGCAGGTTCCCGACAGGTCCGGGCAACGAACCGGAAACCCTGGGCAACGATGCGGAACCCGCGCGCTCGGGGCGACCGGTACACCCGGACGAGGGTGCGGACGGTCGCGCCCCGGGCCGAGAGGGAGGGTCCATGTCGAGACCGATCTGGCGAGCCGCTGCAACCCTGGTCTCGCTCGCGATGTTGGCGGCGGCGTGCGGTGGCAACGGCGAAACGGGCGCGAGCGAGGAGCCCACCTCCCGTGACTCGAGGGCGGAACCAGGCGGCACGCTTCGGATGGCGCTCGAATCAGATGTGCAGCAGGCGTTCGATCCCCAGCAGGAGTACTACAGCATCGCGTGGGAGTTCGATCGCTGTTGCCTGCTGCGCACCCTCGTCTCCTACAACGGCAAGCCCACCGAGGAACGGGGAGCCGAGCTCTTCCCCGATCTGGCCGCCGAGATGCCGGAGACCTCCGCCGACGGGCTCACGTGGACGTTCACGCTGCAGCCCGGCCTGCGCTACGCGCCACCCCTCGAGGACGTCGAGATCACGGCCGCCGACTTCGTGCGTGCCATGGAGCGCACCGCCGACCCCCGAGCGAACGTCGGCGGGTACTCCTTCTACTACTCCGTGATCGAAGGCTTCGACGAGTTCGCGGACGGCAAGGCCGAGACGATCTCGGGATTGGAAGCCGTCGACGACCTGACGCTGAACATCTCGGTCGCCGAGCCGACCGGCGACCTCGGCTACCGCATGGCGATGCCCGCGGCCGCACCCATCCCGCCGAACCCGTTCGACCCGAAGGCCCGACTCGGGGTGGCCGAAGGTCACGACCCCAACTACGGCCGGTACATGGTGGCGACCGGGCCCTACATGTTCGAGGGCTCCGAGGATCTGGACTTCTCTGTGCCCGCCGACGAGCAGGACCCGGTCGCCGGATACCGGCCCGGCCGGTCGATCGTGCTCGTCCGGAACCCCTCGTGGGACCCGGCGACCGATCGACTCAGGCCCGCGTACCCCGATCGGATCGAAACCTCGATCGGCGGCACGTCCGAAGACCTCGCGCTGCAGGTCGAGTCCGGTGAGATCGACCTGGTGCTCGACGGGGTTCCGCCTTCCGATCAGGTTCAGCGGTACGCCACCGACCCGGATCTCCAGGACCGGCTGCACGCGAACCCCTCGGACGCAGTTCGCTACATCGAGATGAACCTCGCGAACCCGCCGTTCGACGATGTGCACGTGCGCCGGGCGGTCAACTATGCGATCGACAAGGAAGGGCTGCGGCAGCTCCGCGGGGGCCCGCTCTTCGGCGAGCTCGCGGGCCACATCATGGTCGACAGCCTGCAGAACAACCTGCTCGTGGACTTCGACCCGTACTCGACCGAGAACGGAGCCGGCGACCAGGACGCCGCGAAGGCCGAGATGCAGCAGTCGATCTACGACCGCGACGGCGATGGTGTCTGCGACGATCCGGCGTGCCAGGACGTGCTGACCTTCAGCGATGCCGCCGCCCCGTATCCGAAGCAGCTCGCGCTGGTGGCACAGAACCTCGAACCGCTGGGCATCACGCTCGATCCGAAGGCGCTCGAACGGACCACGATGTACGCGAAGTGCGAGGATCCAAACACGGGGTGGCAGCTGTGCACGGCGACGTCGTGGGGCAAGGACTACGCCGACGGATTCACGTTCGGCCCGCCGCTGTTCTCGCAGACCGCGATCGGCCCCGAGTCGTGCTGCAACGATCCCATGGTCGGCGCAACCGAAGCGATGCTCGTCGACCGCGGGTACGACCCGGTGCCGGTGCCGAGCGCGGAGCAGCAGATCCGCCGCTGTGTGCCGATGACCGCCGAGGAGCGCTTCCAGTGCTGGGCCGACCTCGACCGGTACCTGATGGAGGAGGTCGTGCCCTGGGTGCCGTACCTGTTCGACAACAACGTGGTCATCGTCTCGTCACGGGTCACCAACTGGTCGTTCGACCAATTCGCCGGGCTCCCTGCCCTCGACCAGCTGGCGGTGTCGGGCACTTAGGCCAGCCGAGACGGAACCG
>DASTBT010000126.1:0-2549 GCA_035711865.1 Actinomycetota bacterium
TCCTCGACCACGAGCGTGGCGGCATCGCTGTCGCCGGAGAACTTCCCCACGACGGTATGCGACCCTGCGGACGTCGGCGTGCAGGTATTGCCGCTGCACGAACCGCTCGGCTGGATCGTGAACTTCGTCTCGGCAGTGACGTTCCCCATCGAGCCGCCGTTCGTGTCGAACGCCTCCGCCGTGTAGTTCTGCGACTCGCCGAGCTCGATCGTCGCGTTCGATGGAGAGATGACGATGTGATCGAAGTCGCTCGCCCGCGGCAGGATCGTCCACGAATAGGAATCGGACCCGCTGTTGCCCGATGCGTCGGTCATGGAGACCCTGAACGAGTGCGGCCCGGTCGAGAGGTCGGAGTAGTCGACCGACCCGACCACGTCGTTCCCTGTCTCCACCGGGCTCCCGGGCCCGCACGGCTGCCGGTCACCGTCCAGCGAGCAGACGAAGCCCGTACCCGCCTCCGATGACCTGAACCTGAAGTGAGCGTTCCTCGCGTAGGTGGGGTCGTCGGGCCGGCTCGTGATCCTGACAACCGGCGCCTCATCGTCGGCCCGCGTCCCGACGCTGATCACCCGGGTCTGCGTGTCGGAGGCACCGTCGGGGTCGGTGACGACCAGTGTCACCGTATAGCTCCCCCGCCTGACGTACGTATGCGTCGGGGTCGTGCCTGCGTTCTGGGAGGAGCCGTCGCCGAAGTCCCACGCCCTCGCCAGCGAGTCGCCGTCCGGGTCTACCGACGTGTCGGTGAAGTCCACCCTCAGGGGAGCCGCACCGGAATCCGGCGAGGCGATGAACCCCGCATCCGGCTGCCGATTGATACCCGGCGGAACAGCGTCGTCGCCGTCGGTGGGCGGCTCACCGACGTTCTCACCATCGGAGGCCGGTCGCGGGCCACCGCGGCCATCCCCAGGCTCGTCATCCGGTCCGAGGCCGTCGCTCTCCGGGGGCTCGCATCCCGCTGCAGCGTCGAGAGCGCATCGATTGAACGAGATCCATCCGCTGTTGAGCAATCCTTCCGGTATATCGAGGAGGGGTCCGACGGACCCGCCGACCGCAACGACGACCATCTTGCCCGCCGGGATGTCGAGGGCACCCTCGTCCACACCTGCCGACACGAGCCCCTCGAGCGTCGCGATCGTCGTGGAACCATCCACGTTCACGAGGACCGCGTAGACCGTCCCCCTCACCGATGCCGTCGCGGTCGTGGTCCGGATCGTGAAGCGACTGGCCGCGTCCGCGAAGTCGACCACTCGGTTGTACGAGTTGCCGTCGAGCTGGGACAGCTCGATCAGTCTGGAATCGTCCTCGTCGTCGATCGTTTCGAGGGTCTCGAGTTCGAACGTGGTGTCGAAGTCCAGCCGCGAGACGCTGCCGTCGAAGTACTCGATCGCGGCTCGACCGTCCGTCCCCGTCTCGACGATGTCACCGGCACGCAACGCCTCGCCGTCGTTCGCGAGCTGGACGCTCCCCCCGTCATGGCGAACCTGGACCGAACCATCGAGGATCCTGAGGGTGGCGAACTGCCTCGCTGTGGCGGAACCGCCAGAGAAGATCAGGACCGCTGCGACGAAGAACAGCGAGAGGACGAAGATGGCCGAGAGTACGGCCTCGACCCGCCTCTTCGCCTTGTCGGACATGGCGCGCTATCCCCCCGACCGCTGCGATCCAACGATTCTCGCCGGTCCATCGGTCGACGACAAGCAGCAGGAGTGGATCGATCGCGCACGGTCGACGCGATTGGACCAAGGACCTAGGTCTAAAGATGGTACCCGCGGGATCAGCGTGACTCGAGGTCGTCCCCCGCGCGGCGCCGAAGCTCCGCCTCGATGAACCCGTCGAGGTCGCCGTCCAGCACCCGGTCGACGTCGCCGATCTCGACGCCGGTCCGATGGTCCTTGACCAACCGGTACGGCGCCAGGACGTACGAACGGATCTGCGACCCGAAATCGATCCCCTTGCGCTCGCCCCGGAGGTTCTCGAGCTTCGTCTGCTGCTCCGCCCGCATCCGCTCCGCCAGGCGGGCCTTGAGGATGTGCATCGCGACCGCCCGGTTCTGCAGCTGGGATCGCTCGTTCTGGCACGCGGCCGTGATCCCGCTCGGCAGGTGGGTGATCCGGACCGCGGAATCGGTGGTGTTCACGGACTGGCCGCCGGGACCGGTCGAGCGGTACACGTCGATCCGCAGGTCCTTCGGGTCGATCTCGATGTCCTCGTCCGCCGTCTCCTCGAGCAGCGGGATCACGTCGAGGTTCGCGAACGAGGTGTGTCGCCGCTTCTGCGCGTCGAACGGCGAGATGCGAACGAGCCGGTGCACGCCTCGCTCCGTCGACAGCAGGCCGTACGCGTTGGTCCCGCGGACGATGAAGGTCGCGCTCTTGATGCCGGCCTCGTCGCCGTAGAGCGTCTCGTCGACCTCGACGTCGAGCCGCTCGCGTTCGGCCCAGCGCAGGTACATGCGCAGGAGCATCTCGGCCCAGTCTTGCGACTCGGTCCCGCCGGCACCGGCGTGCAGGGTGGCCACCGCGTCGTTGGCGTCGTATTCCCCACCGAGC
>DASTBT010000127.1:0-60259 GCA_035711865.1 Actinomycetota bacterium
AGCCTGGCGACCGGCCCGAGGATCCCTCCGCGCACGAACCCGCGTACGAGGTCGACGGCGTCGGCGGGCGCCCGGGAGGGGCCACCCTCGAAGACATGCTCCTGTCGCTCGATCACCGAACCCTCGACCGACCGCGGCAGCTTCACGGTCCAGCCCTCCGCCGCCCTGTACCGGAGCGACGCCCCCCACCTGACGAGGCGCAGGTCATCGGTGTCGTGATAGATGCTGACGAAGCGCTGAGCGTCCTCGGGTTCCTCCCGGAACGACAACTGCGCCGACGCCGCGTCGCGCAGACGGAATCCCGGCTCGACCGAGAGCTTGGCCTCGCGCTCGAGCCTCACCGACCGCCACCCGATCGCGCCACCGCGAGATCCTGCAGCGCGCGATGGGCGTCGATACCGCGGGTCGGGGAGACCTTGTGCCAAGAACCGTCGCCGTCGAGCTCCCATGCGAGTTCGTCGTCGTCCAACTCCACTCGCAGGATCTCGTTCAGCCGCTCACGCAACGACGGGTCCTGCACCGGTGCCAACGCCTCGACCCGCCGGTCGAGGTTGCGCGGCATCAGGTCGGCAGAGCCGATCAGGTGGTCGAATCCTCGCTCCTCGCTCCCGAATCGATAGATGCGCGAATGTTCCAGGAACCGACCCACGAGGGATCGGACGTGGATGGTTTCGGACAACCCGGGCACACGGGGTCGCAGGCAGCAGATACCCCGCACCAGCAGGTCGATGCGCACACCCGCCTGCGACGCCTCGTACAGGGTGTCGATGAGGTCGGGATCGACGAGGGCGTTCATCTTCAGGACGACCGACCCATCGTCGTTCGCCATCTCTCGGCGGATCAGCGCCTCGAGCCCGGGGCGCATCGTGACGGGCGCGACGAGCAGCTTGCGGTACTCGCGCTGTCGGCTGTAGCCCGTCAGCACGTTGAACAGGTCGGTGAGATCGGCACCGAGATCGGGATCGGCGGTGAGCAACCCCAGGTCCTCGTAGAGTCGCGCAGTGGTGGGGTTGTAGTTGCCGGTACCCACGTGCGCGTACCGGCGGATGCCGCCGCCTTCCCGGCGAACGACGAGAGACGTCTTGGCGTGCGTCTTGAGGCCCACGACCCCGTACACGACATGCACCCCTGCGGTCTCGAGCGTCCTCGCGAAGGTGATGTTCGCGAGCTCGTCGAAGCGGGCCTTCAGCTCGACGAGGGCCACCACCTGCTTGCCCGATTCGGCGGCCCGCACGAGCGAATAGATGATCGGACTCTCGGACGATGTGCGGTACAGGGTCTGCTTGATCGCGAGCACGTCGGGGTCGCTCGCCGCCTGCTCCACGAATGCCTCGACCGATGCGGAGAACGATTCGTAGGGGTGATGCACGAGGATGTCGCCGGCGCGGATCGCCTCGAAAACGTCGACCGATCCCTCGGGCGATTCCAGCGGGGGCGGCGTCACGGGGGTCCATGGCTCGTCCTTGAGCTCCGGGCGATCGAGGCTCGTGAAGAACCACAGGTCGCCGAGGGCGAGGAGCCATCCCCCCACGTAGACCTGCGATTCCTCGACGCCGAGCTCCCGCATCAACAGCTGCCGAAGCTCGTCGCTCATCGTCGGATCGATCTCGAGCCGGATCGCGGTGGCGCCTCGTTGCCGGCGCTGGAGCACGGTCTCGATGGCCGCCAGCAGGTCGTCGGCCTCGTCCTCCTCGACCTCGACGTCAGCGTCGCGGGTCACTCGGAAGACGTGCACCTCGACGATGTCCATGCCGGGGAAGAGCTGGTCGAGGTGGGCCGAGACGACCTCCTCGAGCGGCACGAACCGCTCCCCGTCGGGCAGGTCGGTGAACCGCGGCAGCAGGGGCGGGATCTTCACCCGCGCGAACCGGCGCTCGCCCGTGACCGGGTCGCGGATCGCAGCCGCCAGGTTCAACGAGAGGCTCGAGATGTAGGGGAACGGATGCGAGGGGTCGACCGAGAGCGGGGTCAGCACCGGGAAGATGCGCTCGCGGAACCGGCGACCGAGGAACTCCTTGTCGTCGTCGGCGAGCTGGTCCCAATGCACGATCCGGATGCGTTCCTTCTCCAGCGCGGGCAACAACTCGCCCTGCACGAGCGCGTCGGCACGTTCCTGGAGGGCAACGACGCGTTCGCGGATCGCGACGACCTGTTCCTGCGGGCTCATGCCGTCGGGGGCCATCGCCGCGACCCCTGCGTCGATCTGCTCCTCGAGGCCCGAGACCCTGATCTGGAAGAACTCGTCGAGGTTCTGGGTGAAGATCGCGACGAACTTCACCCGCTCGAGCAGGGGCCGGACGGGGTCCTCGGCGAGTGCGAGCACCCTCGAGTCGAACTCCAGCCACGAGACCTCACGGTTGATGAACCGCGAGGTCGTGGCCGTCACTGGCTCGGGGAAGGGCTGGGCGTCCACGGTCGCCATTATGGTACGGACGGTTCGAGGAGGGATGCAAGCAGCGCACAGGAGCACTGGTCGCGGGTAGCATCTCGGAGGCCAGGATCGTCGGGCTGTCCGGATCTCGATCGAGGGGCTCGAACATGAAACTGAAGATCTCGCAACGGCCCGATGCGTTCTTCGACCTGTTCCAAGAGTCGGCGGAGAGCCTGTGCGCAGCGACCGACCAGCTCCGGAACCTGGTGCACGAGTACGAGGACGTCGAGGCCAAGGCCCGCAGGATCGCCGAGCGGGAGCATGAGAGCGACGAGATCACCCACGCGATCATCCGCCTCATCAACACCACGTTCGTGACGCCGATGGATCGCGAGGACATCTACCAGCTGGCGACCGCGCTCGACGACGTGATGGATGCGGTCGAGGCCACGGCCGACCTGTTCGTGCTGCACGCGATCGAAGAGCCTCGTCAGGCGATGCGCGACCAGGTCGACGTGTTGGTCGAGGCGGCCAGTCAGACTGAGCAGGCCATGATCGCGTTCCGGAACCTGCGGCGCGACCAGCTCGAGCCGTACTGGGTCGAGATCAACCGGCTCGAGAACCAGGGCGACCGCCTGTATCGGCGCGCCGTCGCCGAGCTGTTCTCCGGCGACCACCGAGCCATGGACGTGCTGCGATGGAAGGCCGTCAACGAGACCCTCGAGGAAGCCCTGGACGGACTCGAGAACGTGGCCAACGTGATCGAGGGCGTCGTGCTCAAGAACGCGTGACGTGATCGTCGGACCGCTCGTGCGGCACGCGACGCGGCTTCCGCGTCGAGGGGCGCCAGCGGCCCAGCGCCCGATCCTCCATGGCCGTCGCGAACGCCCACACCAACGCGAGGCCGGCGGCGAACAGGTTCACCCATCGGTACTCCGCCGGGGTGGGCTCCCACAGGAGCAGACAGGCCACGGCGAGCCCGCTGAAGAAGGCCGTCCTGCGCCCGAGCCTCACGCGACCCCCTTGAACGGCAGGTACGCCACGTAGCTGATCACGAAGGCACCGGGGATCGTCAAGACCCACGCCCACACCACCTGCCCGGCCACGCCCCATCGCACTGCCGACAGCCGCTGGGTCGACCCGACCCCGACGATCGCGCCCGTGATCGTCTGGGTGGTCGACACCGGGATGCCGGCGATGGTGTTGCCGATGATCGTTACGGCGGCGGCCGACTCCGCAGCCATGCCTTGGGATGGCTGGAGCTTCGTGATCCTGGACCCCATCGTGTGGACGATGCGCCACCCGCCGAACAGCGTGCCCAGCGCGATCGCGGTGTGCGCGGAGAGCACCACCCAGAGCGGCACGTCGGAGCCCGTCGGCACGATGCCGTTCGCCACCAGGAGCGCGAGGATGATGCCCATCGTCTTCTGGGCGTCGTTGGCCCCGTGCGCCAAGCTGAACGATGCCGCCGAGAACAGCTGGCCGATCCGGAACCCGCGATTCAGCCGTTCGAGGCGCCGGGAGCGATGGAAGAGCCAATAGATCGCCACCATGAAGGTGAATCCCAACAGCAGGCCCACGATCGGCGAGAGCACGATGAACACCGCGATCTTCTGGAACCCCGAGGCGATCAACGATGCCCACCCCGCCTTCGCGACCGCCGCGCCCGCCATCGCGCCCACGAGGGCGTGCGATGAGCTCGTGGGCAGGCCGAGCCACCACGTGATGATGTTCCACGCGACGGCACCCACCAGGCCGGCGAAGATCACGGCGTTGTCGAAGACCGACGGGTGCACCACGTCGTTGGCGATGGTCGCGGCCACCTCGGTGCCGAAGATCAGGAACGCGACGAAGTTGAAGAACGCGGCCCACACCACGGCCTGACGCGGCGACAGCACCCGGGTCGAGACGACGGTCGCGATCGAGTTCGCCGCGTCGTGGAATCCGTTGAAGAAGTCGAACGCGAGGGCGAAGAAGATGATGCCGGCGACCCAGATCGTCATGCGAACTTCAGTGCCACGGACTCGATCACGTTCGCGATGTCCTCGCAACGATCGATCGCACCTTCGGCCCCATCGAGCAGGTCCTTCCACATCAGGACCTCCATCGCGCCGAAATCACCGGAGTACAGCACCGCAACCCCTCGCCGGTAGACCCAATCGCCTTCCCGCTCTGCTCTCTTGACCTCGGCGCACGCGGCCTCGACCCCTGCCAGGGCTCGCAGGTCGCGGACCGCGAGCGCCACGCTGATCGCAGCCCGTTGCAACACGTCGATCTGCTGCACGAACTGCGGCAGGGGCCGGCTCAGGGGCAGCAGCGCCAGGAGATCGGCCAGGCCCTCGGCCGAGTCCAACACGTCGTCGATCGCGGAGGCGAGCGCGTGGATGTCGTTGCGGTCGAACGGGGTCACGAACGTCCTGTTCACCGTGCCGATGATCTGGTGTGTGAGCTCGTCACCGCCTTCCTCGAGCGTGCGGATGCGTTCGGCGTGATGTCCGGCGTTGGGAAGGTCGGACAGCAGCACCCCGAGGTCGACGACGGCCCGAACCATGCCGTCGGCATGCCGGTCGAACAGGTCGAAGAACTCGAGCTCCCGCGGGATCACCTGGAACGGCACGGCACCTCTCCACGAATCGGCCGTGCGGACGGTACAAGCGTGGGCAGGCCATGTCCACCAGCCGCATCCGGATCGACCGTGCCGAGGGTCAGGGGTCGATGAACCGGTAGCCGAGCCCTCGCACGGTCACCAGATGACGCGGCTCGTGCGGATCCTCCTCGATCTTCTGGCGGAGGCGCTTGACGTGCACATCGAGGGTCTTCGTGTCGCCGACGTAGTCTGCCCCCCAGACCTCCTCGATCAGGAACAGGCGGGTGAGCAGGCGGTCTCGCCGACGCAGGAACGCCTCGAGCAGCTCGAACTCCTTCGGCGGCAGGCCGACCGTCTCGCCTCGCACCCGAACCTCGTGGCGGGCGACGTCCATCTCCACCGGGCCTCCACGAAGCACGTCATCGACGGGCGCGATCCCCGTCTGCATGCCGGAACGGCGAAGGTGGGCTCGGACCCGCGAGACGAGCTCGCGGATGGAGAACGGCTTCGTGACGTAGTCGTCCGCCCCGAGCTCCAGGCCGGTGACCTTATCGGCTTCCGAATCCTTGGCGGTCACGACGATGATCGGCACGTCGCTCTCCGCGCGGATCGTCCTGCAGACATCGAGTCCCGAGATCTCCGGCAGCATCAGATCGAGTATCACGAGCGCGGGTCTCTCCACACGGAACAGATCCAAGGCTCGCCGCCCGTCACCTGCGACCGAGACACGGAACCCTTCCCGCTCGAGGTTGTAGCGGACGGATTCGGCCAGCGACTCCTCGTCTTCGACGACCAGGATGTGCGCGGGAGACTCAAGCCCGACGGACTGGGGAGCCCCGGGACCAGGTTCGGCGGCCGGACCCTTCGGCATCACGCTCAGTCCAGAACCACCGGGTGAGACGCATCGGTGAACTCTCGGAACTCGCCTGTGATCAGGAATCCGACCTGCTCGGCGATATCGACGGCGTTGTCGCCAACCCTCTCCAGTGCCCGCGCGGCCATGTTCATGTTCAAGCCCCAATCGAGTTGAGATCGATCGTCCGCGAGCTTGAGCGCCTCGAGGTGCGTGGTCCTGTTCAGGCGATCGACGGGGTCGTCCATTGTCGGGACCCGGAGCGCAAGGTCGAGGTCCCGCCGACCGAACGCCTCCATGGCCGTGCGAACCATCGAGACGACGTGGTTCCCCATCTCCTCGAGCTGCTGGCGCATCGACTCGCTCCCCCGAGCATCTTTGGTCGTGAGGTAGAGCTTCGCGACGTTGACGGCCTGATCCCCGATGCGCTCGAGATGCAGGTCGCAGTGCAGGATCGCGGAGATCAGTCGGAGGTCCTCGGCGACCGGCGATTGCAGCGCGAGCATGCGGAGCACATCGCTGTCGATCTTGAGGTAGAGCTCGTCGATCGGATCGTCGGCATCGATCACCGCCTGCGCCTTCTCGTCGTCGTGCTGGGCGAGCGCCTCGACCGATCGTTCCACGGCCGTGGCGGCCAGCTCTCCGAGGCTCAGCAGCTCGAGCTCGGTCTTCTCGAGTTCCTCGTGGAAGCTCTCGCGCGTCATCCGAACCGTCCCGTGACGTAGTCGATCGTGCGCTGGTCGCTCGGGTTCGTGAAGAGCGTCTCGGTGAGATCGAACTCGACCACGGTGCCGGTGCGCGATCCGTCTTCGTGCACGTCGACAGTGAAGAACGCCGTGCGGTCCGAGACCCGGGCGGCCTGCTGCATGTTGTGGGTCACGATCACGATCGTGTAGTCGGCGACGAGCTCCTGCATCAGGTCTTCGATCTTCGCCGTCGCTATCGGGTCCAGCGCGGAACAGGGCTCGTCCATCAGGATCACGTCGGGCTTCGTCGCGATCGCACGGGCGATGCACAGGCGCTGCTGCTGCCCGCCAGACAGGGCGAGACCCGATTCTCTCACCTTGTCGCGAACCTCGTCCCACAGAGCCGCCTTCTTCAGGCTCTCCTCGACGAGGTCGTCCATGTTCCCCTTGTACCCGGCGATCTTCGGGCCGAACGCGATGTTCTCGTAGATCGACTTCGGGAACGGGTTCGGCTTCTGGAAGACCATGCCGATCCGCCGGCGAACCTCGACCGCGTCGACCCGTTCGTCGTACAGGTCGACCCCGTGGTAGAACAGTTCCCCCTCTACGCGCGCGCCTTCGATCAGGTCGTTCATGCGGTTCAGGCAGCGCAGGAACGTCGTCTTGCCGCACCCCGACGGCCCGATCAGGGCCGTGATCTCGTTCTTCAGGATCGGCAGGTTGATGTCGCGGATCGCGCGGAAGTCGCCATAGTACACGGCGAGATCGGTGGTCTGGAACACGACCTCGCGGTGCGTCTCCTCGGCGTCGCTGACCTGGGAATGCTTCACGAGCAACTGGGGACCATCTTCGGGGACCGGGGCCGTCTGCGTCAGGTCGGTCGTGTCCATCGGCTCACCACCTTCGGTCATATCGGTTCCTCAACAGGATCGCGGCCAGGTTCACCACGAGGATGATCACGAGCAGCACGATGATCGCGGCGGCCGTGTTGGCCTTCCAGCCCTCGCCCGCCAGCCGCGACCACGAGAAGATTTGAGTCGGCAGTGCGGTGTAGGCACCCTGCAGGATCTCCAGCGGCGACCGGTCGGTCGGCGACGATAGGTACCCGGTCACGGCGCCCACGAGCAGCAATGGCGCCGTCTCCCCGAAAGCACGGGCCAGCGAGAGGATCGTGCCGGTAAAGATGCCGGGTGCGGCGTACGGCAGCACATGACTCCGCACGACCTCCCACCGCGTGGCGCCGACCCCGTACGCCGCCTCGCGGATGCTCTTCGGCACGGCCCGGAGCGCCTCCATCGTGATCAGCACGATGATCGGCAGCACGAGCACAGCCAGCGTCAGGCCCCCCGAGATGAAGCTCCGTCCGAAGTTGTCGGGGCCTGTGAGACCGCGCAGGGTCTGCACGAAGACCACGAGCCCGAGGATGCCGTACACGATCGACGGCACGCCGGCGAGGTTGCGGATGTTCGTGATCAAGAGGCGGTTCAGCCGCGTGTCGCGTGCATACTCCTGCAGGTAGATCGCCGCGGCGATGCCGAGCGGCAAGGCGACCACCGCGACGAACCCGATGAGGATCAGCGATCCGACGATGCCTTGCCGCACGCCGGCCCGGCTGTCGAGACGCGAGACGTTGCCGGTCACGAAGTCAACGAGGCGCGTCGACAGCACCGGCCATGCGTCCACGAGCGCAGTGCCGAGCAGCACGATCAGGATCGCGAGCGACAGCAGTAGGGACAGGAGCAGGCCCGCCTGGAACACCCGTCCGTACAGGTCGCGTTTCTTCCCCGTGAGGGCGAGCTGCACGGTGGAGCTGACCTGTCGCATGGGTGCGACCGCCGACATCAGTAGTCCCTCCGCACCCGACGGACGAACCGTTCCGAGATCGTGTTGAGGATGAAGGTCAGCAGGAAGAGGAAGAGCCCAACGAAGAACAACGAATCGAAGGGGTTCACGCCGCCGGATGACGCGCTCTTGACGGAGTCGGAGCCGATGGCGAGCGACGAGATCGCCCCCGTCATCGTCTGGCCTGGCTCGAACGGGTTCAGGTGCCGTGTCGCTGAGCCGGTCGCTCCCGCTGCGATCGCGACCACCATCGTCTCGCCGAGAGCCCTCGAGAAGCCGAGGATCAGCGCCGCGACGATCCCGGACACCGCGGCCGGGAACACGACCTTCGTGGTGACGGTGTGACGCCGGGCGCCGATTCCGTAAGCCCCCTCGCGGAGGGCGTTGGGTACGGCGTACATGGCGTCCTCCGCCACGGACGCGACGAGCGGGATCGTGAGGATGCCGACGCCGATTCCCGCCGCCGTGATCGTGAAGGTGCTGGTCACTCGGAAGAGATCCTGCACGACATAGGGGTTGATGACCGTCAGCGCGAAGTAGCCGAGCACGACGCTCGGGATGCCGGCCAGGGTCTCGAGGATCGGCTTCAGGCGACGACGGGTCTTGGGATTCGCATACTCCGAGAGGTACATCGCGGCCCCGAGGCCGAGCGGTGTCGCGATCACCATCGCGATCAGCGAAACCTCGATCGTGCCGATGAAGATCGTCGGCACGTCGAACTGCCCGCTGCGAGGCCGCCATCCCTCGGTCCAGAGCTGGCCGAGGTCCACGCTCGTGAGGAAGGTGATCGCCTTCCCGATCAGGGCCACGACGATGCCCACGCTCACGACCAACGAGATGCCCGCCGCAGCGATCAGGATGCCGCGGATCACGCCCTCTTTGCGGCGACGACGCGGGCTGCCTCGCAGCCCACGTATCGTCAGGCCATGGTCCCCGGTCATCGTGGCCATCGTGGACGCTACCTACCCCTCGCTCATCGACCGGAGGAGGGTCGGACAGTGACCCGGTCCGACCCTTCCGGCCTCGCGGTCCGTCGTCAGGCGGCCGCTGACTCCCACGCCGATCGGGTCGCCTCGATCCGCTCGGCCGGAAGCGGGATATACCCGACCTCCGACACGAGGCTGTTGAGGCTGTCGTCGCTTAGGTAGAAGTCGACGTACGCGGCGACCTCGGGCCGCGCCGCGGCCTCGTTGTTCACGTAGATGTACAGCGACCGAGAGATCGGGTAGGAGCCGTCACCGATCGACTCCGCGGTCGGCGCCACGCACCCGTCGCCTCCATCGACCTCGATCTCCCTGATCGCGTCGCCCGCTTCCTCCGCGAACGCGAACCCGACGAACCCGAGCGCGCTCGGCGAGCCCTCCATCGCCGTGATGATCACGTTGTCGTTCGGCGAGGGCTGGTAGTCCGTGCGGAGCGACGCTGCCTCGTCCTCCGGCACACCCTGCTCGATCGCGATGTCCTCGAACCCGTTGATCTCGATGAACGAGTCGTAGGTCCCCGACTCCTCACCGGGTGCGGTGATCTCGAGGGGCAGATCAGGGAACCCGCCGTTCCCACCGACCTGCTGCGCGAGGTCGTCCGCCGCCGCCCACACGTCGATGCCGGTGGACTCGGGCCCGAAGAGCGCGTACAGGTCACCGGTGCTCAGGCAGGTGACGTCCGTGTTGTCCGGGTTCGTCATCACGGCGATCCCGTCGATGCCGATCTCGAGCTCGGTGTACTCGATGCCGTTCTTCTCACAGGCCTTGGCCTCGTCGTCTTCGATCGGCCGCGACGCATCGGAGAGGTCCGTCTCACCGTTGCAGAAGAGCTCGAATCCGTCACCGGTGCCGGGGCCGTCGACACTGATCGAGACGTTAGGACTCGTCTCGTTGAAGATCTCTGCCACGATCGACGAAACGGGCTCCACCGTCGAGGAGCCCGAGATCACAATCGAGCCCGAGAGCTCCTCGTTCCCCGCGGCGCCGGTGTTGCCGCCCGGCTCGTCGTCGCCCCCGCCGCAGGCGGCTGCGACGAGCGCGAGCGCGAGCAGTCCCGCGACGATGAAGGCGTGCTTCCTGAGTCTCCTCATCGAACCCTCCTCGAGAGAGAGCGACACGTCCAGCGCGGAGCCTAGGCCCGGCCGGTGGACGCACGATTGACTCCGGATGAACGCTGGATGAACGGAGCAAGTCCCTCGATGAGGGATCAGGTGGCCGGTGCTGGGACAGGCAGGTGAACGCCCGTCGAACAACGGCCGAGCGGGTGAACGTCCTGCGTATGCTCCCGAATGGGATGGATGCAGGATGGATCGCGGTCGTCGCACTCGGCCTCATCGCGGCCGGAGTGGGGGGGGCGCTCCTCGCAGCCCTCGGTCTGCGTTCCCGGCTCGCCGAGGCGGAACGACGCGCCGAGGCCGCATCCGCCGAGCTCCAACATCGGGCGGCAACGGACACGGAGCAGCGAGCGGTCCAGGGCCTCATCCTCGATTCGATGCATGAGGGAGTGCTGCTCCTCGATGCCGATCTCGAGACGGCGTTCACCAACTCCGCCCTCGATCGGCACCTCGGGAACCGGCCGGCGTCGGTCACCGAGCTGTTCCCGGTGCCCCTGCGCGAAGCCGTGCGGAAGGTCGCCACGTCGGCGGTCCCGATCACCGTCGAGGCCGAGCTGAGCGCGCCGTCGCGATGGCTTCGCATCACGGCCTCGCCCGCGGGCGAGGGGTCGGTCCTGATGGTGGTCACGGACATCACCGACGCTCGCCGGATCGAGGCGGTCCGGCGTGACTTCGTCGCCAACGCATCCCATGAGCTCAAGACGCCGGCCGCGTCGATCCAGGCGGCTGCCGAGACCTTGCGATCGGTGGTCGGCGAGGACCCGGGAGCAGCGCCCAAGTTCGCCGTGCAGCTCGAACGCGAGGCGCTCCGGCTGTCCCGGATCGTTGCCGACCTGCTCGACCTCTCCCGGTTGGAGTCGGGAAGCGACCTCGCCGATCGGGTCAGGCTCGACGCCCTGGCACGAG
Source organism: Actinomycetota bacterium (assembly GCA_035711865.1). Classification (GTDB taxonomy): domain Bacteria; phylum Actinomycetota; class UBA4738; order UBA4738; family HRBIN12; genus JAOUEA01. The sequence goes on from DASTBT010000127.1 coordinate 11,344, forward strand.
AAGAGGTGGAGCGATTCGCCGATCAGGCCCGCGAAGCGGCGATCTCGCTGTCGGTCTCGGCATCGGAGCCTGCAACGATCGGCGGGTCGGCTCGAGATCTCTCGCTCCTCATCCGCAACCTGATCGACAACGCCGTTCGCTACACGCCGCCGGAGGGCACCGTCGCGGTTCGCGTATCGACCGAGGGCGCCGACGTGCGTCTCGAGGTACGGGACAGCGGCGTCGGCATCCCCACCCGTGATCTGCCTCGCGTGTTCGAGCGCTTCTATCGGGTCGACCGAGCGCGCTCCCGCGAGACCGGAGGCACGGGGCTCGGGCTCGCGATCGTGCGACACGTGGCCGAGAACCACGGTGGGTCCGTCTCCGTCACGAGCGAGGTCGGCGCCGGCTCCACCTTCACGGTGCGGTTGCCGACGACCGACCCGGGGCCTCCGCCCAGCTGACGTCGGCGCCTCGGCGCGGGCCCGTATGCTGCGCCAGGCCATGACCACGCTGTTCCTCCTGCGACATGGGCTCACGGCCCACACGGGCCGAACGCTTTACGGGCAGACGCGGGGGATCGACCTCGATCAGCGCGGGCGATCCCAGGCCGAACACCTCGCCGGGCGGCTCGCGCCGGTGCGCCCGACCGCGGTCTATTCGAGCCCGCTCGAGCGATGCGTGCAGACGGTGGAGCCGCTGGCCGCGGCCTGCAAGCTCGACATCATCGAGCGAGAGGGCCTGATCGAGATGCACGCGGGATCCTGGACGGGGAAGCCGATCTCCCGCCTCCGCCGCACGAAGGCGTGGCGCGAGGTGCAAGTGCATCCCGACGGGTTCCGCTTCCCGGGGGGCGGCGAGAGCTTCTCTGAAGCCCGAGAGCGGGCGATCGGCGAGCTCGCTTCGATCGCGAAGCGGCATCGACGCGGTCGCGTCGTCGTGGCGACGCACGGAGACATCGTGCGTGTGATGCTCGCGGATCTCGCCGGGGCACCGCTGGCTCGATTCCAGCGCATCGTGATCGACACGGCTTCGATCTCGGTCGCCACGATCGATCGCAACGGCGACCCGAGGGTGCTGCTCGTGAACGACACGGGCGACCTGCAGCGGTTCGGGCCGGGCGGCGGCTCGTCGGCGTGGGAGATCTCCAACGAGCGGTCCGTCACCGACCGGCGGTCCGGGAGGAACCTGCGAGGATAGCCGGATGGACCTGGGCCCGGTCGATCGCATCACGGCAGGCACCGTCGGCGAGCCGGGCTCGCGCACCTTCTACCTGCAGGCGCGAGGTGGCGACCGCACCGTGACGATCGTCGTCGAGAAGCAGCAGGTGCAGTTGCTGGCCGCCTCGATCCTCGAGCTCCTCGCCGACCTGGAGCTCGAGACCGGTGTCGGACCCGGCGACGAGGAGATGGCGCTCGAGGAGCCGATCGACCCGATCTGGCGCGCTGGCAAGCTGTCGATCGGCTACGACCACGCGAGCGAGCTGTTCGTGCTCGAGGTCGAGGAGTTCGTCCCCGAGCCGGAGGAAGGAGACGCGGCGATCGAAGGCGACGTCGAGGTCGTGGAGCTCGCCGCGACCCGTGAGCAGATGTTCGCGCTCTCGCGACACGGCGCGGCAGTCGTGGAGCAGGGCCGGCCCACGTGCCAGTTCTGCGGCAATCCGATCGACCCGGAGGGTCACGCGTGCCCCGCGATGAACGGTCATTCGAGTCGGAGCTGACCACGCCGCACGTGCCCACGGTGGTCGAGAGCGGTTCGCTCGAGCTGCTGGGCCTGCTTCCCAACTCGTCGAACTACACGTTCCTCGCGCGGGTCTCGTCTCCCGACGACAAGGAGGCGCTCGTCGTCTACAAGCCGCTTCGAGGCGAGAGCCCCCTGTGGGACTTCCCCGAGGGATCGCTCGGGCGCCGCGAGGTCGCCGCCTGCGTGATCGCGACGACGCTCGGATGGCCCAACGTGCCAGCCACCGTGCTCCGCGACGGCCCGGAGGGGATCGGGTCGGTGCAGGTGTTCGTGCCCTACGCGCCGCAGGAGCACTACTTCACGCTGCAGGAACGCCACGGCGCCGAGTTCCGCGAGATCGCCGCGTTCGATCTCGTGGTGAACAACGCCGATCGCAAGGCGGGACATTGCCTGCTCGGCGGGGACGGACGCATCTGGGCGATCGACCACGGCGTCTGCTTCCACGCCGAACCGAAGCTCCGCACCGTCATCTGGGAGTACATGGGTGAGCCGATCCCTCGGAGATTGATCGAGGACGTCGGCTCGCTGGGCGAGGCACTCGGGAAGGGTGCGTTCCCGTGCGACCAGCTCGCCGACCTGCTCGCCGCCGACGAGATCGCCGCGCTGATCCGCCGGATCGAGGCCCTGATCGACGACCCCGTCTTCCCCGCGCCGACCGGCGAGCGACCCTACCCCTGGCCACCTGTCTGAGATGGTGCCGGTCCATCACACGACGCTTCCGACGGCGCTCGGCGACCTCACGATCGTGTGTTCCTCGGCCGGAGTCGTGGCGACGATCTTCGACGACGAGGAGCGCGACCCGGAGCTGGCCCGGATCGAACACCGTTTCGTCGCAGGTCGGCGCTCCGACGCCGACGAGGCGCGCACGCTCGCACGCACGGCTCACTCGGAAGCGCAGGGCTACCTGTCCGGAAGCACGCGATCGTTCACGGTTCCGCCAGACCTCACGCTGGTCGGATCGGGCTTCGCGCGCCGCGTCCTGGAGGTCGTCGCCACGATCCCGTTCGGGGAGCTCTGGACCTACGGCGACGTCGCCGGCATGGCCGGCAACCCACGAGCGGCCCGCGCCGCTGGGAGCGCGCTCGCGCGCTGCCCGATCGAGCTGTTCGTCCCGTGCCATCGCGTGGTGCACTCGGGAGGCACGATCGGCGGGTACGGGCGGCACGAGGCCCGCAAGCGGTGGCTGCTTCGGCACGAACGCGCGATCCCCTGACCGCCCGGCCCACCGAGCACGGACGTTCGAGCCGTGGTGCGAGAGGATGGCTTCATGACGCGTCGTCTCCCGCTCGTCGTGATCGCCGTGACCGCGTTCGTCGCGTCGTGCACGGGTGCCGGCGACCCCGCGCCGACGCCCTCCACGCCCGAGCCTGCCGGCGACGCCACGTCCTTCTCGGCGCAGGTGGCGAGCTCGGACCTCGCCGTCAACTCCGCGGAGCCCGTGCAGATCGGCATCTTCTCGAGCACCGACGAGGAAGGTGTGCGGCTGCTGTCGTTCGGGGAGATCGACGTCGCGTTCTCCTACGTCGGCGACGGGAGCGGGTCACCCGTGGCCGGCCCCGCCACGACCGCCGGCTTCGTCGCGGCCCCCGGCAACGACGCCGCCGGCGGAGGCGGCGACGGCCCGACCCTCACGGACCCGGCTGAGGTCGCCGGTGTCTATCTGACGCCGGAGGTCACGTTCCCCGAGCCGGGCGTGTGGAACGCCACGGTCACCGTCTCGATCGACGGCGCCGGGCCGACCGAGCTCGACGCCGCGCTCAACGTCTATCCGGAACACCGGATCCCCGCCCCCGGCGAGAAAGCACCGAGAACGAAGAACCACACGATCGATTCGAAGGGGGTCCCGGCGGTCGCGCTCGATTCCCGGGCCCAGGACGGCGCGGAGGTCCCCGATCCCGAGCTGCACGACACCACGATCGCCGAGGCGATCCGCCGGGGACGCCCCGCCCTCGTGCAGTTCGCCACCCCCGTGTATTGCCAGAGCCAGTTCTGCGGCCCGACGGTCGAGGCACAGGAGACGCTTGCGACCGAATACGCCGACGTCGCGGAGTTCATCCACGTCGAGATCTGGCGGGACTACCAGGACAGCGTCGTGAACCGGGCGGCCGCAGACTGGCTGTTGCGTGAGGACAGCCTCACCGAACCGTGGATGTACCTGATCGACGGCGACGGCATGATCGTCGATCGATGGGGTCCGCTCTTCGACCTCGACGACGTGCGAGCCGAACTCGAGGCCCTCCGCTGAGGTCCGCAGCAACGAGCCCGGACCGGTTCCGACGAGCCGCCCCGTAGCATGGACGACATGGAACAGCAGCCGGTGATCCCGCCGCCCCCGCCGGGGGGCACCCACTGCTACCGGCACCCCGATGTGGCCACGGGAGTGCACTGCACCCGGTGCGGACGGGCGATCTGCCCCGACTGCATGGTCGCGGCCCCGGTCGGCCACCAGTGCCCGACCTGCGTCGCCGAGGCCCGGTCCGAGTACCGCAGAGGCCCCGGGCGACGCATGGCCGCCTCGAGGGCGAAGGCCACGTCGGTCACGAGCATGCTCCTCGTGCTGATGGGGATCGGCTACCTGCTCGAGATCGTCGCCGGCGGCGCGGGATCGCTCATGAGCGGCCCGAACTCCTTGCAGCTCGTCCGGCTGGGCGCATCGGTCGGCCTCGCCCAGCTCCCGAACGGCGAGGTCGTCGGCATCGCGACGGGAGAGTCGTGGCGCATGGCCACGGCCATCTTCCTGCACGGCGGCATCTTGCACCTGCTGATGAACGCGTGGGCCCTGTGGATCTTCGGACCGATCGTCGAGCGCGAGCTCGGCCGGATGCGGTTCCTGCTGATCTTCCTCACGACGGGGATCTTCGCCAGCGCGGCCTCGTACGCGTTCGCGAGCCAGCCCGTGCAGGTCAGCGTCGGCGCGTCGGGAGCGATCTTCGGTGTGGTGGGCGCGTTCGTCTCCTACAACTACCGCCACCGCGAGCTGGCGCTCGCAGCGGCCCGGCTGCGCGGGCTGGTTCCGTTCCTCATCCTGAACCTGTTCCTGTCGATCACGTTCCCGTTGATCGACTGGCGAGCCCACCTCGGAGGGTTCGTCGCCGGGCTCGCGGCCGGGGTCGTCGCCGAAGGGTGGGGGAACCGGTCCACGCGCGCGGTCGTGGCGATCGCCGGATTCGCGGCGATCGCGGTCGGAGCGCTCGCGTTGGCCGCTTGGAGGACGGCGCAGTACCGGACCGACTTCCCGGCGCTCTTCTAGCCGCCGTCTTCGGCATCGGAGATGCCGTAGAGGTATCCCTCGCGCGTGCCGAGGTAGAGCCACCCCTTCCAGACCGCGGGCGTCGACTCGATGCACCCCTCGAACCGCATCTTCCAGAGCAGCGGAGGGCCGACCGACGGGTCGGACACGTCCCACGCATACAGGTCGCCGAGGCAGTCCCCGAGGATCAGCACGCCGTCGACGACCACCGGCGAGGCGATCGAGGGAGCCCCGACGCGCATCTCGTGGAGCACCGTGCCGGTGTCACGGTCGACCTCGAGCACGCGGCCGGCGGCCGTGGAGAAGAACACCACGTCGCCGTAGAGCGCCGGGGTCGACCAGCTGCCCCCGGCACCCTCGAACCCGATCTCCCGAGCATCGATGCTCCACACGACGGGATCGTCGGGCCGGCTGGGATCGAGCTTCAGCAGCTGCCCGACCTCGCGCGAGCGCTCGTTGAAGCGCTGATACTCGGCAGCCACGTACAGGGAGCCTTGCCCGTCGATCACGATCGAGGCGTCGACGTCGTCGCCCACCCAGAACCGCAGCACCCGCTCGACCTCGGTGCCGCCGGCGAGCAGGTCACGGATGTCCCATCCTTGCACCAGCCCGCCGGAGTTCGCGAAATAGACGATGCCCTTGCGGAACGCGACCGAGTTCTCGATCGAGACCTCGTGGTCGCCGAGCACCCGGAGGAGCTCGTCGTCGAAGCCAGGGATCGTCGCGACCACCGTGGGGTCCGCGGTGACCGATCCCGACGCGTCGAATCGACGGTTGAGACGGATCACGTAGAGCCATCCGTTCTCCCCGCCCGCGAGGAGATGATCGCGTACGACGAGCGGCGCCCCGTCCCAGTCGTCGTTGCGCAGCGGCCGAGGCACGGACGTGGCGCCGTCGATGCTCCACAGCGTCTCGGGCTCCGCCCGGTCGAGCGCGACGACGCGGAGATGCCCGTCGCGTGAACCGGCGTAGAAGAGCGGGAAGCCGTCGGGGTCGGTCGTCGCCGATCCCTTCGCGAGATCGAGCGTGACGAGCGGTGGCCGGACCGCCTTGCCCGTCTCGCCGTCGACGAAGTGGTAGTTGCCGTCGTAGGCCCCTTCACGCACCTCGACCCCGCCTTCGGGCAGCTCCACGACCGTGGGCTGACCGGTCCACCCCGTGCCGCACCACTCCGAGATGTCGACACCGACGATGGAATCGGAACAGAGCTTCCCGTCCTCGGGGTGCTGCCAACGGACCACGGGGTCGAGCGGCACCGGGCCTTCGCCGTAGTAAGACCGGGTCGCGTTGCCCCGGAACGTCGTCACGCCTTCGAACGAACGGTTGGCGGGCTTCGGGCTGCGGACGGACACGGGAGCGGGCGGCGCCGCTCCCGTCCTGCCGGTGTCGTCCCCACGCCGCACGAGCGCGAACCCCACCGCTGCCACGACGAGTGCCGAGACCACCCCCGCCGCGATGCCGACGGTGCGACGCGACGGCAGGCGAACGGCGTCGGACGGTGTCATGCGGTCATCGTATCCGGGGCGGCGGGGTGGATCGGCGGCTCAGATCGGCTCGCCGGCCGATCGGTAGCTCCCCAGGACCCTCAGGAACGACGTGTGCTCGGCGACCTCCGCGAGCGCCTCCTCGACCTCGGACGAGTCGGCCGCCGCCATGAGATCGACGTAGAACACGTACTCGAACGGCTTCCCGCGTCGGGGGCGCGATTCCAGCTTGTGCAGGTTGATCTCGCGTTCTGCGAACGGCTGGAGCGAGGAGAGCAGGGATCCGGGACGGTCGTGGACCGCCATCACGAGCGAGGTCTTGTCAGGCGGCCCCAGATCGGGGAAGCCGGCCGAGATGGCGGCGAACTTCGTGAAGTTCTCCTTCTCGGTCTGGATGCGCTCGGCGAGCACCGAGAGGCCGGCGGCCGCTCCGGCCTCGACGCACGCGACCGCGGCGTCCTCGCGATCGCCGCGCGCGGCGACGAGCCTCGCCGCGCCGGCCGTGTCGTGCACGGGCACGGGCTCGATGCCCATCGCGGACAAGAACTCCTCGCACTGGGCGAGCGCCTGCCAGTGGGAGTGCGCGCGCCGCACCTGCTCGAGACGGGCGCCGGGCACGCCCAGCAAGGCGTGGTCGACACGCACGAGCGCCTCTCCGACGATGCGCAGCAGGCTCGTGTGCTGCAGCATGTCGTAGGTCTCGTTGACGGACCCCGCCTGTGAGTTCTCGAGCGGCACGACGCCGTGATCGGCCTCGCCGCTCGTGACCCGGGAGAAGACCAAGCGGACCGTCGCGCACGGCATCGGATCGGCATCGGGGAACAGCGACCCAACCGCTCGCTCGCTGTAGGCGCCGGGCTCCCCCTGGTAGGCGACCTGCATGGCCGGGAAGCGTAACAATCACCCGGGTCCGCGCCCGGTGATACGCTCGATGGTCGCTCGAGCTCCGCCCTCCGAGCGTCCCTGCCCCCCAACACACGAGAGCTCGGACAGCATGACGACATCGACGCAACGCCCCGCGGAGTCTCCCGGCGGCCCGGACCTGGATCGACCTGACGAGGAACTGCCTGCGAGCTCGCGGCCTCGCCTGCTGCGCTGGGCGATCGCGCTCGCCCTCACGCTGCTGGTCGTGGGCGCGGTCGCGACCGCCGTCGTCGGCCTCGGCGTGCGGGCCGATGCGCAAGCGGGACGAGCCGAGATGTCGAGGGGCCGGCGCGCGCTGACGACGGGCGATCTCGAGGAGGCCCTCGACCGCTTCCGGGCGGCTCAGGGCCGCTTCGAGGAGGCACACCGCAGCACGACCGGGGGCATGGGCGGCATCGTCGCCCGGATCCCGCTGCTCGGCCGATCGCTCGACGTGACATCGGGCATCACGGAGGCCGGCGCCACGCTCGCCGGCGCCGCGACCGATCTGACGACCGCGATCGCCGGCCTCCCGGACGGGCTCGGATCCCTCGCACCTACCGATGGACGCATCCCCGTGGAAACGCTGGAGGGGCTGACGGACGAGATGCGCACGGCCGCCGACCACGCCCAGGCGGCGCTCCGGGCCGTGCGGACCAGTCCGTCGACGCTGATCCCGGCCACCCTCGCAGAGATCCGGTTCGAGGCCGAGGAGGAGGTGACGCTCGCTGCTCGCGCCCTCGATGTCGGCGCCGACCTGATGCAGGGACTGCCCGCCTTCGCCGGCGCGCACGGTGAACGACGCTACCTGCTGATCGCGGAGAGCCCGTCCGAGCAACGAGGCACCGGTGGCATCTGGGGGGCCTACGCGATCCTCACGACCGATGACGGCGTCCTCTCGGTCGGCGGTTTCAAGCCGATCCTGACCCTGCCGATGGCCCGGCCGGGGCAGATCCCGCCGCCGAACCCCGACTACCGCCGCAACTGGAACTGGGCCGGGGGAGCCGGCGCATGGACCGACATGAACATGACCCCGGACTTCCCGTCCGCGGCCCGAGCCGCCCTCTCGACGTACGAGTTCGGGACCGGCGAGCGGCTCGACGGCGTCCTCACCGCCGACCCATTCGCGGTCGCCGAGCTCTTCGCGGTCGCCGGCCCGGCGAAGGTCCCGTCGCTCGACGTCACCTTGAACGCGCGTTCCGTCGTCGACTTCCTCGCGAACGAGGCGTACGTGCTGCTCCCGACGTCCGGCGAGGAGCGCAAGAGCTTGCTCGGCGACGTCGTCGGCCTCGCCTTCGATCGATTCCTGGCGACGCGGGCGTCGGGGGTCGAGAAGGTGCGAGCCATCACCGACTCGTTCGCCGACGGCCACCTCAAGCTCTACGTCCGGGACCCGCAGGTTCAACGTGGGCTCCGACGAGCGGGCCTCGACGGTGGATTGAGCGCGCCACCGGGCGATGACCTCCTCGCCGTCCACGTGAACAGCCGGTCGGCGAGCAAGGTGGATTACTACGCCACCCGCACGATCCGGTACGACGTCACGCTCGGTGGCAACGCGGAGGCCTTCACCACGACCGAGGTCGAGATCCGCAACGACGCGCCCACGAGTGGCGTGCCGGCCTACGTGATCGGCCCGGGCGTCGGCATCGAGGGACACGTTGCCGGGGACAACGTGTCGCTCGTCACCGTGTCCTGCCCGGGGCCGGAGCCGTGCGACCTGATCGAGGGCCGCCGCAACGGTGAGGACCAGCCGATGCGGGTCGGCGAGGAGCTCGGCCGGCCTCGGCACCAGGACTTCTTCACGACACCGAGCGGAGCGACCTCGACCCTCGAGATCGTCACGCATCGCGACGACGTCTGGAGCGGGAACACGTCGGGCGGCGTCTACCGCCTCACGGTACTGCCACAGACCACGATCGAACCGACGAACTACGAGGTCGTGGTGCGCCCACCCGATGGCACCGAGATCATCTGGACGAACGAGCCCATGGCGATCGAGGACGGCGCGGCCGTCTGGCGCGCGACGCCAGAGGGCCGGGTCGAGCTGGCGGTGCGCTTCCGCGCACCGTTACCGCTGCGCTGGTGGCGGAACGTCCAGCGACTGGTCGGCTGATCCGATCACGGAACAGAGGCCGAGTCGAACGAACGCCCGCAGCGAGGCTCGTGGACGCACGGATGCCCCGGAGCCCGAGGCTCCGGGGCATCTTCGATTGATCCGTCGTTACGACGAGGTCGTGCCTTACGACGACGCCGTCACACGGCGCCGCGCGACGAACAAGGCAACGAGACCCACCGCAACCAGTGCGATCGCCACGAGCGCAGCCGTCGAGGCGTCTCCGCCGGTGAACGCGGTCCCGCCTCCGGAACCCTGCACCACGGCCTCGACCTCGGGGGAACTCGTGTACTGCGCGAACGCGGTGCCGGCGAGCATCGATGCCATCAACGCGGTCGCGCCGACCAGAACCGCAGCAGCCCTCTTCATGCACGTTCCCTTTCTATTGGTACACGGAACCCGCACGTCCGTGTCGCCTGATCTGGGGGGCATGATAGGCCGTTCGAGCTACGATAGGCAACCCATCGAACGACCTATTTCGGCCGTGCGAACGAGCCATGGATCCTCCTTCGTGCAACTGCCCGTCCGGCCTTCGAGCGGGAGGACCTAGCTGTCGACCCAACCCGCGTCGCGTGCCCACGCAACCGTTCGCTCCAAGCCCTCTCGTATGGTCACCTTCGGCTCCCAGCCGAGTGACGCTCGGGCGAGGGTCACGTCGGGGCATCGTACCGCGGGATCGTCCTCCAACCGTGGAAGGAACTCGACATTTCCTGCGGCACGTACGGTTTCGGCGACGAGGTTCGCCAGCGCCAAGATCGTGATTTCCTCTGGATTGCCGAGGTTCATCGGTCCGGCAACGTCCACGTCGAGGAACCGCCGGAATCCCTCGATCAGGTCGTCGACGTAGCACAGCGAACGCGTCTGTGAGCCGTCCCCGTAGACCGTGAGCGGCCGCCCGTTGAGCGACTGGAAGATGAAGTTCGGCACCGCCCGGCCGTCGTTCTTGCGCATGCGGGGGCCGAAGGTGTTGAAGATGCGGACGATCTTGGTTCGCAGACCGTAGGTACGCATGTAGGCCGTCGTCAGAGCCTCGGCGTACCGCTTCGACTCGTCGTAGACGGACCTCGGTCCGACCGGATTCACGTTTCCCCAGTACGTCTCCGCCTGAGGATGTATCGCGGGATCGCCGTAGACCTCCGATGTCGAGGCCAGCAGGAATCCCGCGTCCCGTTCTCGCGCCAGGTCGAGGGCGCGCATCGTGCCCAGCGCGCCGACGCGCAACGTCTCGATCGGGTGGTCGAAGTAGTCGGGCGGCGACGCCGGCGACGCGAAGTGCAACACCCAATCGAGCGGGCCGGGGTCGGGGAGCTCGAGCGTGACGTCGTGCTCGACGAAGCTGAACAGCGGATCGCGCTCCGCATCGCGGAGGTTCTCCCGTCGCCCCGTGATCAACGAGTCGACCGCGATGACGGCCCACCCGTCGGCCAGCAACCGGTCGCAGAGGTGCGACCCCAGGAAGCCGGCTCCGCCGGTGACGAGCGCTCTAGGCACGGCCGGGGGACAAGGGCCGCCGCCCGGTCGGGTAGAAGTGGAACCCGTGCGCAACCGCGCGCTCCCCATCGATCGCGTTGCGGCCGTCGACGAAGACACGAGTGGCCATGATCTCCCCGAGCTTGTCGAAGTCGAGCTCCTGGAACTCCTCCCACTCCGTGCAGAGCACGACGCAGTGAGCCTCCCGGGCCGCCTCGTACGCGGTCGGAGCGACCTCGAGCTCGGGTTGCGCTCGAACGGCGCTCTCGGCCGCGTGCGGGTCGTACCCGACGACGGTGGCGCCGAGCTCCCGGAGGCGCTGGGCGAGCATCAGCGCAGGTGCGATCCGCACGTCATCGGTTCCGGGCTTGAACGCGAGCCCGAGCAGCGCCACGCGCTTGTCCTCCAGGTTCCAGAGTGCATCACGGACCTTCTCAACGGTCGCGTCGATCGCCTCGTCGTTGATCCGGGCGACCTCGCGCAGCATCGCGAAGTCATATCCGAGCGAGGACGCCAGGTGGTCGAAGGCCACGAGGTCCTTCGGGAAGCAGTACCCGCCATAGCCGAGCCCGGCGTTCAGGAATGCCGGTCCGATGCGCGAGTCGGCTCCCATCACCTCGGTCACGGCTTCGACGTCGGCGTCGGCTCGCTCGCACAGTCGGGCGAGGGCGTTCGCATACGAGATCTTCAACGCCAGGAACGCGTTGCAGGCGTGTTTGGCGAGCTCTGCGGTGCGGATATCGGTCTCGATGAGTCGTGCGCCCTCCGACGTGAACGGCTCGTAGAGGCGACGCATCACCCGGAACGCGGCGTCGGAGCCGGCTCCCACGAGGATGCGCTCGGGATGCATCGCATCGTGCAAGGCGTGACCCTCGCGCAGGAACTCGGGATTCGATACGACCTCCACCGATCCGGCGATATCCGGTCTTTGGAGGGCGACCGACCTTCTGAGGCGGTCCGCCGTGCCTGCGGGCACGGTCGACTTCTCGGCGATGACCAACCCCGGTGGGGCGTGAGAGACGACCTCGCGAGCCGCCTGCTCCACCGCGACGAGGTTCGCCTCGCCGCTGGCCCGCGCCGGGGTTCCGACGCAGACGAAGACCACGTCGGCGGCACGGACGGCCTCCGCGGTCTCGTGGGAGAAGGACAGGCGGCCGCTCGTCATGCCGTCTCTGATGGAATCGGCGACCCCCGGCTCGTGGAACGGCATGTCGCCCGTGCTGAGGGCATCGATCTTCGACCGGTCGGCATCGGTCCCCACCACGTCGTGGCCGACCGCCGCGAACGAGGCACACGTGATCAGCCCCACGTGCCCCGTTCCGATGACACCTACCCGCATCCGTCGCCTCCCACCGATCCGCGTCGTCGAGGACGGCTCACGAGAGCCGTCTTCCACATCGTCAGTTCTTCGGACCGCCTTGACCGCGCCCGAACCGAGCGCGCAGAACCTGCGCCCCGAACGACATCACGAACCTCGGGTTGTGCCGGAGATACCGCTTCCACAACCGTCGGGGCTCGGTCGCGAGGCGGAACACCCACTCGAGTCCGGCACGTTGGAGAACGGCCGGCGCCTGCCGCTTCGTGCCGGCCAGGAAATCGAACGCGGCCCCCACGCCGACCTGCACGAGCGGCAACCGGTCGCGATGCTCGTGCATCCAGCGTTCCTGCTTCGGACACCCGAGGCCCACGAAGAGCACTTGGGCCCCGCTGTCCACGATCGCCCGGACGACCTCGTCGTCCTCGTCTCGATCGAGGGGCCGGAACGGTGGGCTGGTTGCGTACGCCACGTCGAGCGCGGGCCACCGTCGGGCCGCGACCTCGAGGAGTGAGTCGATGACCTGCTGGCTCCCGCCGTAGAACCCGACCGCGACGCCGGCGGCCGCCGCTCGCTCCAGCAGCCGAGGCGTGAGCTCGGGTCCGTAGACGCGCGTCGCGTGCGATACCGACAGCAGCCGCAGGCCCCACACGAGCGGCATGCCGTCGGGGGTCACGAGGTCGCAGTCGTTCATGACGTCGCGGAAACCGCGATCGTCGTGCGACTCCATCACGTTGTTCACCGTTGCCACGCCGACCGTGCGATGTTCGCCACGGCGAGCCCAGTCGAGGATGCGGCCGATCGCGTCGTCATAGGTGGTCGCATCGACGCGCATGCCGAGGATCGATCGATGCTGCAACCCTGCGTTCCCCGGCTCCGGAACCGGGACGAGCATGCCCGGTGCACCCCGGTGGGGTCCGGGCGGAACGGCCTCGGGCACGCTCACCGGGCGCCCCGGCGGAACAGCAACACGCCCACCGTTCGGCCGATCACGTAGAGGTCGAGGGAGAGGGACCAGTTCTCGATGTAGAAGAGATCCTGGTCGATCGCTTCCTGGGGGCTGACGTCGCTGCGGCCGTTGACCTGCCACCATCCGGTGAGACCTGCGCGCACCTCGTGGCGGGGACCGAGGAGTTCGGGGTTCGCCACGACCTGCTCCGCCGGCAACGGCCGGGGGCCGACGAGGCTCATGTCGCCCTTCACGACGTTCCAGAGCTGCGGCAGCTCGTCGAGGCTGAGCGCCCGGAGCACCCTCCCGGCGCGGGTCACGGGCGGCGCGTCGCCACCCTTGAAGAACGGCTGGGTGCGGTCGACGCCCCGCTCGTCCAGGGCGCCGTCGGCACCCTGCACCATCGTGCGGAACTTGTAGACGGTGAACACCCGGTTGTCCTTGGTAACCCGCTGCTGGCGGAAGAGCACCGGACCCCTCGAGGTGAGGCCGACGATCGCGCCCACCACGAGCTGGATCGGCAGGGACACGACGAGCGCCACGCTGCCGGCCACGACGTCGAAGCCTCGCTTGAGCGCCGCCTCCGTGCCCGTCAGCTCGGCGGGCCGCACCGCCACCGTCATGAGCGACCCGGCCGGCTGCAACGTGAGGCGGTGCGTCAGCATGTGCGGCACTCGGGCCACGAGGCGCAACGCGAGATGTTCGCGGCGCGAGAGCTGCTGCACCGCAGCCAGATCCGCCACGCTCAGGACCGGCGACGCGACCACGATGGCCTCGGCGTGCCACTCGCGGGCCACCGCCGGCAGGTCGATCATGCCACCCAGGAAGTGTGGAGCCCCCGGGGCCTCCGCCCCCTGCTCGGGAGCAACGCGACCCACCGGGAAGAACCCGCTGCGATCGTCGTCGATCAGTGCCCTCGAGACGGCTGCGGCGTCGTGGGCCGAGCCGATCACGATGGTCCGATACGCGAGGAGCCCTTTCTGCCGGAGAGCACGCGCGTAGCGCCGCCACCCGAGTCGGCTCAACAGCTCCAGGCCGACCAGGAGCAGGAACGCGCCCCCGAGCGTTCCCGGGTCGGCCTGCAATCCGCCGGCGCCGAAGATCATCAGCATGGCCGCCCCGACCGACGAGGCCGCGACGATCCGCCGGATCTCCTCGGGTGAAGACAGGTTCTTCGTGGCATAGAGGCCGAACGCATGGAAGATGCCGACCCACGCGAGGGTGCCGACGATCGCCAGCAGCCAGCTGAGCGGCACGAGCGACCGAGCCACGACTATCCGGTCGAGTAGGTCGGTCGCGAACAGGGTGAGGTTGAGGCAGAGGATGTCGCTCGCGATGTGTCCGGCGGCGAGCAGACGGTACCGGGTCTGGGTACCCCCGTCCGTTCCGGCGGCCGGCGCCTCGTCGGGCACCGTGACCGTCGGTGCGGCCTCGGTGACGGTGGCTGCCGGGTCGGGGCGGAGGTCGCGGATCACCGCGACGTCACCCTCGCTCGTGATCACCCTCAGGTCGTCATCGGACGCGTCCACGGCGGGGTCGAGCACCGTGGGGCTCAGTTGCTGGGAGGGACGAATGGCCTCAGCCTCGGCATGCGTCGCATCGTCGATCCGTCGTTCCATCGGCCGCCCTATCGCTCGTTCATCTCGTTTCGGGGGGAAGGTCGGCGAGACGTTCGGCCCGGCTGACACTTCCGCATTGCCTACCCGTACCACGGAGACGCGGCTGCTACACCCGACAACCTCATCCCCTGTCTGGGGGACGATAACGTGTCTAGGCGTCGTGTGCTATCGGACCAAGGGATCTTCCTGGGGAAATGTCGGAGGATGCCGACCTAGGTCGGACGGACGAGCGCCCACCGCGACCGGCCCACGGGGGGTCGACCGGATGGCGGTCGACGCGGGAGCGCTTGCCCGGGAAGCGCTCTACTTGAACGATTCGAAGATCTGGATCGCCCCGGGGCCCACGATCACCACGAACAGGGCCGGGAGGATGCAGAGCACGAGCGGGAACACGATCTTCACCGGCGTCTGCTGGGCCTTGTGCTCGGCGGCCTGACGACGCTTGATACGGAGCTGCTGGGCCTGGGTCCGCAACACGCTCGCGATGGACACACCGAACACGTCGGCCTGGATCATCGCGAGTGCGAACCCGTTCAGCTCCTCCACGTCGGTCCGGTCGGCGAGGTGGCGGAACGCCTCGGAGCGCGGCACGCCAAGCTGGATCTCCTGGAGCATGCGCGCGAACTCGGCCGAGAGCACGCCGGGCACGTTCTGCACGACCTGCGCGATCGCGGCGTTGAGCGAGAGGCCAGCTTCGACGCTGATCGTGAGCAGGTCGAGCGTGTCGGACAACGTCTTCAGCACCTCGCGCTGCCGCTCCTGGACCTTCCGGTTCAGCAGCGAGTCGGGTGCCACGAATCCGACGAACCCGAGCAACCCGACCGCGACGACCGAGATCAACGGTGCCGGTCGAAGCGCGGCGGAGAACGCGAACCCTCCGGCGACGCCGATGACGGCGCCGATCACCTTGAACGCGAGCACACGCTCGGCGTCCCAGCCCGCCGGGCTGCCCGCGAGCAGCAGCTTCTTCGCGACCCGGTCGCGCGTGTCCAGCGGCGTGACCCGTCTCGCGATCCGGCCGGCCGTGCCGACCACCGGAACGAGCACGCGCTGTCCGAAGTTCTTCGAGAGCTCCTGCTCACGGAGGTTGACCGATTCGGTGGATCCACCGACCTGTGACTCGAGCAGACGAAGCGCGCGCTTCTTCTCCGAGGATCCCGACTCGACCGCGAGGCCGATCAGGACGACGGCGAAGAAGGCGGAAGCGACAGCGACGATCAGCCAGATGTCAGACATCGATATCCACGATCTTTCTCATCCACAAGATGCCGGCGACCAACAACAGCGACGCGCCGATCAGCATGATCAGCCCGATCGTGTGCGTGAACAGCATCCCGATGTAGTCCGGGTTCACCACGAACATGTAGACGGCGATCGCCACGGGCAGACCCGCTAGCACCCACGCGGAGAGGCGACCCTCCGCCGTGAGCACCCGGATCTGGCGCCGGATCATCGCCCGCTCCCGCAACGTATCGGCGACGTTGTCGAGGATCTCGGCCAGGTTGCCGCCGACCTCACGTTGGATGTTCACGGCGAGGACCGCCCAGCGGAAGTCGGCGCTTCCCACCCGGGTCGCGAGCGCCTCCAGAGCGTCGTCGGTCGGGCGGCCGAGCCGGATCTCGGCGACCACCCGCTGGAACTCGACCGCAGCCGGCTGGGGGATCTCACGCGCGACGGTGTCGAGCGCCTGCATGAAGCTGTGCCCGGCCCGCAGCGAGCTCGCCATGATCGTCAGGACGTCGGGAAGCTGCTCCCGCATCTTCTCGGTGCGCTTCTTCATCGACATGCGCAGGGCCAGGGTCGGCCCGATGCCGGCGACGATCCCGACGATCGCCCCGAGCAGGAGCGAACGCAGGATGGCGACCCCGAGGATCGCCCCGACGAAGAAGGCGACCCCCGAGAGGACGACGAACTCGCCGGACCGCACGGCGACACCGGCCGATTCGAGCTCGGCGTCGAGCCGGTCGCTGAACCCGCGGGACTCCGCGAAGCGCTTGCCGAACCTCGTGACCCGCTTGGGGATCCAGCCCTGCGTGCCCTCGGCCTGCACGGCGACGGGCTGCTTCACTCCTCCGGCGCCGGTGATCGCGGCCATGCGCGCGGCGACCTCACGATCCCGCCGTGCTCGCGACGCGGTGCCCAGCAGCAGCCAGCCCAGGGCGAAGACCGCCGAGCCCACGAACGCGGCCAGCACGACCTGCGCGACGGGCGTGTTCCAGAACGAGGCGGGGATCACAGCTCGCCCCTCGGCTCGAGGGCGAACGTCTCGGCGTCGAGGTACACGCCGCGCTCTGCGAGTTTGTCCAGGAACTTCGGCCGCAGCCCGGTGGCCTTCAGGCGCCCCTTGACCTTCCCGTCCTCGTCGATGCCGGCCGAGAAGTCGAACACGAAGATGTCCTGGAGCGTGATCACGTCGCTCTCCATGCCCGCCACCTCGGTGACGTGCGTGATCCGACGAGAGCCGTCCTTCAGCCGCGACTGATGCACGACGAGCTGGATGGCCGAGGAGATCTGCTCGCGCACGGAACGGGAGCCGAGCTCCATGCCGGCCATCATCGTGATCGTCTCGAGCCGCGAGAGCGAGTCGCGCGGCGAGTTCGAGTGGATCGTCGAGATCGACCCGTCATGCCCGGTGTTCATGGCCTGGAGCATGTCGAGGGCTTCCGGCCCGCGAACCTCCCCGACCACGATGCGATCGGGGCGCATGCGCAGGGAGTTGCGCACGAGGTCTCGGATGACGACGGCGCCCTTGCCCTCGATGTTCGGCGGGCGCGACTCGAGCCGCACCACGTGCGGCTGCTGCAGCTTCAGCTCCGCCGCGTCCTCGATCGTGATGATGCGCTCGTCGTCGGGGATGAACGACGACAGTACGTTCAGGGTCGTCGTCTTCCCGGCGCCGGTTCCACCCGACACCATCACGTTGATGCGACCGCGCACACACGCTTCGAGGAACTTCGCGACCGCGGAGCTCATCGTGCCGAACTCCACCAGGTCGTCGGCCTGGTACGGGTCGGCGGCGAACTTCCGGATCGTCAGCGCCGGCCCGTCGAGGGCCAGCGGCGGGATCACGGCGTTCACACGGGAGCCGTCGGGAAGGCGGGCGTCGACGTAGGGCGATGCCTCGTCGACACGCCGGCCGACCTTGCCCACGATCTTGTCGATGGTGCGACGCAGCTGCTGCTCGTCGTGGAACTTCGTGCCGGTCCAGAAGAGCTTGCCGGCGCGCTCGACGTAGATCGTGTCCCAGTTGTTCACCATGACCTCGGTGACCTCGGGATCGCGGATGTACGGCTCGAGCGGACCCAGACCCAGCACGCTGTCGCCGATCTGACGAACGATCAGCAGCTTCTCCTGCGCTGAGAGGCTGCCCTCTTCCTCGTCGAGCAACTCGCGCAGCCGCTGGTGCACCAGGCCTTCCAGCTCGGTGTCCGACAGCGTCGAGTCGTAGAGCCGCGGCCCGAGGACCTCGACGAGGCGCTCCTGCACCCTGATCCTGACCTCGGCGATCCGGTCCTTCTGCTGGGCCTTGGCCAGCCTGTCTGCCAGCGACATGTGGGGTGCTCCTCTCCTGTTCCTGCCTTAGGTGCGGGCGAAGCGGCGCCGCTTCTTGCGCGCCTCCCCGTTCTTGGTGGCGTCCCCGTTCGATGAGGGCGATCCATCGAGGGTGCCGGCGCCCTCCAGGAACTTGCCGGCGAGCTGTCGCACGGCGACGGCCACCTCCGACGAGGGCTCGTCCACGACGACCGGCCGGCCCTTGTTGAGGGAGGTCGGCACGAGCCGGCTCGAGGGGATCATCGCGTCCACCTGCACCTTCATGACCCGTTCGACGTCGCTCGCGTCCAACCCCACCTTCGAGTCGGCCCGGTTGAGCACGACCCGGAAGCGGTCGCGGGGCAGGCCGATCTGGATCAGCGTGTCGAGCGCCTTGCCCAGGTGCTTCACGCCGACCACGTCGAGGCTCGTGATCAAGCAGATCAGCTCCGAGAGGTCGAAGCAGACCAAGGCGGAGTCCGAATAGTCCACGGAGGCATCGACGACCACGTGCGGGAAGTCGTTGCGCATCGCGCGCAGGAATTTGCCGATCGCCTCACCCGCCGGCGCCTCGGCGGTGGGGTCGGCGGGGGCGCCATAGGCCCACACGTGGTCGGCGACCTGCACCCCGACCTCGCGGATGCGATCGTGCCCCTCGCCTTCTCCGAGCGCCATCAGGTCAGGGATATTCGACGCCGGCTCGGTCCCGAAGTACGTGAAGACGTCGCCCATGTCGAAGTCGAGGTCGACCACGGCGGTGTCCTCCCCGGTGACGTCGGCGATCGCGCAAGCGAGGTTGCTGGTCAGGAACGTCTTCCCGGCGCCTCCCTTGGAGGAGAAGATCGAGACGATCCTGCCCCGTTTCCCTCCATGGTTGTCGGGCCGGGTGACGGCGACCGAACGCAACGTGGAGGCCCACAGCACCGCCCGCTCGACGGCGTCGCGAAGCTCCTCGGCGCCCTGGGTCATGTCGACGACGTCGCGGATGCCCGCCCGCATCGCGGCCGGCAGCAGGCCGTTCCAGGTGTGGTCGCGAACCATGACGATCGCGGTGCCCGGCGCTTGGCGTCCGACGAACTCGGCCAGGCCGAGCGCGTCGGGCTCCTTGACCTCGGGCGAGAGCACCAGCACGTCCACCGGGTTGAAGGCGTGGATCAGGAGCTCCTCGGCGGCGGTCGCCGACTGCACCCAGCCCACCTCCTCCTGCTCCACCTCGAGGGCGCGTGCCAGCTGCTGACGGAACGTCTGCGGTGTGCCCACCGCGACGATGCTCGAATCGGTCATCCCGAACTCCTCGCTCCGATCAGGAGATCGGCCACCAGACCGAGTGACCTCATCTTCCCGCTCCTTCCGCGGTCCCCGCTGGGACTCCGTTTCCTCCGACTTCGATCAGGGTCGGCATCGCGGACGCGACCTTGAGCGCGCCTGCGGTGCGGATGCGCCGGACCTCACGTTCGGCCCGCCGGTCCCTCGCTCGTTCGGGTCGTCGTCGCGCTCCCGGACGAGCGAGCGGCCGGCGGAACCAGCCGCTCGTGCTCTCGATCGTTACGAACCAGCACCGTTGACGGCGCTGCCGACCTGGTCGAACTTCGAGTCGGCCGACGTGCCGATGAAGGTCACCGCGGCGATGATCACGACCGCGATCAACGCCACCATGAGCGCGTACTCGACCGCCGTGGCACCACCCTCCTCGGCGGCACGACCCTTGAGGTCGGCCCACCAGGTGGTGACTCCCGTGTAGAGACGAAGCATGTGTTGCACCCCCTTCCTCCGGAATCTCGATTCCCGTCCTGTCGAAGGGGTTTTCGACCCTTCGGCGCGAAAGCTTGAGCGCCGGGCAACGCTATGGCAGTGCCTCTGACCTGGGAATTCCCGGTTTCCCGGAGGATGGTTACGTAGTCCTACGTACCGCGTGCACGGGACTTCACCGACGGGCGCGTTCCGCCGATGGAGCAGGGATGGGCACGCGCACCGAGATGCTGGAACGCCCGGCGCCGGACCTCGACGCCGGGCCGCCTCGGCCTCGTCGCAGACCGACCCTCGACGACGTGTGGACGGTGCTCGGCGTCGCCGCGCCGAGCCTGCTCGCGCTCATGGCTCGCCTGCCTACCATCGACCTGGCGTACCACCTGCGCGTCGGATCGCTGGTCCGCGCGACCCACGCCGTCCCGCGGGTGGACGCGATGACCTTCGGCGCGGGGGGCGGGACCACTGTCGACCAGCACTGGGGGGCGCAGGTGCTCCTGTCGATCGCCCACGACCTGGATGGCTTCGCGTCGCTCGTCGCCCTCCGAGGGCTGTGCGTCGCCGCGATCGCGGCGTTCGTCTTCGCGGCGTGTCGCGCGCGGGGTGCGTCTGCTCGCGCAGCGTGCGGGCTCACCGTCGCGATGTACCTCGTGGCGATGCCGTACCTCGTGCTCCGGCCGCAGTTGTTCGGGGCCGTCCTGTTCGCGTGGTGCGTGCTGGTGCTCGCATCCCGGCGCCGGCATCCCTGGTTGCTGTGGACCCTGCCGTTCGTGGCCGCGATCTGGGCGAACGTGCACGGCTCGTTCCCGCTCGTCGTCGCCACGGCTTCGTTCGCATGGCTGGAGGATCGACCGCTCGGACGAGACTCATGGACGCGGTCGGCGATCGTGACGGTGGCGACCCTCGGCGCGACCCTGCTCAACCCGTTCGGCATCGGCGCCTGGACATACGTCATCTCGCTCGGATCCAACCCGACCATCCGAGAGGCCGTGCAGGAATGGCGGCCGCCGACGACGGAGACGCTGGCGGGGGCGATGTTCCTCGTCGCGCTGGTGGCCTCGGGCGGCCTCCTCGCCCGCCGAGGACGCGCCCTGTCGTGGGTCGATCTCGGCTGGGTTGGTGGATCCTCGTTGCTGGCGCTCACCGCTCAGCGGAACATCCTCTGGTGGGCGATCGCCGTTGCACCGCTGTTCGCGTCGCTGTCGTCCCGAGCGGGTTCCCGCACGGCGCCGTCACCATCGGGCGAGTCCCGAGCTTCCCGGTCGGTGAACATCGCGATCGTCTCGATGCTCGCGGTAGCGCTCTTCGTCGCGCTGCCCTGGGTGGGCCGGACGACGCCGCTGATCAGCGGTGTTCCGCCGCAGGACCTCGTCGAGGAAGTTGCCCGGCAGCTGGACGAGGGCGAACGGCTGTTCGTGTACCAGCCGTGGGCGTCGTGGATCGAGTACGAGGCGCCGGACGTGCGTGTCTTCGTCGACTCGAGGATCGAGATCTTCCCCCAACACGTATGGCGCGACTACCGGGAAGCGCTCGCGGGCGACGCCGACCTCGAGGAGATCCTCGACCGATGGAGGGTCGATGCGGTCCTGATGCCTGTCGATGAGACGCAGCTACTCACGGCGATGGATCGCTCTCCTGAGTGGTCGATCGCCCTCCTGCATCGGGAGGGATCCCTGTACCTGCGGAGCGACGGCCTCGGAGACTGATCGGTCGATCTCGAGCCGCGCTGCGGTGCCGGGTTCAGTCAGCCGGCCCCACCGAGACGAGACCGGCTCGAGCCGCGATCCTGATGGCCGCGAGGCGGCTGCCGACGCCCAGCTTCCCGTAGATGCGCGCGAGATGCGTCGTGATCGTGCGCTCGCGGACACCCAGCCGGCCCGCGATCTCGCGCGCGGTGAGCCCCTCCGCCGCGACGCTCAGCACCTGTCGCTCGCGCTCGGTGAGCCGCACGTCGATCTCGCGCCGCCGCTCCAGGCCCTCGGCGATCTGACCCACCGAGCCCGACGCGGGGCCGGCGAGGACCATCTCGCGATCGGCGGCGCGGCGAAGCGACTGCAGGAACTCCACCGGGTCGATGTTCTTGTCGACGAAGCCATCGGCCCCCATGAACAAGGCGCGTGACACGGTGGTCGCGTCGGCGTTGCCTCCACACCCCAGGATCACGTGAGCTGGGAAGCGCTCCCGCACGGTCCGCATCAACCAGTACGCGTCGTGCTGCCCCCCGAGCCCCAGACCCACGAGCACGACCACCCGGGAGCGACGCAGTCGGCCGACGATCTCCAGGGCCTCGTCCGCGGTCCCGGTCTCGGCGAGCACCTCCATGTCGGGGCGGTCGTCGATCAACATCGTGAGGCCGGCGCGCACCACGGGCAGGGCGTCGACCACGATCACGCCCAGCGAACGCCGCGGGTCACGCGAGGTTGCCGTTCCGTCTCGTTGAGCCACCGAGCCTCCGATGCGTGGGGATCACGGCGCCTCGTCGGGGCCGCACTCCCCTATCGGCAGGTCCCCTCCGGAGGATGAGCGTGTGGCCCGCACGCCGCCGGGCCGGCGACGGAGCGTCGGGCCTCAGAGCTCGATCAACCCGAGGTGGGCCGCGCGAGCGACCGCCTGCACGCGAGTGCGTACCCCGAGCTTCCGGTAGAGCTTCGAGACGTGGGTCTCGACCGTCCTGGGCGAGATGCCCAAGCGGCCGCCGATCTGCCGCGTCGTGAGGCCCCGGCTCACCAGCGTCAGGATCTCGTGCTCGCGTGGGGTGAGCGCCGCCTCGACCTCAGAGCCTTCCCGGGCCTGCTGGGCGAGGCGTCCGAGCGCGGCCACGGCCGCCTGCTCCGACGCCGGGTCGATGGCGCGGCCTCCGTCGACGACGGTCCGCACCGCGGCGCCCACGGCGGACAGGCCGGCCGACTTCCTCACGAAACCCCGCGCGCCGAGCTGCAGCGCCTGCAGCACGGCCGCGCCGTCACCACGATCGCTCAGGACCACGGCGGCGATCGCGACGCCTTCCTCGCGGAGCCCCCGGAGGGAGTCGAGGTCGGGCCCGCCGTCCTCGAGGAGCTCGTCGAGCACGAGGACGTCCGGGTGCAAAGAGCGGCAGGCCTCTCGCAGGGCCGCCCGATCGCGCACCTCGGCCACGATCCGGAGCCCGGGGTCCCTCTCGCATGCTCGCCGCACCACCTCGGCGACGATGCCGTGACCGGTCGCGATCACGACCGACACGGCCTCAGCGCTCATGGGACAGGGCGGCCCGCCTCGGGAGCGGCGGCGCGCTCGTGGTCTCGGCGAGACCATGCAGCCATGCGATCCGTACGGCTTCGACCTTCGAGTGAACACCGAGCTTGGCGAGGATGTTCTTCACATGGCTCTGCACGGTGAGCGGGCTGATGCCGAAGGCCTCCGCGACCTCGACCGTTGAGGCGCCCGCCGCAAGGGTACGCAGGATCTCGCGTTCGCGTGGCGTCAGCCTGTCGACGCCCCCGCTGCGACGAGCCTCGCCCTTCTGCGCCGTGAGGCGATCGACCAATCTGGATAGGTCGTCGGCGGGCAGCACGAGCTCGCCTGCGAGCGCGCGGCGGAACACGTCGACGAGCGAGGTATCGCGCACCACGGGCAGCATGCCGCACGCTCCGGCCGAGAGCGCGTCAGCAGCGACCTCGGGCCCGCCGCGGTCGCTGGAAGCGAGGACCCGCCCGACCCCTCCCGCTCCCGCGATCGCACCGATCACATCGAGGCCGCGGCCGTCGGCTCGGTCGAGATCCACGACGACGAGGTCGGCGAGTTCCCGGGACAGTGAATCGATCGCGGCCGTCTCATCTGCCACCGGACCGATCAGCGATATCGGACCACGCCTCGGGAGCGCCCCGGCGAGACTCCGCTCCAGGTCGGCGTCTGGATCCACGACGAGGACGCGGATGCGGGACATGCCGCTTCCATCGGCACCCACCGGCCACGCCTGAACGGACGACCCGCTCCAGCTCTCCTCAACGAAGGCCGGGCGGGGTGACAGACTGGCCGCAGGATGAGCGGACGAACACGCGGCTCCCCCAACCGCCTCGCCGGGGAGACGAGCCCCTACCTGCTGCAGCACGCCCACAACCCCGTCGACTGGTACCCATGGGGCGAGGAGGCGCTGGCCAAGGCCGACGCCGAGGACAAGCCGATCTTCCTGTCGATCGGGTACGCGGCCTGCCACTGGTGCCACGTGATGGAACGCGAGTCGTTCGAGGACGACGCCACGGCGGCGCTCATGAACGAGCACTTCGTCTCGATCAAGGTCGACCGGGAAGAGCGGCCGGATCTCGACGGCATCTACATGGACGCGGTGCAGGCGATGACCGGCCAGGGCGGATGGCCGATGTCGGCGTTCCTGACACCTGCCGGCGAGCCCTTCTACGCGGGCACCTACTTCCCCCCGGAGGCTCGCCACGGCATGCCGGCGTTCCGCGACGTGCTCCGCGGCATCGCCGAAACGTGGCGCGATCGTCGCGACGACGTCGTCGGCCAGGGGGCCCGGGTGATGCAGGCGATCGCTCGCGCAGCGGACGTGACCGCCGACGACGCCGAGCTCGGCGAAGGACTCCTCGACGAAGCGGTCGCATCGCTGCGTCGAAGGTTCGACGAGCGGTGGGGAGGATCCGCCGGGGCGCCCAAGTTCCCCCAACCGATGACGATCGAGTTCCTGCTGCGGAGAGCGGTCCGCGGCTCGCTCGGCGCGCTGGAGATGGTGACGACGACGCTCGACCGCATGGCCGAGGGCGGCATCTACGACCATCTCGGCGGGGGGTTCGCCCGGTACTCCACCGACGAGCGGTGGCACGTGCCGCACTTCGAGAAGATGCTCTACGACAACGCGCAGCTGCTGCAGCTCTACACCCGCGCGTGGCTGGTCACCCGCGACGATCGTCATCGCACGACCGCGATCGAGACCGCCGAGTACCTGCTCCGGGAGATGCAGCACCCCGAGGGCGGATTCTTCTCGTCGCAGGACGCCGATTCCGAAGGGGTCGAGGGGAAGTTCTTCACGTGGTCGTGGGACGAGCTCACGGCGCTGGTCGGGGCCGACGCGGCGCGGGCGCTCGGGGCGGCGCCCGAGGGCAACTGGCACGCGGAGGACGGCCTCACGAACGTGCTCTGGCGCCCGCTCCCGATCGCCCAGGTCGCCGACGAGACCGAGGCGGACCCAACCGAGCTCGCGGCTCAGATCGACGACGCTCGCAGGGTGCTGTTCGAAGCTCGCGCGTCACGCCCACGCCCGTCGACCGACGACAAGGTGCTCGCGGCTTGGAACGGGCTGGCGATCGCGGCGCTCGCGGAAGCGGGCCGGGCGTTCGGTGAACCCGCCTACTCTGCCGCCGCCGAGCGAGCCGCGACGTTCGTGCTCGAGCATCTGCGCGACCAGAGCGGCCGCCTCCTGCGTTCATGGCGCAACGGGGAAGCAGGGGTGCTCGGCTATTCCGACGATCACGCGTTGATGGCCTCTGCGTGTCTCACCCTGTACGAGACGACGTTCGAGCTCGCCTGGTACGAACACGCCCTGGTCCTGACCGACGATCTCCGCCGCCTGTTCGCCGACCGTGGGGCCGGCGGCTTCTTCCAGACCGGGTCCGACGCCGAGGCGCTGCTCGTTCGACCCAAGGAGCTCTCCGACAACGCGACCCCCAGCGGGAACTCGGCTGCCGCCGACCTGTTGCTCCGGCTCTCGGCCTTCACCGGCGACGCGGATCTTCGATCGGAGGCGATCTCGGCGCTGCGGGTCGTGGGAGGCATGCTCGCTCGCGCCCCGAGCGCATTCGGCACGGCGTTGTGCGCGGTCGATCGGCTGGCCGGACCCCATCGAGAGGTGGCGATCGTGGGCGATCCCGGCGCGGCCGACACCGGCCTGCTCGTGGCGGAGGCGACGACCAGACGGTTCCGCCCCAACGTGGTGCTCGCCGTCGCAGGCGCGGGCGACGACGACGCCCAGCGTGCGATCCCTCTGTTGCGCGAGCGCCCGGCGGTCGGCGGCGCCGCCACCGCCTACGTCTGCGAGGGATTCTCGTGCAGGCTCCCGGTCACCGACCCCGGGGCGCTCGGCTCGCAGCTCGACGAGGCCCTCGGCGCCTGATGGCTCGCAGCTCCGACGAGGTCCAGGCACTCGATACGACCGCTCACCGTGAGCGGAGCCGCACGACCGTGTCCTTGGGGAACGAGGCGATCTTGCCGAACGGTCCGTAGCGACGGTTCTTGGCGAGGAACGTGTCGAGGTCGGCGGCGAACCCGGCCGCCCCGACCACACTGCGCTGGAACCGGTCGTTCGCCCAGGCGTACAGGTCCAGGTCGAGCGCGTTGTGCTCCCGCACGAGGGCCGACTCCCGCTCGGTCAGCGGCTTCCGCGTGGCGCGGTTCGGATCCACGTTGGTCGTGACGTAGCGAACTCGTCGCCAGCCGAACGCTCGGGTCATCGCCACGAGCGACTCGTCGAAGCGCTCCGTCAGGCCGGCGACCGCGAACCCCTCGAGGTTCGTCTTCGCTCGGTCGAGCATCTCGGGCGTGCACGACCCGAACGGTGTGGTCGTGTCGCCTGCGAACGCCCGGGTCTGCGAGTTGTCCATCTCGAGGGAGATGCCACTCTCGATGTACGACGCGAGATCCGGGTATGCCTTGGCCTGCTCGTGCAGCAGGTGGCCCTCGTGCCGGCGAACGTGGTTGTACTGGGAGCGGACGAGCGCGACCGGCTCGCGGAGCAGCGTGACGTACTCGCTCGGGCGGGGCACGAACGCATGCAGGCCGTACGTCATGTGGCCCATGATCAGCCGGGGGCGGGCGCGCTCGGCTTCCGGCAACGAGGCGAACCACTCGACGGCGCCGTCGCGCCGCAGGCGGCCGGGCGCGACCTCGGGTGCCCGGACCTCCATCACCTGGTCGCGACGGAACTCTCGTCGCAGGGCGCTCCGCATCGTCGCGCCGGCGGTCTTGCCGACGTGCAGGAAGATGACGGTTGGCCGGTCGTTGTTGGTCATGTGATCGGCGCGGGAGATGGCCCACGCGTCGAGCGAATGCTAGCAGTGGCGACCCGGGCCGAAGGTCTTCGGTTCGGTGCCCCGTTCGTCGGTATCGGCGTCGCCTTTCGGCCGACGCCGTCCGGCTCCGCGCGCCGTTATCCTCGGAACCTCGCCCCCGAACCGAACGGAGCTGTCCTCGGTGACCCTTCCCCTGCCAACCGTCGTGATCGCCGGACCCGGCAAGACCGGGACCACCTCGCTGTTCTGGTACCTGTCACAACACCCCGAGGTCTGCGCCGCCGATGTCAAGGAGATCCGTTACTTCACTCCCCTCAGCGAGGGCGACGGCACGCTCGCGCCGATCGCCGAGTACGCGGCCCACTTCGCACGCTGCGCGGGCGAGCGACACCGGCTCGAGGCGAGCCCGCAGTACTTCCACGGCGGGGCGACGATCGCGCCGGCGATGCGTCAGGCACTGCCCGGCGTCAAGGTGATCGCGCTGCTGCGCGACCCCGTCGACCGGCTGTGGTCGACGTTCCGATTCGTCCGGAGCCGCCTGGCCGACCTGCCCGAGGACATGACGTTCGAAGGGTACGTCGAGGCCTGCCGCGAGGTCCGCGACCGGCGCGAGGCGTTCTCGATGGAGAACCGCCTCTACTGGACGATCCAGGGCGGCTTCTACGACGAGTACCTCGATCCGTGGCTCGAGTCGTTCGGTGACGACTTCCATGTCGCGTTCTCCGAACGCATGAGCTCGGAGCCCGCGGCCGTGGTCGGCGAGCTGTTCGGATGGCTCCACATCGACCGTGGGGTGGCTGACTCGATCACGTACAGCGTGGAGAACAAGACGGTGCCGGTTCGCAGCGCTGCGTTGCAGCGGCTCGCGCTCGCGATGAACAGCGAGGCGGTCCTGGGAAGGCGTCGTCGCCTCAAGGAGCCGCTCCGGAAGGTGTACTACGCCCTGAACCGCCGGCCGGAGCCTGAGCACATGGAGCCGCAGACACGGCGCGCGCTCGAGGAGCTGTTCGAACCGGGCAACACGGCGTTGGCGCGACGGCTGCGGGCGCTCGGGTACACGGAGTTACCGGGCTGGCTCTCGGCCGGAGCGGATGACGAACGGGTGACCCGATGACCGAGGCGACGCAGCGCCGGACCGGCGCGCGGACCCCGAGCGTCTCGCGGCTCCCCACCGTCGTCTGCAGCTCCGTTGTGCGCTCCGTGCACCAGGGCGAGAGCCACGGAGGGCTCTACCTCGTCGACCTGGAACGAGCCGAAACGACCCAGGTGCTCGACTGGTCGGAGGCCGACATCGACTGGGAAGGCCGTGGCGGGGATCGAGGGCTGCGGGGCATCGCGTTCCACGACGGGCTGGTGTACCTGGCCGCGAGCGACGAGATCTTCATCTACGACCGGGGCTTCGAGCTCCGCGGCTCGATCCGGAACCCGTACCTGAAGCACTGTCACGAGATCACGGTCTCCGACGGTCACCTGTACATGGCCTCCACCGGATTCGACTCGGTCCTCGAGATGGACCTGGACACGCAGGTGTTCACACGCGCCTGGTGCCTGCGCTACTCCGACGCCTGGAAGCTTCGCCGCACCTTGAACCTACGCATCAAACCGTCGCTCCGCGAGTACGACCCCTCGGCTCCGGGCGGACCGGAGCCCGCGGACACGAGCCACGTGAACAACGTGTTCGTACTGGACGATGCGATCTACGCGTGCGGCACCCGCCTGGCGGCGCTGTGGCGCATCGACGGTCGTCGTCTGCAACGGTACGCGCGCACCCCGTTCGGCACCCACAACACGAGGCCGTTCCGCGACGGCGTGTTGTTCAACCACACGAAGACGGATCGGATCGCTTACGCGTCACGGGATGGCCGTGTGCTGCGATCGGTAGAACTCCCGACCTACCCGGCAGACGCGCTCGAACACGCGGACCTGCCCAGCGACCTCGCCCGGCCAACGTTCGGGCGGGGGCTGGCCGTGCTCGAGGACGGCCGCGTCGTGGGCGGATCCTCCCCGGCCACGGTGTCGGTCTACGACATCGACGCCGGCCGGAGCGTGCAATCGGTCAACATCACGATGGACGTGCGCAACGCCGTCCACGGCCTCGAGGTCTGGCCGTACGGGGGCTGAGCCGCCCCCCTCACCAGTCTTCATCCTCGTAGAACTCCCGCCAGACCGGATCGGTCCGTTCCCTGATCGACTCCTGTTCCTCGGGGGTCAGGCGGTCCTTCCAGACGGAGATCGCGGCCTTGCTGTCTCGCAGCCGGCTCGATGCGCGGTCGGTGACGGCCGGGTTGCCTTCTCCCGAGCTGCGGATGACGGCTCGCTCCACCTCGTCGTTCCACTCGAGATCGAGCCATCGGTAGAGCCCCCGGAAGCCCGCAACCGGCTCCCTCGAGAGATCCTCGAGGCGGACGAAGCGCCACTCGGATCGGCGGGCCCGCATCCGGGCGATGTGTTCGTGGATCAACACCCAGAGCAGCACGGCCTGGTCGAGCAGGGGCTGCGGCGTCAGAGCGAATCGCTCGATCTCATCGGTTCGGGCGGAGAAGAGGTCGCGCATCATCGCGGGCTGAGCAGTGAAATGCTCGAACGGGTGCCACCAGCCCTGCTTCACGATGCTGAAGCAGAAGGCGGCCGGATGACGGATCAGCACGATCGTGTCCATGCCGAACGTGTCGCTCATCCACTCGGCGGAGAACACCGCGATCGGGTCCTTGCTGAGCGGTACCGCTCCGGCTCGGCGGTTCGACGCGATGACCCACGCATCGCGGAACATCCGCGCGAGGTCCCTCGGCGAGCGCACGGTCGGGGCCTCGGCGACCATCGAGTACCTCCACGCGAGCATCCGTTGCAGCGGCGCGCGGAACTCGGACGCGTTGAGGTCGGTCACGTAGGTGAACCAGTACCGGAACGGCGCCTGCCGGACGCCACGGCGCGCGCGGAGGTTGAACGGCTCCCAGATCGTGCGCACCGTCGGAGACGAGGTCGCCGCGAGCATGTCGCTCACCCACCCCGTGCCCGAACGATGTGAGCCGGTCACGAGGATGGGGGCTCGTCGCATCCGAGCAAGCTACCGCTTCCGGAAGTACGGATCCTTCCCCATCGCCCTGAACGCCCTGAACGACGACGGCGACGACGTGAGCAGGTAGTTGCAGTCCGTGACTTCGTGGTTGTAGGAGAACGCCCGGATCTCGGGCCAGGCCTTGATCGTCTGGCGAGCCCCTCGCAGCCACTTGGCCTTCTCGCCGGGGTTCCGTTCCACGCAGCCGGCCTCGATCACGTACAGCTTCTTGCCCCGAGCCTTCGCGAACGAACGCGACGGCGCGAAGATCTTGCGGAACGATCGCCAGTCCACGCCGAAGCACCGGTGCCGGTTGTATCCGTCGACGCCGAGCCCGTCGTATCGGTCCGGCAACCACATGGCCGCATCACCCTTGTTGAACGTCGCCGCGGTGAGCACCACCAGGTACTTGTAGCCCGACACCCCGGTGTTGTCGAAGATCGTGCGCACCCGGCGATACGCGGCCTTCCAGTCGCCGGGGGTGCCCTCGTCCTCGGGCTCCTTGTGGAAGCACAGGTACCCTCGGCCTCCCAGGCGCTTCAGGCTCCTCGCCTGGCTGGTGATCCAGCCGTCGTATCCCCCCGTGGCGATCCTGCTCCAGCTCACGGGGCCGGCCTTGGTGCGCGCGAACCACGAGACGATCGGCCTGTGGTTCGTCTGAACGCTCCACCGGGTGAACGAGTTGTCGAGGTCGTTGGTCCAGGGCAGCCGATGGTGGGTGGTCGCGAATCGGCGACCCAAGCGCTTCTCCATCTGCTTGAGGCCGGTCAGCTGGTCATCGGTCAGCACGAGCGCGCCGAACCGGCAGCCGCGACGGCCCGCGAGCGCCTCGAGGTCGCCGAGGCCGTAGACGGAGAGGCCGAGCGCGGCTGTCCCCACGGCCGCGCCTTGCTTCAGGAATGAACGTCGATCGATCGTGCGATCCATGCGGATCCTCCCTCGAGACGAACGCCGCGATCACGGTCGCGTGAGCCACCGGCTCCCGTGCCTGAGGCTTCGACACGAGCGCCCGGTCGGCTTGAGGGACGCGCCGGGCGGCGGGGCCCCTCGAGGACCGTGACTACGTCGTTCGAGGAGAAGAGGTAGGCGCGGCGGGGAGCAGCCGCACGATGAGCCGCACAGGTCCGCGGCGGCGCCGATCGTCGTGTGCGGCGGACTCGGCGCCATCGGTTCGGGCAGTCGTCGTGGCCGCGGACGCGGTGACGATCACGTGCATCTCGGGGTCGGTGGCTCGTGGGCCGAACAGGCTCCTGAGCGGATCCAGGCATCGTCGCGCGAGGGCCCCGTACAGGCGGTGCATCAGCGGCAGGGGAAGGGATCGATCCATCACTCGCATCGGCTGCTCCTTCCTGGCGCGAACGGGGATCGCTTCGGTGCTCCGCCTCCTTCGCCTCGCTCGACCCCGAACAGAAGAAAGCCTCACCGAGCTTTCACGCTCGGCGAGGTAGCGCGAATGTACCAGACGCCGAGCAGCCGGCAAGTCGCCGGACCGGCGTACCCCGTTCGTCCCGCGAGAGGGTCCGTTCGGCCGATGGTGCGGAACACGACCGCTGCTACCGTAGGTCGCCGGTCCCACGTCACTCGCCCCACGCACAGCCCGCGGCGTTCCGGCCGAACGCCGACGGCCGATACGCTCCTTACGCGGATGGACACGACCACAACAGACCAGTCGAGAGCCCCGGTGCCGACCCCACGCCCTCCCCAACGGTTCGGGATCGTGACGCCCACGCTCGATGCCGAGCGATACCTCGCGGCCACGCTGCGATCGATCTGGGCCCAGGCCTCCGATGAGATCGAGATCGACCATGTGCTGGTCGACGGCGGATCGTCAGACGGCACGACCGCGGTGGCGGAGGGGTTCCCGACGCGTGTCGTGGTGGCCACCGACGACCGAGGCATGTACGACGCGGTCAACCGGGGTCTGTCGATGGTCGAGGGCGACATCGTCGGTTACATCAACGCCGACGATGAGATCCCGCCTGGCGCGCTCGCAGCCGTCGCACAAGCGTTCCGCGACCACCCCGAAGCGAGATGGTTGATGGGCAAGCGCGAGTTCATCGACGGCGACGGCCATGCGTTCGCATGGATGCAGCCGGTGCCGTTCACGCTCCGCTCGTACCTCGGTCTCGGTTGGTCGTGCGTGCCGCAAGAGACCGTGTGGATGCGCCGCGATCTGTTCGACGAGGTCGGACCATTCGACACCACGTTCCGTAACACCGGCGACTACGACATGTACGCGCGCTGCCGGCGGGTCGCCGAGCCGCTGATCCTGCAGCGAACGCTCGGGCGGTTCCGCCTGCACGGAGAGCAGCTGTCGTTCAAGCCCGACGTGATGGCGCGCGAGAGCCGCCGCGTGCAGGAGAAGAACGGCACCGTCGACCGCCTGGGATGGGCACGCGGCAGACTCCTCAGCCTGCGCCTGAACGCCCGGAACCCCCGCTGGTTGATCGCGAAGAAGACCGGTCGCATCCGTTTCGTGCACGAGGACTGACGGCGTGCGCATCGCCGTCGACGCGAGCTTCGTCGATCCAGGACGCGTCGGCGGCGCCGAGCACATGGTCGCGAACCTCGTGGCCGGACTCGCGCGGGCGTGTCCTGCCGGGGACGAGCTCGTCGTCTATACGGACCGGCCGTGGCCGGCTTCCGACCGCGTGCGGTTCCGCGCCCTCAGCGGTCCGGGGAACCGGTTCACCCGCATCACCGCCACGCTCCGGGGCCGCCTCGACGAGCACGACGCCGTCCTGTTCACGAACTACTTCACCGCCCCATACCCCCGCACACGGAGTCGCCCGCGGTTCGTCACGGTGATCCACGACCTGCAGTACCTGTCGCTGCCCCGCAACTTCAGCGCCCGCAAGCGCGCCTGGCTCCGCGCCTCGCACGAGGCGACGCTGCGGTTCGCGGACCGAACCGTCGCGATCTCCGAACACGTTCGCGGTGACGTGCTGGCTCGGTACGGGCGTCGCTGGGCGTCACGGGTGATCGCGATCCACAACCCGATCTCGTGGGAGCGTTTGTCGGAGGACGGGCTGCTGCCCGAGTCGGTCGGCAACGGGCCGTTCGTGCTGGCCGTCGCCGCCCAGTACCCGCACAAGAACCTCGCCACCCTCGTGCGCGCCTTCGCCGAGCTCCGGCGGCGCGGCGTCCATCCCGACACGAAGCTGGTGCTCGCGGGGCAGCTCGGTGACCGCCTCAAGGGGATCGCGAGGACCTCGCCCCTCGATCGACTGATCGACGACGCGGGTCTGCGCGAGATCGTGGTCGAGACCGGCTACGTCGATGACCGAACCCTGGGCTCCTTGTACCGTCGGGCCACCGTGTTCGCCTTCCCGTCGTTGTTCGAGGGGTTCGCCATGCCGCCGATCGAGGCACTGGGCCTCGGCCTGCCCGTGCTGACCTCGCGAGCCACCTCGATCCCGGAGGTCACGATGGGCCTCGCCACCTACCTCGACGATCCGCGTGATCCGACGGAGACGGCCGACCGCCTCGGCGAGATGCTCGACGATCCGGAGGCCGCCCGTCCCTCGACCGCCGACGTCGCTCGGGTCCGTGAGGCCTACGACCCCGTGGGCATCGCCGCCCGCTACCGCGACGTGCTGGAGGCATCGTGAGCGTCACGCCGATCTTCCTGCTGTCGCTTCCGCGATCGGGCTCGACGCTCGTGCAAAGGGTGCTCGCCGGACATCGGGACATCGCGACCGCGGCCGAGCCGTGGGTGCTGCTGCCACACCTGTACGCGACCCGCGAGCGGGGCATCGCCACCGAATACACGCAACCGATCGCCGCACGGGCGATCGCGGAGTTCCTGCGGTCGCTGCCCGACGGCGAGCGAGACTACCGACGAGCGTTGCACGACTTCGGGATCGACCTGTACTCGCGCGCCGCGGGCACCGAGAAGCGGTACTTCCTCGACAAGACGCCCCGCTACCACTACGTGATCGACGACCTGCTCGACGTCTTCCCGGAGGCGAAGAGCGTCTTCCTGTGGCGGAACCCGCTCGCGGTCGTCGCCTCGATCGTCCAGACCTGGGCGAAGGGACGCTGGAACGTCGACCGATGGCAGGGCGACCTGCGCGGGCTCGCCTCGCTGGTCGACGCCTACGACTCGCATCGTGACTCGACGATCGCCGTGCGGTACGAGGACCTGGTGGGCGATCCGGCCGGAACGTGGCCGCGCATCTTCGAGTCCCTCGACCTGTCCTACGCGGACGATCTGCTGACGACGTTCAGCGGGGTTCGGCTCGAGGGGTCGATGGGCGACCCCACCGGCGTGGATCGGTACTCGACGATCAGCACCGAGCCGCTCGAGAAGTGGCGTTCCACCCTCGCCAACCCGTACCGGAAGCGCTGGTGCCGCGGCTACCTGCGATGGGTCGGCGCGGAGCGACTGGCGGTGATGGGGTACGACCTGGGGGCACTGCTCGAACAGCTGGACGAGATCGGCACCTCACCCCGGTCGGTGCCGTCCGACGCGATGCGCGGAGCCTACTGGGCCCTCGCCCAGCGACGGAAGCGAGCCGCGTTCAAGCGGATGGCACCGCGCGTGCGCTGACCGTCGCGGATTCGCCGGTCGGCTCGCCGCGCTGGACCGACGGAGGCTCCCCCAGCGACATTGCGATGGCGTAGAGCCCGAAGATCGTGGCGGATCGCGACGCGCCGGGCAGCACGGGATTGAACGCCATCGCGACCACGAAGGCGTTGATGCACACGAGGATCGCCCTGAGCAGCCCCGCCCGTCGCATGTCGCCCGCTCTCACGAACCCGCGGTACCGGCGGATCAGGGTGAGCTCGGTCAGCACGAACCAGGCGACGAGCAGCCCGAGACCGACGATGCCGCCGCTCGCGAGGAACAGGACGAAGTCGTTGTGGAAAGGCAACTCACGCTGGTCGCGGGAGCGGACCGCGGTCACCTCCCCCGCGAAGCCGGAGCCGAAGATCGGGGCGTCGCGCCACCGGTCGAGCCCCTCCGTCCACAGATCGAGGCGCCCACTGTTCGCGTTGGCCTTGTCGACGGCCGCGAAGTACCGGTCGGTGAGCTCGATCCCCCGGTCGAAGTTCACCAGCGCCAGCGCGGAGACCGTGACGATCGTGGCGCTCACCAGCAACGTGCGCAGGCCGCTCGAGCGCCGGCCCATGAGGAAGAACGTCAGCACGACCGACCCCCCGACCAACACCGAGGTCGCCGACGGGTAGGTCACGAAGATCACCGTCGAGAGGGCGAGCACGAGCAGCAGCCGGCGCCGGTTGCCCAGCACGATCGCGGTCGCGACGGCCAAGGCGACCATCGCGACGCTCGCGTTCCGGTACTGCCGGAACTCCGCGAGCCCCGGCAGCACCCCCAGGTTCACCACCGCATTCATCGCCGTATAGGCCGTCGCGATGATCGACAACCACGAGAGCGTCGTGGCGACCTCGCGGTCGGTCGGGTCCTCGGTCGTGAGCAGATACAGGAAGGGGATCATCATCGGCAGGAAGATCGGCCTGGCGTTCTCGACCGTGCCGAAGAACGCCACCCCGATCAGCGAGCCTCCGAGTCCGAAGACGAACAACGCGAACAGCACGATGTCGGAGGGCATCGGACGACGAACCAGTAAACCGGGCTGTCGCAACCGGACCCAGACCGCCGCCACGATCGGCACCGTCATGATGAGGTAGCGGGTGGCTCCACCTTGCACGGAGCGATCGAGCCAGTCGTACACGTCGAACGCCGCCGCGAACATGATCAGCATGTACGCGCGCCACAGCACGAAGGAGTCCGTCGACCGGAGCGCGATCGGCGTCGATGCTTCGTACCCCACCGACCGGATACGGTTCACGGACCGCATGAGATCACCATCGAGCCCCGCCGGCTCGAACGACACCCTCGCCTATCGGTCGGCCTGCTCACCGGGGGTCGACGCCGGGGCCCTCTCGCGAGGGGGAGCACCGCTGCCGTTACCCGAGGGCGGTTCGACCTTCGGGGGCACGTCGGAGGGCTTCATCGCCGCGGGCTCATCCCGGATGGCCGGGGCGCGCTTGCGGGCGCGGGAACGGTCGTCGGGTCCGTAGTACTGGTCGTAGCTCGCATATCCGAGCGAGTTGCGCTGCAGCGTCGTGATGTTGTTGTACACGCCGCCGGCGATCTCCCCGCCGGCCGTCCGCAGCTGCCGGACGGCGTCCTCGAGTGCGGTCCGGCTCGAGATCGCGGGGTCGTGCACGAACAGCACGACGTCGGCGACCTCGGCGAGGATCGACGCATCGGCGACCGGCAAGGTCGGCGGCGCATCGCAGATCACGATGTCGCCGAGCCGACGCATATCGTGGAAGACGGAGTCGGCATGCGGACCGGCGAGCAGCGAGACCGGGTCATCGGGTACCGCTCCGCTCCGCACGATCGAGAGGTTCGGGATCTCGGTGGCCAACACGACGTCGTCGAGGGTCCTGGATCCCTCGAGGGCCTCACGGAGCCCCGCGCCGTTGGGCACACCCAGGAAGCGCTCCGCCCGAGGGCGCCGGAGATCGGTATCGATGAGCAGCGTCCGAACGCCGGTCTCGGCCAGCACGACGGCGAGGTTCGCGGTCGTGGCGCTCTTGCCCTCGCCCGGGAGCGCGCTGGTCACGACCACGACGCCGACCGCCCGCTGCGAACGCAGGAACCGGATGTTCGTCGCTAGGGTGCGATAGGCCTCGGCAGCCGGCCCGCCTGGGTGGTCGCGCGTCACGAGCTCGGCCTTGTCGCGACTCGACCAGTCATCGACGGTCGGGATCACGCCCATCACCGGCGCGCCGATGAACTCGGCGAGCTCGTCCCGGCCGCCGACGCGGTTGGCCCGCAGCCCGAGCAGGATCGCGAGCCCAGCGCCGATGATGGCTCCGACGATGAAGCCGAGGATCGACGCCAGCACGAGGCTGGGGCCGGATGGCTGACGTGGTGCCGTCGCGAACTGCACGATCGAGCCGCCGGAGCTCGTGCTGGCGTTGCCTCGGATCTCGGCGATCTCGGTCCCGTATTGGGCGATCTCGGCCCTCACCCCTTCGAGCTGCCCCTGAAGCCTGCCGATCTCCTCGGGGTCGTCGCTCGCCTCGATCGCGGCCTCGATACCGCCGGCCTCTTCGGCGAGCAGATCGCGTTCCGTCTCCATCGGGGCGATCGCCGCCTCGACCTGTGCGTCGATCTTCTCCTTGCGGTTCGCGAGGTACTGCTCGGCGAAGGAGTTCGCGATCGTGGCCGCCGTTTCCGGTTGGCTGGCCAGGTACCCGATGTACATCACCGCGGCGTCGCGCAACGGTTCGACGCGGACGGTCGCGGCGATCTCCTCGGGCGAGGAGGAGAGGCTGAGGTCCTCCCGCACCGCACGCGCGATGTCGATCGACCCGACGATCTCACTCTCGATCACCATGTCTGGCTGGAACGATGTCGGATTGCCGACCGTACCGGTGATCGCCGGGTTGACCAGCGGATCGACGATGACCTTGGCCTGGGAGTAGTACGTCGGAGGCCGCAGCGCGACGTAGGCGCCCGCGATGGCGGCGACGATCGTGGCCATGGCGAGCACGGTCCAGATGCGGGTCCGGATCATCCGCCAGTAGTCGCGAAGATCGAGGACCCTGATGCTCTCGGACACCGAATGCTCCTGCTCGTTCCGCCCGTGATGGCCGAACCGTCGGCCCGGCGTCGCTCCCGCGGGAGACCCCGGGATGATACCGGAGGTCACCCGGCCACGCCTCCATGGTTCGGCCATTTCCTCAGAGACGCAACATGTCCTCCGCTCTAGGACCATCGTCCATCCGATCGAGCGCGCCGAGGCTGACCCCGGCGTATCGCCCTTCGACAACCACGCCGAGCTCCCACCCCGAGTGCCGAACGCTTGGCCCTATGGCCGATGGTCGGTATCCGCTCGCCCGCGTAGCCTGTCCCGGTTGTGCGCGCCCGAGCGCGCGTCCCCCCGAACAGGAGGAACATCGCGATGATCCGACGTACCATCAGGCTCTGCCTGTCACTCGCCCTTGCGGCGTCGACCCTCGTCGGGGCGGCGCCGATGGCCGACGCCGCGTTCAGCGAGAAGCCCGACGACACGTGGATGACGAACGGGCAGGTCTACGCGATCGCGAAGGCCGGCGACACGATCTACCTCGGCGGCAAGTTCAGGTCCCTCCGGAAGTGCCCACCCGGACAGAGCTGCGGTTCGGGCAGCGTGGTCCCCGTGCTCAACTTGGGTGCCGTCGACGCCACGACGGGCGCAGCGATCAAGACCTTCAAGCCCCAGGTCGGCGCACCCGGTGAGGCCGCCGTCGTCTACGGGCTGGCCGTCGCGGGCGGCAAGCTCTGGGTCGCCGGGAAGTTCTCCCAGGCCGAAGGGAAGCCGAGGTTGAACCTCGCCGCCTATGACCTCGCGACCGGCCAGCTCGACCCGGCCATGCACCACCAGATCGGGGTCGACATCAGCGATCGCATCCGCGGCATCTACGCGCTCGGCAACCGCGTCTACGTGGCCGGATACTTCACGACCGTCGACGGAGCCCCTCGCAAGCACCTCGCCGCATTCAACCTCGACGGCACGCTGAACAGCCAATGGAAGCCGCGAACCGCCGGCCTCGCGCGCACCCTCACGTCCACCTGCGACGGCTCGAAGATCATCGCCGGCGGTGCGTTCCGCAAGGCGTCCGGCTCGACGGGCACGAACGTCGCCCGCGCCACCCTCGCGATGTTCGATGCGACGACCGGGGCGCTCGATCCCTGGACACCCGACAACGCCGCGATCCCGAACGGGGTCAACGCGTTCGACCTCGACGCGAGCTGCGACCGCCTGTTCGTCGGTTACGGGGGCTCGAACGCTCTCTACGGCTTCGACCTCGGCGACGACTTCGGCAACATCTTGTTCAACGTCAAGACCGGCGGGAACGTGCAGACCGTGGACCTGTCGGTCGATGGCACTCGTGTGTACTTCGGCGGTCACTTCGCGAACGTCTCCGTCAAGTGCCCCTGGGTGAGCGGCAACGAGAACGACGCCCGTACCAGGTTCGCCGTCGCCTCGATCAACGGATGCGTTCGCGACCCGAACACCTCGAACCCGATCGATGGATGGACACCCTCGTTCTCCGGGAAGTTCTACGGCCCGTGGGACATCTTCTCGACCGGTGACCAGGTGTGGGTAGGCGGGCAGTTCACCGATGTCTCCGGCACTCCGCAGTACATGATCGCCCGCTTCACCGACGTGTGACGCGCTGAGACGCGGCATCCGCTGAAGCCGCGTCCCTGCTCGCCCATACGTGGAGGACGGCATCATGGAGACGCTCGGCAGCCTCGAGCTCGCGAGGCTCCTGCTGGCGTTATTCCTGTTGCTCGTGGCCGCCCACTCGGGGGGCTACCTCGCCGCCCGGTTCGGGCAGCCTCGTGTGATCGGAGAGATCCTCGGCGGCTTGCTGCTGGGGCCGACGCTGCTCGGGGCGGTCGCGCCGGAGTTCCACGATCGGATCTTCCCCCCGACAGGTCCGGTGCCGATCGTGCTCGACGCCGTGTACCAACTCGGTCTGCTGTTGCTGATGTTCAGCGCCGGCTCGGAGATCCGCTCTTCCTTTCGCCCAGACGAGCGCCGCACCGTGGCCGCCGTGACCGTGACGGGCATGGCGGTGCCGTTCCTGGCGGGCCTCGGATTCGTGGCCCTGCTGCCCGAGGGGGCTCACATCGGTCCGGCGGGTGATCGCTCGGCGTTCGTGCTGGTCTTCGCGCTGGCGATCGCGGTCACGAGCATCCCCGTTATCTCCCGGATCATGTACGACCTGGGCATCCTCGAGACCGCGTTCGCGCGCATCGTCCTGGCGGTCGCGGTGCTGGAAGACGTCGTGATCTACGTGCTCCTCGCGATCGCCCTGGGGCTCGTTGCCGGCTCGACGAGCGACCTGGTCGGCCTGCCGTCGCTGCTCGGCCTCGAGCCCGGATCGGTGGCCTCGATGGCGTTCCACGTCGGCGCGACCCTCGGATTCCTCGCGGTGGCGCTCTGGCTCGGACCGCCCGTGTATCGGGCATTGCTGCGGTTCCGGTTCAACGTGGTGAAACGTGGCAGCCCGATCGCGTTCCAGATCGTGTTCATGCTCGCGGCCACGGTGCTCGCGCTGTCGTTCGACGTGGTCCCGCTGTTCGGGGCGTTCATCGCCGGCATCGTCGTCGGATCCGCCGAGGGGACGACCGGGGCCGAGGCCGCTCGCGCGACGATCCGCGGGTTCTCGTTCGCGTTCTTCATCCCGCTGTACTTCGCGATCGTCGGGCTGCGCCTCGATCTGCTGCACGGATTCGAACCGTTGTTCTTCGTGCTGTTCCTGAGCGTCGCCTGCATCGTCAAGTTCGTGAGCGTGTGGGCCGCGGCCCGATGGGCGGGTGAGTCGGCTGAAGGGGCACGCAACCTCGGGGTGGCGTTGAACGCCCGCGGGGGGCCGGGCATCGTGCTCGCCTCGGTGGCGTTCGACGCAGGCATCGTCGACTCGGGCTTCTACGCGGTGCTGGTGATGCTCGCGATCGTGACGTCGCTGATCGCCGGCAGCTGGCTCGGCCGCGTCGTGCGCGCCGGTTCGCCCCTGCGCTGAGCCGTGGGCGTTCCGGGAGCGCCCGGGGTGGCATCGCGCTCTCGGTAGACTGAACGCTTCCGACGGAACCGAGGAGGCTTCCGCATGCCCACCGCCACGTTCGTGACGAACCAGGGATCGTTCACCGTCCAGCTGATGCCCGAGCACGCCCCCGAGACCGTTCAGAACTTCGTCGGCCTGGCCTCCGGAGCCAAGCGGTGGACCGACCCCCGCGACGGCCAGGTGAAGACCGAGGCGCTCTACCCCGGCACGATCTTCCACCGGGTCATCGACGGCTTCATGATCCAGGGCGGCGACCCGACCGGCACCGGCACGGGAGGCCCCGGCTATACCTTCGACGACGAGACCCCGCCCGACGGCCCGTCGTTCGATCGTCCCGGGTTGCTCGCGATGGCGAATGCCGGCCCGGGCACGAACGGGTGCCAGTTCTTCGTGACGGTCGGCCCCGCCGACTGGCTCACCGGCCGGCACACGATCTTCGGCGAAGTCACCGAGGGCTACGACGTCGTCGAGCGCATCTCCAAGTCGCCCACGTCGGGCCAGGACCGCCCGACCGACGACGTCGTGATCGAGCGCATCGATATCGCCGAATAACGGGGCCAGGTCAGGTCGGGATCAGCCGGCCGGACGGTCGAGACGGTAGATCAGATGGCCCCAGCCCGCTCGGATCGTGCCGCGCCACACGTCGAAGCCGAGCTTCTCGGCCACCCGGCGCGACGGCTGGTTCTCCGGACGGATCAACGAGATCAGGAACGGCACGTCGAGGGAGGCGAACGCCGCGTCCCGGCACGCCGCGCCGGCCTCGGTCGCGATGCCGCGGCACTGGCGCGCGCCGAGCACGTGCCACCCCAGCTCGACGAAGGGAACGCCGTCGGCCTCCTGCACGGTCGGGCCGCAATCACCGATGAGCCGTGCGCCGTCGTGTTCCTCGATCGCCAGGAGACCGAACCCGTCCCGTTCGTAGCGGGCGAGCTGACGCTCGATCCAGGCTCTGGTTGCGTCCCGGTCCAAGGGTTCGGGGTAGTAGCGCATCGACAACGGATCGGCGAGCACCTCGAGCATCGCCTCGACATCGGAGCCGTCGTCGTGGAACGGGCGCAAGACGAGCCGCTCGGTCTCGATCGGGGTGGGGATGAGCACGGCGACGAGCGTATCCGGTGCGAACGCCCATCCGGTTCGCGAGGTGTGGATCGCCGGCCCGCCTACCGCGATCGTGTCCAGCCGCGGCATACTGCCCTACATCCTGACCGAGCCCCGGGAGCGAACGCGAGGAGACCACCGACATGCCCGACCGTCCGAACGTTCTGGTGACCCGCCCGATCATGGAGGCGCCGCTCGCCCGGCTGCAGGAACGCTGCGACGTCACGGTCCACGAGAACGAGTTCGGCATCCCTCGCGAGGAGCTGCTCCAGGTGATCTCCGGACGCGACGCGATCGTGACGATGCTGACCGAGAAGGTCGACGCCGGGTTCCTCGCGGCCGCTGGGCCGCAGCTGAAGATCGTGGCCAACCATGCCGTGGGCTTCGACAACGTCGACATCGCCGCGTGCACGGAAGCCGGCGTGCTCGCGACGAACACGCCCGACGTGCTCACTGAGACCACCGCCGACACGGCCTTCGCGTTGATCATGGCCGCCGCGCGCCGGGTCGGCGAGGGCGAGCGGTTCCTTCGGGCCGGCACGCCGTGGATCTGGGGGCCGTTGATGATGCTCGGCCAGGACGTGCACCACAAGACGATCGGCATCGTGGGGTTCGGCCGCATCGGCCAGGCGGTGGCACGCCGCGCGAGGGGTTTCGGGATGCGGGTCGTCTACAGCGACGCCGTGCAGCTGCCGTCAGAGGTGGAGCAGGAGACCGGCGCCGAGCGGCTCGAGCTCCCCGATCTGCTCGCGCAGGCCGACGTCGTCTCGATCCACACGAACCTCACCCCCGAGACGCGCCACCTGTTCGACCCGGAGGCGTTCCGGACGATGAAGCCCACCGCGGTGATCGTGAACACATCGCGAGGCCCGGTGATCGACGAGTCGGCGCTGGCCGACGCCCTCGAGGCCGGCGAGATCTTCGCGGCCGGACTCGACGTGTTCGAGCGCGAGCCGGAGGTCGAAGGCCGGTTGCTGAAGCTCGAGAACGCGGTCGTGATCCCCCACCTCGGCAGTGCAACGGTCGACACACGCAACGCGATGGGCGAGGTCGTGGTCGACAACGTGTTCGCGGCGCTCGACGGCGAGCGGCCGCCGACGCTGCTCAACCCCGACGCCTTCGGCGGCTGAGCAGTTGCCCACCCGGACGGCCGCTGCCCGGGCCCGCGGCGGGGCCCGTCCGATGCCGGCCGAGCTGCGACACGACGTTCGGATGCTCACGACGACGCTGGGCGAGGCGAGCGCCGAGCACGGCGGGCCGGGGCTCCTCGCCGACGTCGAAGACCTGCGGCGCGCCACGATCGCCCAGCGAGGTCGCCCGACCGAAGCTCGGCGCGCGCGGGTGGTCGAGCTCACCGCATCGCTCGATGCCGGCCGGGCCGAGCACGTGATCCGGGCGTTCACCTGCTACTTCCAGCTCGTGAACCTGGCCGAGGAGCGCCACCGCATCCGAACGCTCCGCGCGCGCAGCAACGGCCCACGGCCACTGGAAGTTTCGGTGGCCGCGCTCGGCGAGCTCGCGAGGCCATCGTCGTTCGACGACCTGCTGATCCGACCCGTGCTGACGGCGCACCCGACCGAGGCCAAGCGCAGGGCGGTCGCCGAGCACGTCTGGCGCATCGGCGACCTGCTCGACCGGCTCGACGACCCGCGGCCCGGCCAACCGGAGCGTGCCGAGACGATGCGACACCTGCGGGAAGAGATCACGGGTCTGTGGCTCACCGATCCCGTGCGGCAGTCCCGCCCCGAGCCACTCGACGAGGTGCGGGCGATGCTCGCGCTGTTCGACCAGACGATCTTCACCACCCTGCCGCTCGTCTACCGAGAGGTCGATCGAGCGATCGACGCCGAGGGAAGCGGCGCGGTCCCCCCCGCTTTCCCGCCGTTCCTCCGCTGGGGCACGTGGGTCGGCGGCGATCGCGATGGGAACCCGACGGTCACCGCCGAGACCACGAAAGCCGCCTCGGCGATCGCGACCGATCACGTGCTCCGGGGACTCGAGGCGGCGGCGAGGCGCATCGCTCGGGCGCTGTCGGTGAGCGATCACGACGTGCCGCCCTCGGCGGCCCTTCGCCGGACGCTCGAGCGCGACGAGCGGGCCGTGCCCGGCCCGGCGCGCGAGCTCGCCCGCAAGCTTCCCGACGCGCCGCACCGCCGCAAGCTCGGGCTCGCCGCCCATCGGCTCGCCGCGACCCGGAGCGGCGGCCGGGGCGCCTACGGTGAGGCGTCGGAGTTCGTCGAGGACCTCGACGTGCTGCAGCGTTCCCTGGACGCCGGCGGAGCCCCCGGCCTCGCGTGGGGCGAGCTGCAGCATCTCCGATGGCAGGCTGAGACGTTCGGGTTCCACCTGGCGGAGATGGAGGTGCGTCAGCATGCCGACGTGCTCGACACGGCGCTGCGAGAGCTGGCACCGCGCGCGGCGGGCAACGCGCGAGCGCTCGACCGGATCGCCGGGGCGAAGGGGCAGGAACCGCGCCAGGGGACGAGCGCAGCGACCCGCGAGGTGCTCGCCACGTTCCGAGCCGTCCGCGAGATCCAGGAACGGCTCGGAACCGTCGCATGCGAGCGGGTGATCGTGAGCTTCACGCGCTCGGCGGCCGACCTCGCCGGCGTGCGCGCCCTCGCCCGGCTGGCCTCGCCCGAACGCCCGGCCGACGTACAACCGGTGCCCCTGTTCGAATCCCGGAACGAGCTCTCGACC
This sequence comes from Actinomycetota bacterium, assembly GCA_035711865.1. Classification (GTDB taxonomy): domain Bacteria; phylum Actinomycetota; class UBA4738; order UBA4738; family HRBIN12; genus JAOUEA01. The sequence continues at coordinate 55,899 of DASTBT010000127.1, forward strand.
GCGACGACGATCCTCGACGAGTGGGTCTCGCTGCCGGGAACGAGGCAGATGCTGCGACGACGGCGGGGTGAGCTGGAGGTGATGGTCGGCTACTCCGATTCGGCGAAGGAAGCCGGCGTGCTCGCCGCGAACATCGAGCTCTATCGGGCGCAGCGCGCGATGGCCGCCTGGTCCCGGGAACACGATCTCCGGCTCACGATCTTCCACGGGCGCGGTGGCGCGCTCGGCCGGGGCGGCGGCCCGGCGAGCCGCGCGATCCTCGGGCAGCCGCCGGGCTCGGTCGGCGGGCGGTTCACGGTCACCGAACAAGGCGAGATGGCGTTCGCGCGCTACGGCGACGCGATGCTCGCCCGCCGCCACCTCGAACAGCTCACGCACGCCGTGGTGCGAGCGACGGCCCGGGGCGACGAGCCCGATCCGGCGGACGCGTTCGAGCTCGAGCTCGAGCGCATGGCCGAGGCTTCACGCGAGGCCTACGAGGCGCTCGTGGGCTCTCCGGGGTTCGTCAGGTTCTTCCGCGCGGTGACGCCGATCGCGCAGATCTCGACGTTGCCGATCGCATCGAGACCGGTCGCGCGCGGGCTCGGGCGGGCCGACGAGCTCGACGATCTGCGCGCGATCCCGTGGGTGTTCGCCTGGGGGCAGAGCCGCGTCAACCTTCCCGGCTGGTACGGACTGGGCACCGGGCTCGACGCGGTCGCCCGCCGCCGAGGCGGCCTCACGACGCTCCGGGCGATGTTCCGCGACTGGCCGTTCTTCACGGCGATGATCGAGAACGCCGAGCTCTCCCTCGCCAAGGCTGACCCGGGCATCGCGGAGCTGTACATGTCGCGGGGTGGCCGAGATGACCTCGCCGCCGACATCCGCGACGAGATGTCCCGCACCCGTGAGCTGGTGCTGCAGGTGGCGGGGCACCCCGAGCTGCTCGATTGCCGCCCGGAGCTGCAGCAGGCCGTCGAGCTCCGCAACCCCTACGTCGACGCGCTCTCGTTCCTGCAGCTGCGCTTCCTCGACGGCCGTGGACGGGCGGAACGGCTCGTGCAGGCCACCGTGAACGGCGTCTCGGCGGGCCTGCGGAACACCGGCTAGACCCCGGGTCACGGCCCCCGGCTACCGCCCGGACGGACCCCTGTGCCATACTCGGCGCCTCCTTGAACCGGCGTTCAAGGTCTTGGGTCGAACCGCGGCCGACCGCGGGAGGAAGGGGTTCTCACATGACCGACGCGACGATCCAGACGATATCCCCGGGCGACCGGCTGCTTTGCGGCCCCGGACCGTCGAACGTGCATCCGAAGGTGCTCGAGGCGATGCAGCTTCCGATGAACGGGCACCTCGACCCCGACTTCTGGGACATCCTGGCCGATCTCGTCACAGGCTTGCGCGCGATCTGGCGCCGGCACGAGGGCGGGCTCACGATCGCGTTGAGCTCGTCGGGCACCTCCGCGATGGAAGCCGGGTTCATGAACCTCGTCGAGCCCGGCGACACGGTGATCAGCTGCCATTGGGGGTTCTTCGGATCCCGCCTGAACGACTTCGTGCACCGCGCCGGCGCCGACGTGGTCGAGCTCTCCGCCGACTTCGGCCAGATCGTGAGCGTGGACCGCATCATGGAGACCCTCGCCGCGAACCCCGGAACGAAGATCGTGAGCGTCGTGCAGGCGGAGACCTCGACCGGGGCCGAGTTCCCGGTCGCCGAGCTCGCCGAGGCGCTGCGCGCCAGCGGCTCCGAGGCGCTGCTCTACGTGGACTGCGTGACCTCGCTCGGCGGGCAGCAGGTCGAGGCCGAGGCGTGGGGCATCGACTACGGCTACTCGTGCTCGCAGAAGGCGCTCGGTTGCCCTCCCGGCATCGCGCCGGTGACGATCAGCGAACGCGCCGTCGCCGCGATGCAGCGCCACAGCGGCCCCGTGCCCTACTACTACGACTTCGAGGAGCTCTCGAAGTACTGGATCGACCGGCCCATCACCTACCACCACACGCTGCCGATCCTGCAGTACTACGCGCTGTACGAGGGCATCCGCCTCGCCCTCGAGGAAGGTCTCGAGGCCCGGTGGGAACGCAACGCCGACGCCGGCCGGTACTTCCAGGACGAGATCCGCGCCCGCGGCTACGACCTGCTCGCCGACCCCGCGCATCAGCTCGTGCAGCTCTCCGCCGTGAAGGTGCCCGAGGGCATCGACGGCAAGGAGGTCCAGCTGCGGTTCCTGCGCGAGCACGGCATCGAGATCGGCGGCGGGCTCGGCCCGAAGGCACCGCCGATCTGGCGGGTGGGGCTCATGGGCGTGAACGCGAACCGCGAGACCGCCGATCGCGTGCTCGCCGCGTTCGACGCCGTGCTCCCCGGTTAGGAGCCACCAATGGCTCGGACCGACCGGCTGCATCGCAGCGAGCTCGCCGTGCCCGGTACGAACGAACGAGCGATCGAGAAGGCGCCCACCCTCGGCGCCGACGTGGTCTTCCTCGACCTCGAGGACGCCGTCGCGCCCGACGACAAGGAGCGAGCTCGCGAGAACGTGATCGAGGCGCTCGCGGCGCAGGATTGGTCGCGGTGCACCGTCAGCGTGCGCATCAACGGCCTCGACACGCACTGGTGCTACCGCGACGTGGTCGAGGTGGTCGAGGCACGCGGCCACGTGCTCGACACGGTGCTCGTGCCGAAGGTCGGCTCGCCGAGCGACGTCGAGTTCGTCGCGACGCTGCTGGACCAGATCGAGCAGCGCAACGGCTGGGAAGCCGGCCGCATCGGCATCCACATCCTGATCGAGACCGCCGCCGGCATGGCGAACGTCGAGGCGATCTCGCGTGCCCGGCTCGACCGGCTCGAGGCGATGGTGTTCGGGGTGGCCGACTACGCCGCGAGCGTCCAGGCCCGGACGACGAACATCGGCGGCGCGAACGCCGACTATTCGGTGCTCACCGATCCCGACCCGGGAACCGGTTCACGGAGCGTCCACTGGGGCGACCAATGGCACTTCGGCATCTCCCGCATGGTCGCGGCGTGCCGGGCGCAGGGCCTGCGCCCGATCGACGGACCGTTCGGCGACCTCGCCGACGCCGACGGCTACCGCAGCGCCGCCGGGCGCGCCGCCGCCCTCGGGTGCGAGGGGAAGTGGGCGATCCACCCGTCGCAGATCGACCTCGCCAACGAGGTGTTCACGCCGGCGCCTGCCGAGGCCGAGCACGCTGAGCGCATCCTGCAGGCGATGGAGGAGGGCGCGAAGGAAGGCAAAGGGGCGGTCTCGCTCGACGGCCGGCTGATCGACGCCGCCTCGATCCGCATGGCCGAGAACCTGATGCGCAAGGTCGAGCAGATGCGCGTGCGGGGAGGGGGCGCGAGATGAACATCCACGAGTACCAGGCCAAGGCGCTGCTGCGCCAATACCGGGTCACCACGCCTCGCGGCGAGGTCGTGTACTCGTCGAAGGCCGCGTCCCGCGTGGCGGAGGAGCTCGGCGGCAGACGGTGGGTCGTGAAGGCGCAGATCCACGCCGGCGGCCGCGGCAAGGCGGGCGGTGTCAAGATCGGCAACTCCCCGGCGAAGATCGCCGAGATCGCGGATCAGATGCTGGGGTCGACCCTCGTCACCGAACAGACCGGTCCCGAGGGTCAACGCGTCAGCCGCGTGCTCGTCGAACGCGCCTCGCGCATCGAGCGCGAGTTCTACCTGTCGCTCGTCGTCGATCGCGACTCCCAACGCGTCGTGGTGGTCGCCAGCGCCGAGGGCGGCGTCGACATCGAGCACGTCGCGGCGTCGGACCCCGAGGCGATCCACTCCGAGTACATCGACCCCGGCGTCGGCCTGCTCGACTTCCAGTGCCGGAAGGTCGCCACGGCGATCGGGCTGGGGAAGAAGACCACGTCGTTCACGCGGCTGCTCAAGCGCATGTACCGGCTCTTCCGCGACCTCGACTGCCTGATGCTCGAGGTGAACCCGTTCATCGAGACCGAGGACGGCGAGCTCGTCGCGCTCGACGCGAAGATCAGCTTCGACGACAACGCCCTGTTCCGTCAGGGCGACGTGGCCGAGCTGCGCGACTTCGACGAGGAGGACCCCAAGGAGGTCGAGGCGATCGGGCACGGCCTGAACTACATCGCCCTCGACGGCTCGGTGGGATGCATCGTGAACGGCGCCGGGCTCGCGATGGGAACGATGGATGCGATCGTGCACCACGGCGGGCGGCCGGCGAACTTCCTCGACGTAGGGGGAGGGGCGAGCGCCGAGAAGATCGCGAACGCCTTCCGCATCGTGGTGCAGGACCCGAACGTGCGCGCGATCCTCGTGAACATCTTCGCCGGCATCAACCGCTGCGACTGGATCGCCGCCGGTGTCGTGCAGGCCACCCGCGACCAGGAGATCGAGG